>NZ_JBEZNQ010000001.1:0-414999 GCF_040653315.1 Streptomyces sp. NPDC047981 | reverse complement strand
AACTACTACCGCTCCCATCAAACAAAGTCACCGGCCGCGCCGCCCCCGCCGGGGGCCGCCCCCCCGCGCGCCCCCCCGGGGGGGGGGGGCCCCCCCCCCCCCCCCCGCTTCCAGCCCACCGTCGTCGACGCCTCGGCCGCGGCGCGCAGAGAACCCGGCCGGCTGCGGATCGCGCTCGCCTGGCGGGCGCCGTTCACCGCCACGTACAACCCCCTCGACCGCGCCGTACGGAGCGCCGTCGCCGATCTCGCCGACGCGCTCACCGGTCTCGGCCACACCGTCGAGGAGGCGCGCCCCCGCTACGGGCTCATCGGGCTGAGCTTCCTGCCGCGCGCGACCGCGGGGATCGCCGAGTACGCCGACCGGCACCCTCAGCCGGAACTGCTCGATCCGCGCACCCGCAGCGCCGCGGGAAGTGGTCGCAGGCTCGCCGGCCGGGCCCTGCGCGCGGCCCGCGCCCGCGAGTCCCGCCAGCACCGCAGGGTCGGCGCGCTCTTCGACACGTACGACGTGCTGCTCGCGCCGACGACGGCCGTTCCCCCGCCCCGTATCGGCACCTTCGACGCCATGCCGGCCTGGCGCACGGACCTGACGATGGCCTCCGCCTGCCCGTACGCATGGCCCTGGAACGTCCTCGGCTGGCCGGGCGTCAACGTACCCGCCGGGTTCACCCCCGAGGGCCTTCCCGTCGGCGCCCAGCTCCTCGGGCCCGCGGGCAGCGAGCCGCTCCTCGTCTCGCTCGCGGCCCAACTGGAGGACGACCGGAAATGGTTCGCCCACCGCCCGCCCGAGCCGGACCGGATGCGGCCCGACCCTAAGGGGTGAAACCGTCCGAAAGGTACTCCGCGGGGAAACAGAGGGTTACGAAGGCGGCGCTTCGGGTGTCAGACCGTCGTGCTTAGCTGGACACATGACTGGACGCATGACCGAAGAGTTCCTCGAGCACGTCCTCGCCGGTGGTACGACCGAGGTGGAGGAGGCCGTCCGCAAGGCGGCCGCCGCCGAGATCACGCCGCGCTTCCGGCAGCTGGACGCGCACGAGATCGACCAGAAGAACGGGCCGCACGACCTCGTGACGGTCGCCGACCGGGCCGCGGAGGCCCACCTCACCGCGTCCCTCACGGCACTGCTTCCCGGCTCGGTGGTCGTCGGTGAGGAGGCCGTCCACGCCGACCCGACGGTGTACGAGGCCATCCAGGGCGACGCCCCGGTGTGGATCGTGGACCCCGTCGACGGCACCCGCCAGTTCGTGCGCGGCGAGTCCGGATTCTGCACGCTCGTGGCCCTCGCGGTCCGCGGCGAGGTGCTCGCCTCCTGGACCTACGCCCCGGTGCTCGACGAGATGGCGATCGCCGTGCGCGGGCGCGGCGCCACGCTCAACGGCGCGCCGATACGGTCCGGTTCGCCCGCCGCCGGCGCGGCCCTGCGGGTCGCCACCTCCCACCCCGACTACACCACCGACGACCAGAAGGCCGCCCTGCTCGGCCTGCGCGTCGAGGGTGTCGGCCCGCGTCCCTGCGGCTCCGCCGGACTCGAGTACCTGGCCGTGGCCCGGGGCGACCTCGACGCCACCGCCTTCTCGTGGGAGTACGCCTGGGACCACGCCGCAGGACTACTCCTGGTCGCCGAGGCGGGCGGCGCGGACACCACCGTCGCGGGCGAGCCGTTCCGGATCACCGGTGGCAACGCGCTGCCCTTCACCGCGGCGCGCGACCAGGCCACCGCCGAGCGGATCCGGACACTGCTCCAGGGGCGGTGATCCGCGCCGACGCGCCGGAATATCCTGGGAGTCTTGGCCATCGGCTGACTGACGAAGGAGTCCAAGGTGCCGTCGATGCTCGATGCCGTCGTCGTGGGGGCGGGACCCAACGGACTGACCGCCGCGGTGGAACTCGCCCGACGCGGCTTCTCCGTCGCCGTGTTCGAAGCCAAGCCCACCGTCGGGGGCGGTGCGCGCACGGAGGAGCTGACCCTCCCCGGCTTCCGCCACGACCCCTGTTCCGCCGTACACCCGCTCGGGATCGGCTCGCCCGTCTTCAACACCATGCCGCTCGACCGGTACGGCCTGGAGTGGCTGCACGCGCGGCTGCCGATGGCGCACCCGTGGGACGACGGCACCGCCGCCGTGCTCTCCCGCTCCGTCGCCGAGACCGCCGCCTCCCTCGGGCCGCGCGACGCCGGCACCTACCGCCGCCTGGTCGCCCCGTACCTCGGCAAGTGGTCCACCCTGACAAGGGACTTCATGTCCCTGCCGCTCACCGCGCTGCCCAGGGACCCGGTCACCCTCGCCCGGTTCGGGCTCGACGGGCTGCGGCCCTCGACCTGGCTCACCCGCCGCTTCCAGGACGAGAAGGCGCGCGCCCTCTTCTCCGGCCTCGTCGGCCATGTCATCGCCCCGCTCGACGGCTTCGCCACCTCGGCGGTCGGGCTCGTCTTCGCGCTCGCCGCGCACGAGCACGGCTGGCCGCTGCCCCGGGGCGGCTCCCAGTCGATCTCGGACGCCCTCGCCGCGTACCTGAAGGACCTGGGCGGCGCGGTCCACACCGACTACGAGGTCAAGCGGCTCGACGACCTGCCGCCGGCCCGCGCGTACGTCTTCGACACCTCGCCCACCGCCCTCGCCCGGATCGCCGGTTTCGGCGGGTACTACGACCACTACCGGTACGGCGCCGCCGCCTTCAAGATCGACTACGCCCTGGACGGCCCCGTGCCCTGGACGGCCGAGGAGGCCCGTGCGGCCGGGACCGTCCAGATCGGGCCCACCAGCGGAGAGATCGGCACCGCGCTGCGCCAGGCCTCCTCCGGCACGGCGCCCCGGACGCCGTTCCTCATCACCGCCCAGCCCAGCCTCGTCGACCCCGGCCGCGCCCCCGAGGGCAAGCACGTCTTCTGGGCGTACGGCCATGTGCCGAACGGCTGGGAGGGCGATCTCACGGACGCCATCGAGCGCCAGATCGAGCGCTTCGCGCCCGGCTTCCGCGACCGCGTCCTGGCCCGCGCCACGGCGGGCCCGGCGGAGCTCGCCGTCCGCAACGCCAACTACGTGGGCGGCGACATCGCCTGCGGCGCGGCGCGCGGACTGCAGCTGCTGCTGCGCCCCAAGCTGTCGCTCTTCCCGTACGCGACCCCCCACCCGGCCGTGTTCCTCTGCTCCTCGGCGACCCCGCCCGGTCCTGGCGTGCACGGCATGTCCGGGCACAACGCGGCGAAGGCGGTCTGGCGCAGGCTCCGGGCGACAGGGCGATGACGCGGCGCCGGGTGATGATGGTCGTATGACCACAGGCCCGGCCATCGCCCTCGTCCTCGGGGACATCACCGCGCAGCACGCGGACGCCATCGTGAACGCCGCGAACTCCTCCCTCCTCGGCGGAGGCGGCGTCGACGGCGCGATCCACCGCAAGGGCGGCCCCGAGATCCTGGCGGAGTGCCGCGCCCTCCGGGCGGGCGACTACGGCAAGGGCCTCCGCACCGGCCAGGCCGTCGCCACCACGGCGGGCCGGCTCGACGCGCGGTGGGTGATCCACACCGTCGGCCCCGTCTGGTCCCGCGACGAGGACCGCTCGGAGCAGCTCGCCTCCTGCTACCGCGAGTCGCTCCGCGTGGCGGACGAACTCGGCGCGCGCACCGTCGCCTTCCCGGCGATCTCGACCGGGATCTACGGCTGGCCCCTGGACGACGGCGCCCGCATCGCGGTCGAGACGGTACGGAGCACGGAGACCTCCGTCGAGGAGGTCAGGTTCGTCCTCTTCGACGAGACGGCGTACCGGGAGTTCGCGATCCAGACCCGCTGACCGCCCCGCCCGCCGCGCGGATGCGACGGCCGCGCATCCGGCGAGGCGGCTCCGGGCGAACTCTGTGTGGCGTTCCGTCCGGGACATGACGGTCCCGGACCCGACGGAAAGGGGTGGCCGCCCATGAAGTGCCTGGTCACCGGCGCCGGTGGCTACATCGGCGGCCGGCTCGTGCCCGAACTGCTCGACGCGGGGCACACCGTCCGCTGTCTGGCCCGCACCCCCGCCCACCTCCGCGACCACCCGTGGGCGGACCGCGTCGACGTGGTGCGGGGCGACGTCAGGGACGCCGACAGCCTGCGGCCCGCGCTGCGCGACGTGGACGTCGCCTACTACCTCGTGCACTCGATGACCTCCGGGCGGGACTTCGAGGAGACGGACCGCCTCGCCGCCCGTACCTTCGCGACCGAGGCCCGGGCCGCCGGGGTCCGCAGGATCGTGTACCTCGGGGGCCTCACCCCCGCCGGAATCCCGGTCGACGAGCTGTCCCCCCACCTGCGCTCCCGGGCCGAGGTCGGCAGGATCCTGCTCGCGTCCGGGGTGCCGACGACCGTCCTGCGGGCGGCCGTCGTCGTGGGTTCCGGCTCCGCCTCCTTCGAGATGCTGCGCTACCTCACCGAACGCCTCCCCGTCATGGTGACCCCCAGCTGGGTCAGCACCCGGGTCCAGCCCATCGCCGTCCGGGACGTCCTGCGCTACCTCGTCGGCAGCGCCCTGATGCCGGCCGACGTCAACCGCGCCTTCGACATCGGCGGTCCCGACGTCCTCACCTACCGGCAGATGATGGAGCGGTACGCCCAGGTCGCGCGGCTGCCCCGCCGGCTGATCCTGCCCGTGCCCATGCTGACCCCCCGGCTGTCCAGCCACTGGATCGGGCTCGTCACCCCGGTACCCGCCGCGCTCGCCCGCCCCCTCGCCGAATCGCTCAAGTACGAGGTCGTGTGCGCCGAGCACGACATCGCCCGCCACGTCCCCGACCCGCCGGGCACGCCCCTGCCCTTCGACCGCGCACTGGCCCTCGCCCTCCAGCGGGTGCGCGACGCCCAGGTCGTCACCCGCTGGTCCTCGGCCGCGCTGCCGGGCGCCCCCAGCGACCCGCTGCCCACGGACCCCGACTGGGCGGGCGGCAGCCTGTACACCGACGAACGGGAACGGGAGGTCGAGGCCCGCCCCGAGGCGCTGTGGCGGGTCATCGAGGGGATCGGCGGCCAGAACGGCTGGTACTCCTTCCCGCTCGGCTGGGCCGTACGCGGCTGGCTCGACCGCTTCGTCGGCGGGGCCGGGCTGCGCCGCGGTCGGCGCGACGCCGCCTCGCTGCGCGTCGGGGACGCCCTGGACTTCTGGCGCGTGGAGGAGATCGAGCGGGGAAGCATGCTCAGACTCCGGGCGGAGATGCGGTTGCCGGGCAAGGCCTGGCTGGAGATGTACGCGGAGCGGGACGGCGACGGCCGGTCCCGGTACCGGCAGCGCGCCCTCTTCCATCCGCGGGGTCTCGCCGGGCAGCTCTACTGGTGGAGCGTCGCCCCGTTCCACGCGGTCGTGTTCGGCGGCATGGCCCGCAGGATCGCCCGTGCGGCCGAGGACGGCGCCGAGCGGGCCGACGCGAAGGCCGCCGGGGAGGCCGTCGCACGGCGGAGGTAGCGCTCCCGTGGCGTCCTCGAGCGACGCACGAACGACGCGTGCGTCACGGCCGGTCGGGGAGGAGCGGCAGGTCCGTGTAGCGGTGGGTGAGGACGTCGAGCGCCTCGCGCAGGCCGGTCGGGCGGAGCATGCCCGGCGCGGGCGCCCTGCCCGCCCAGCCGGGACCGGCGAGGAGCACCAGCGGGCGCGTCCGGGCGCCTCTGACCCCGAACGAGGTGTCCGCGACGTGCCGGGCCAGGGCGTGCGCGGCGGTGGAGCGGGACTGGGACCAGAGGACCACGGCCAGCGGGCCGAGCCGTCCGACGGCAGAGCCGAGCGCCTCGGCGGGCACGGAGGCGCCGAACATCCGGGTGGGCAGGGCCCGTTCGGTCAGACCCGCCGTCAGGGCCTCCAGGGGGAGGGTGTGCTGTTCGCCGGGGACGCACGCCAGCAGGACCGGTGGGGCGTCGGCGCGGTGCGGAGGCGCGGTGTCCGCCGTCCGGCGCAGGGCCGTGGAGATGTGCCAGGACAGCAGGTGCTCGACCTCGACGTACCGGTCGCCCGACGACTCCCACTTGCGGCCGACCGCGTGCAGCGTGGGCCCCATGACCTCCTCCCAGGAGGTGACGAGCCCGTGCGTGGCCAGCAGGCCGCGCAGCAGCGTGTCCATGGCCGGGCTGTCGAGACGCACCGCGGCCCGGGCCAGGCCCCGGAACTCCTGGCGCACGTCGGCCAGCGGCAGCCCGTTGCCGGACCCCGGGGCCCGGGTGGGCGCCGGTGTCGTCGCGGCGGGCTCGGCCGCAGGGGAGCCGGTGCCCGTCCGGGCCAGCCGGGCGGCCTCCGCGGGGGGTACCCCGGACGTGGTGAGGCGGCACATCGCCTCCAGCACGGCCACGTCGGCCGGTGTCCAGCGCCGGTGCCGGCCGTTCTCGCGCGCGGCGGGACCGATGCCGTACCGCTGGTCCCAGGACCGGAGCGTGGTCGGGGAGACGCCCAGGCGCCGCGCGACGGCCCCTGTCGTGATGCCGGTCGTGCCGTCTCCCATGCGCCCAGTCTAGGGCGGTACGACGCACAAGCGATGCGAGGTCCGGGCCGCCCCGGCCCGCTGCGGGGAACTCGGCGGGGCCCGGGGGAGTTCTCAGGGGGACGCGCGGTACTCGCGCGGAGCAGCGAACGCGTACGCGAGGTGGCACGGATGGCGATGTGGGACCGGATCAAGGACCAGGCCAAGGGGCTGCAGCAGCAGGCGCAGGGAGCGCGCGGCGCCGGCTCCGGCGCCCAGGCCCGGCCGGGCGGGGCCGCCGGCGGGGGGTCCAAGGCCCAGCTCGTGGGCGTGCTCAAGACCCAGCTGGCCTCCCTGAAGACGGAACTCAAGAGCGGTGCGTACCGGGACGCCAGCATGGCCATGTGCGCGCTGGTCGCGGCCGCCGACGGGTCCGTCGACCCGGCCGAGCGGCAGCACGTGGAGTCGCTGATCCTGCAGAACGACGTCCTGCGCAACTTCCCGCCGGACCAGCTGCGGCAGCGGTTCAACAAGCACGTCGACCAGCTGACGTACAACTTCCAGCAGGGCAAGGCGGAGGCGCTGCAGGAGATCGCGAAGGCGGCCAAGAAGCCCGTGGAGGCCAAGGCGGTCGTGCAGACCGGCTTCGTCGTCGCCGGCGCCGACGGGTACGTCGCCCCGGCCGAGGAGCAGGTGCTGCGCGAGGCGTGCGCGGCGCTCGGGGTCTCCCCGCAGGAGTTCGGCCTCTGACCCTCCCCGCCGCGGACCGTCCCCGACCGCGCCCGGCTCAGGCCGGGCGCGGGTAGACCTTGGACTGCTTCACGCTGCCGTAGGCGAAGCTGGACTCGATCGAGGCGATGCCCGGGATCGCGTGGATCCGGTGCCGTACCAGGGATTCGTACGCCTCCAGGTTCTCGATCACGACCCTGAGCAGATAGTCGCTGCTGCCCGCCATCAGATAGCAGTCCTGGATGTGCTCGATCCGGCCGACGTGGTCCTCGAAGACGTCGACGATCTCGCGCGTGTGGCGTTCGAGCCGGATCCGTACGAAGACGGTGATCGGCAGTCCGAAGCCGACCTGGTCCACCACCGCCGTGTAGCCGCGGATCAGGCCCGCCTCCTCCAGCCGGCGCACCCGGCGCAGACAGGGGGAGGGAGAGAGTCGGATCCGGTCGGCGAGGTCCTGGTTGGACAGGCGCCCGTCCGCCTGCAGCTCGCGGATGATCTGGAAGTCCACGGCGTCCAAGCCCACTCCTCGCTGCTACCGACCGATCCTTGGCAGATTCTGCCCCCACGGTAGGTCTGGAGGGCAGAACTGGCAATCGGCTGCCCCGCCGCAAGCCCTACCGTTGCTCGAAAGCAGTGGATTCGAGCGGGAGGCTCCTCGTGGGGGGTATACGGACGGCGGGAGCACCGCCGCTGCGGCAGGCGCCTCGCGCCGACGACCGGACCGGCGGCGGCGCGCTCTCGCCGCAGGCCGTGGGCCTCGTCGCCCTGTTCCTCACCGTCGCCATCTGGGCCGCCTTCGCGCTCAGCGCCCGCGCGCTCGGCGCCTCCACCCTGCTGCCCGCCGACGCGGCCCTGCTCCGCTTCGGGGTGCCGCTGGTGGTCCTGGCCCCCGCCCTGTGGCGGCGCCGACGGCGGCTCCTCGCGGTACGGCCCGCCACCGCCGCCAAGATCGTCTGCGGCGCGGGCGTCCCCTTCTTCCTCGCCGCCATGTACGGCGGCTCGCTGACCTCGGCCGCCTTCGTCGGCGCCATCGTCCCCGGCATGGTCCCGCTCTTCGTCTCCGCGCTCATGGTCGCGGGCGGGAAGAGCGCCCCGCGCGGTACCCAGGCGGCCGGCCTCGCCCTGATCGTCGCCGGCGTCGCCGCCCTGGTCTGGCGGTACACCGCCGCCCTGGACGCGGACGTCCTGCTCGGTGCCGGAACGTTGCTGCTCGCCAGCGGCCTCTGGGCCCTGTACACCGTGGGCCTGCGCGAGGTCGACCTCGACCCGATCGGCTCCATCGGCCTGCTCTGCCTGCCGTCCTTCGCCGTCGTCGCCCTGCTCGCCCTGACCGGCGTCCTGCCCACCGGACTCGCCCACGCCGCCGCAGGTGACATCGCGCTCTTCCTCGTCGTCCAGGGACTGGGCGTCGGGCTCTGCGCCGGCCTGCTGTACGCCTTCGCCATCCGCCGTCTCGGCCCCGAGCGCAGCTCCGTCGTCGGCAGCCTCAGCCCGGTCGTCGTCGTCCTGCTCGCCGTCCCGCTCCTCGACGAGTCGCCCACCCTGTCCGTGCTCGTCGGCGTCCCCCTCATCACCCTCGGCGTCGCGCTCGCCAACCGGCGCCCCCGAAGCAAGGTCTCCGCCCATGCTTGAGCTGCTCGCCGCCCCGCCCGTCGACCCGCTGTGGGACCTGTCGGCCGAGTTCGCCGCCGACCCGCGCCCCGAGCGCCTCGACCTCGTCCTCGGCGTCTACCGCGACCACACCGGGGCCACCCCGGTCATGGCCGCCGTCAAGGAGGCCGAGATACGCCTGGCCGACCGGGCCTTCTCCAAGGAGTACCGGGGCCTCTCCGGCAACACCGCCTTCAACCGGTCCATGGCCTCCATGGTCCTGGGCACCGAGGAGCGGACCGCCCGCGCGACGGCCGTCCAGACCGTGGCCGGCACCGGGGCCCTGCGGCTCCTCGCCGATCTCGTCCGCCAGACCCGCCCCGGCACCACGGTCTGGATCAGCGACCCGGCGTACGTCAACCACCGCCCCATCCTCGAAGGCGCCGGGCTCACGGTCCGCACCTACCGGTACGGCGACGGCCTGCTCGAGGATCTGCGCGCCGCGCGCCGGGGCGACGTGGTCCTGCTCCAGGGCTGCTGCCACAACCCCACGGGCACCGACCCCGACGCGGAGACCTGGGAGGCGCTCGCCGCGCTCGCCGGGGCGAACGGCTGGGTCCCCTTCGTCGACCTCGCCTACCACGGCCTGGGCGACGGCCTCGACGCCGACCTGTGGGCCACCCGCATGCTGGCCGACCGGCTGCCCGAGGTGCTGATCGCCGTCAGCTGCTCCAAGAACTTCGGCCTCTACAGCGACCGCACCGGCTGCGCCATCGTCCTCGGCCCGTCCCGGCGGACCCTGCGGCACGTCGAGACCGCCCTGCAGAACGCCGCCCGCGTCCTGTACTCGATGCCGCCCGACCACGGCGCCGCCGTCGTCGCCACCGTCCTGGAGGACGCCGGGCTCCGGGACACCTGGCGGTCGGAACTCGACGCCATGCGCGGCCGGATCGCCGCCAACCGGGCGGACCTCGTCGCGCACCTGGACGCCCTCGGCCGCCCGGACGTGGCGGCCTCGCTCCGGCGCCAGAAGGGCATGTTCTCCATGCTGCCGCTGACGCCGGAGCAGATGCGCCGGATGCGCGAGCGGTCCGGCGTCTACGGGACGGACGCCGGCCGCATCAACATCGCGGGGGTCTGCGCGCACCGGATCCCGTTCCTGGCGCAGTCCGTCGCCGCCGCGCTGGACTGAGACTCCCCAGGCCTACGCCTCCGGGCGGCACAGCAGCGCGGCCGGTGACGGCCGGGCCCCGAACCGGGTGGTGAAGGCGATCCCGGCCGCGTACTCGCCGGGCGCGCACTGCCCCTTGTAGTGGCCCTGCGCGTACTCGCCCCCGGGGTTCCCGGCCGGGCGGTTGTCGCCTCGGTCGAACCACAGCGTGCGGCCCGCGCCCGCCGGGAGCGCCGTGCCCGCCGGGGCGCACAGGGCGGCGGAGACCCGCGCGTCCCTGAGGCTGTACCCGATGAGGAACTGCCCGGCCGGGCACTGGTACTTGGTGTAGCCCGAGGCCCAGTCCCCGCCCGCGGGGACGTGCGACTCGTCCCGGACGACCGTGTGGCCGCCGGAGCCGGCCCGCGGTCCCGCACTCACGCAGAGGCCACGGCCGCCCGTGTGGCTGAGCCCGGCGAGCCGGGACCCGTCGGGGCAGACGGCCTTGCGGGCGCCGCTGTCCCAGTCGCCCGCCGCCCGCACCCGCAGCGAGGCGTTGTGGTCGCGGTGGTCGGTCGTCAGCTGGTACCAGGCGGTCGAGACGGGCACCGGCCCCGTGCGGCCGGGCGCCTGCGTCAGGGCGGTCCAGGCGGGGGCGCGCCAGTCGTCCGCGTCCAGGACGCCCGTCCGCCGGCCCTCGGAGTCGTACCGCAGCAGCGCCCAGCTGTCGCCCCCGCCGGCGCTGGTGCGCCAGCCGACCAGGGGCCAGTAGGCGTAGTCCACGTCGGCGTCCCGCAGCAGCTCGGTCAGGTTCCCGAACCAGGCGCGCGGCCTGTCGACGCGCTCGTCGGCGCCGATGCCGAACTCGCTGACCCAGACGGGGGCGGTGAAGTGCCGGCCGGTCTCGGCCGAGACGTACAGCGCCTGGTCGTGGACGACCTGGCGGAGCTGCTCGCGGGTGAGGTCCTGGTAGCGGGGGTCGGTGGTCTCGCCCAGGCCGGTGGCGCCGCTGTGGTTCGGGCCCGTGTAGCCGTAGAAGTGGGCCGAGTAGACCAGCTTGCCGGAGACCGCGAGGGTGTGCGAGAGGGTACGGACCGGGGCGAGGGTGGGGCGGCCGTGCGGGAAGCCGTCCACCGGGATGCCCTGCCAGTTGATGCCCTCGACGACGATGAGCAGGTCCGGGTTGGCCTCGGCGAGGATGCGGTCGCCGGCCTCCTGCGCGGCGGCGTGCCAGTCGTGGTTGTCGCCGAGGCCCCAGTTGGGGTCGTCCCAGACGTCGCGCCGGACCTCGTTGTAGAGGTCGGCGCCGACCACGCGCGGGTTGGCGCGGTAGCGCTTCGCCATGAAGACCCAGTCGTCGGCCCACCGGGCCGTGGACTGCCCGCTGCTGTTCCAGCGCTCGTTGCCGTCCACGCCGCAGCACCAGCGGGTCGTCACGGTGTGGTTGTTGAGCACGACGGCGAACCCGCCGTCGGTGAGGGCGGCGACGACGGCGTCGAAGACCTGGAGCGGGTTCTTGCCGCGCAGCTGCGGGTTGGCGGCGACGGCCGCGTCCGGCACGGGAGCGGTGGCGCGCAGCATCTCGTTGGAGAACGGCAGCCGGATGCTGTTGAGCCCGAGGGCGCGGAAGTCCGCGAGGAGGGTGGGCAGCGGGACGCGGTCCAGGCCGATCGGGATGCCGTGGGCGTTCTGCCCGGCGTGGTGGTTGGCGGGGTCGGCGAGGTCGCCCGAGCCGTTCCACGAGCCCTGGGCGCCGTCCCAGTTCGCGGAGCGGAGCCGGAAGCGGTCGCCGTCGGCGTCGACGATGTACCGGCCGCGCGTGGACAGCGGCGGCGTCCAGTCGACGGCGGCCGTGGCCGCTGCCGTGGAGGGGGTCTCGGAGGCCGGGCCGGGCTGCGCCGCGGCGGCGCCCGGCACGACCGCCGGGGCCAGCAGGGCGCCCGTGAGCAGGGCGCCTCGGACCACACGTAACAAGTGCTGCATCTCGTACCTGCCAGGAGGGTGGGGGAGTGGGCGGCGCCAAGTTACCGGCGGGTCGGTGACGGCGGAACCCCCGGCGGCCGGTCGCTGCCCCGGCCGCACGCCCCCGGCACCCGGCGCCGCCGACGGCCGTACGCCCGCGGCACCCGGCCGTACGTCCCCGGTGCCCGACCACTCCCTCAGCCGTACCGCAAGGCTCCGTGACGAGGGCTCGGATAGGGTGATCGAGTAGGAAGACACCCCCCGGGGTTAGGTCGAACCGTTGGACACTTCTGAGTCGGCGAGCCAGACGCCGGAGCGACCGCCGGCGGCCATCGGCTACGCCGGTGTCCTGCGGGAGGTCCTCCCGATCGCCCTCTGGCGCGAGGACGCGGACGGGTGCGTCGTCGAGTGGTCGCTGGCCGCCCAGGACCTGCTCGGATACCGCCCCGAGGACGTGATCGGCCGCCCCGCCGCGCCCATCCTGGTGCCCGAGGCCAACCAGGAGCTCGCCGACCAGCTGACCCTGCGCGTCCAGGCCGGTGAGACCGTCGTCGGCACCCTGCCCGTACGGCACAGGGACGGTCACGAAGTGACCATGGAGATGTGGATCGTCCCCGAGGTCGACCCCCAGGGGCGGCCGGGAGCCATGCTCATCGCGGTCGAGACCTCCGAGGTCCTGCGCATGCGGGACTCGCTCGCCGCGCTCCAGAGCCTCTTCACCCAGTCGCCGATCGGCCTCGCCACCCTCGGCACCGACCTGCGGTTCATCCGTGTCAACGACGCGCTGGCGCGGATGAACGGCGTCTCACCCGCCGAGCACCTGGGAAAACGGCTCACCGAGGTCGTGCCGGGCGTCAACGCCGTCGCCCTGGAAGCCACCATGCGGCAGGTCCTGGACAGCGGCCGGGCCGTCGTCGACGTACGCCGCACCGGCCGCACCCCCGCCGACCCCGAGCACGACCGCACCTGGTCCTGCTCCTACGCCCCGCTCGTCGACGGCTCGGGCCGCGGGCTCGGCCTGATCGCCTCGCTCATCGACATCACCGAGGGCCAGCGGGCGCTCGTCGAGGCCGAGCGGGCCAACCGGCGCTTCGCCCTGCTCGCCGAGGCGGGCAAGAGCATCGGCACCACCCTCGACCTGCACCAGACCGCCGAGGAGATCGTCCAGCTCTTCGTCCCGCAGCTCGCCGACTCGGCCGACGTCCAGCTGCTCGAATCCGTGCTCGAACCCGACGACGTCGGTGCCTCCACCCAGGGGCTGCTGCGCCGCCTCGCGGCCACCTTCCCCGACCCGACCGCCCCCACCGCGGTGCTCGTCCCGGGACAGACCTTCCAGATCCCGCTGGGTACGCCGTACGAGCAGGTCATCACCGACGCCCGGCCGATGAACCTCTACCACTCCGACCTGCCGGCGCTCTTCCCCGACCCGCGCACCGAACCCCTGCGCGCCTACTTCGAGGCCAGTATCGGCTGCGCGCGGATCGTCCCGCTGGTCGCCCGCGGCAAGGTGCTCGGCACCGTCTCCGTGACCCGGCTCTCCGACCGCGAACCCTTCGACGAGCAGGACTTCGTGCTCATCGACGAACTCGTCGCCCGCGCCGCCCTGAACATCGACAACGCCCGCATGTACACCACCCAGCGCGAGGCCGCCCTCACCCTCCAGCGCAGCCTCACCAACAGCGGCCTGCCGAAGGCCGAGGGCCTGGAGCTGACCGGCCGCTACCTGCCCGCGAGCGACCACGACGTCGGTGGCGACTGGTTCGACGTCATCGTCCTGCCCGAGGGCAGGACCGGGCTCGTCATCGGCGACGTCATGGGCCACGGCATCCACGCCGCCGCCGTCATGGGCCAGCTCCGTACGGCGGTGCGGACCCTCGCCCGGCACGGCGTGCCCCCGGCCGAGCTGCTGCACTCCCTCGACGCCGTCGTCGCCGACCTGGGCGAGGACGAGATGGCGACCTGCGTCTACGCCGTGCACGACCCGGCCACCGGCAGTGTCGTCCTCGCCCGCGCCGGACACCCGCCACCCGCCGTGGCCACCGCCGACGGGGCGATCACCTTCCTGGAGGGGCCGCCGGGAACCCCGCTCGGCACCGGTGGGCAGGCCTTCGCCACCGAGGAGGTCCTGCTGCCCCCCGGCAGCCTCCTGGTGCTGTACACCGACGGCCTCATCGAAGCCCGGGACCGCGACCTCGACGAGGGCATGGACCGGCTCGCCGATGCCCTGGTGGACCTCGAACGACCGCTCAGCCAGGTCTGCCAGACCATCCTCGACCAGCTCCTGCCCTGCGCGCCCGGGGACGACGTGGCGGTCCTGCTGGCCCGTACCTCCCTGCGCTGAGCCCTCCCTGCTCTCAGTCCTGCCTGCGCTGAGCGCTCCCTGGGCTGAGCCCTGCCTGCGCCGAGGCCGGCCCGCCCGTGCCGGTTCACCAGGCGAGGTCCTCCAGCGCGTCGAGGTCGGGCACCGGCATCGGCGGCAGCTCCGAGTCGGCCGTGGTCAGCGGCAGTTCGGCCCAGATGACCTTGCCCCGTTCGGTGTAGCGGGTGCCCCACCGCTCGGCGAACTGCGCCACGAGGAAGAGCCCGCGCCCGCCCTCGTCGGTCGTCGCCGCGTACCGCAGGTGCGGAGCCGTGCTGCTGCCGTCGGAGATCTCGCAGATCAGCCGACGGTCGCGCAGCAGCCGGACGCGGATCGGCTCGGCACCGTACCGGATGGCGTTGGTGATCAGCTCGCTGAGGATCAGCTCGGCCGTGAACGCGACCTCGTCGAGACCCCAGTCGGCGAGCCGCGCCGCGCCCTCGTTGCGGACCCGGGAGACGTTCGCCGGGTCGGCCGGCACGTCCCACTCCGCGATCCGCTCGGCCTCGAGGCGCCGGGTGTCGGCGACGAGCAGCGCGATGTCGTCGTCCGGGGCGGGCACGAGCAGCGCCGCCAGGATGTCCGTGCAGGCCTGGTCGGGGCTGCGGCCGGTGGTGGCCAGCGCCTCGCCCAGGAGCCCGAGACCGGTGTCGAAGTCCCGGTCGCGGGCCTCCAGGAGGCCGTCGGTGTACAGCACCAGACGGCTGCCCTCCGGCAGATACAGCTCGGTGGTCTCGAACGGCATCCCGCCCACGCCGAGCGGCAGCCCCGCGGGCACCTCCGGGTACTCGACCCGGCCGTCCGCATGGACCAGGGCGGGCCCGGGATGCCCGGCCCTGGCCATGGTGCAGCGGCCGTCGGCGGGGTCGTAGATGACGTACAGGCAGGTGGCGCCGGTGATTCGCTCCTGCCCCTCGCCGTGCTCCTCGCCCGCACCGCCCTCGGCCGTGGTCGTACCGTCGGGGCCGCCCTCCGACGGGACCCGGTCGATCCGGTCGATCAGCTCGTCGAGGTGGCCGAGCAGCTCGTCCGGCGGCAGGTCGAGGGTGGAGAAGTTGAGGACCGCCGTCCGCAGCCTGCCCATGGTGGCCGCCGCGTGCACCCCGTGCCCGACCACGTCGCCGACGACGAGCGCCACCCGGGCCCCCGGCAGCGGGATCACGTCGAACCAGTCGCCGCCGACGCCCGCCTTGGCCGGCAGATAGCGGTACGCCACGTCCACCGCCGACAGATCGGGGAGGATCCGGGGGAGCAGGCTGCGCTGCAGCGTCACCGCCATCTCGTGCTCACGGGTGAAGCGGCGGGCGTTGTCGATGGAGACCGCCGCCCGCGCCGTCAGCTCCTCGGCGAAGTTCAGGTCCTCGTCCCCGAACGGCTCCTCGGTCTCGGAGCGCCAGAAGTTCGCCATCCCGAGGACCACGCCCCGGGCGACGACGGGCACCGCGACGAGCGAGTGCAGCCCGTACTCCAGGGCCCCCGAGGCGCCCTCCGGGTCCTGGGCCCGCCAGCCGTCGGCCGTGGCCAGCTCGGCCACCAGGACGGCGCGACCGCTGTCGAGCGCCTGCGCCATCGGGGTCGTCGGCACCACGCACCGGATCCGGTCGCCCACCGGCTGGAACGGATGCTCCTCCTGGACACCCCGCAGCGCGGTCCGCCGCATCTCGCTGAGGGCGCGCGACGGCTCCTCGCCCCGCAGCACCGATTCGGGCAGCTCCACCGTGACGAAGTCGGCGAAGCGCGGCACCGCCACCTCCGCCAGCTCCTCGGCGGTACGCACCACGTCCAGGGTCGTGCCGATCCGCACCCCCGCCTCGTACAGCAGCTGCAGCCGCCCTCTGGCCACCTCGGCGCGCCCGGAGACGGTGGACAGCTCGGTCGAGTCCCGCAGCGTCATCACGGTGCCGGTGGGACGGCCCTTGTACGGCTTGGTGGGCCGTACGTTGACGGCCAGCAGCCGGTCCCCGGCCAGGTGCACCTCGTCGTTGACCACCCGGTCCGCGGAGAGCAGCGAGGCGGTACGGGGGTCGAGACCCAGCTCGGTGACATGCCGCTGCTCGGCGTCGGGCCCCAGGTCGAGCAGGCGTCTGGCCTCGTCGTTGGCCAGCAGCAGCCGCCGGTCCGCGTCGATGATGAGCACCCCCTCGCGCACCGCGTGCAGGACCGCCTCGTGGTGCTCGTTGATCCGGGTCATCTCGACCGGCCCGAGCCCGTGCGTCTGCCGGCGCAGCCGCCGGCTCACCAGCGCCGCTCCGCCCACCGCGAGCAGCAGGGCGCCCGCGGCGGTGCCGAGAAGCAGCGGCAACTGGCCCTCGACGACGTTGCCGACGTTCTCGACCTCGATGCCCGTGCTGACCAGACCCACGACGTCGCCGTCGTCCGTGCGCACCGGGACCACGGCCCGGACCGCGTCCGACGGCTCACCGTAGAAGATCTCCGTGAACGATTCGCCCGCCCGGGCGCGCGCGATGTCGCCGGTGGTCCGCTGCCCGATCAGCTCCGGCCGGGAGTCGGTGTAGCGGATCCCGTCCGGGGTCATCACGGCGAGGAAGTCGAGGCCCGCGGCCGTCCGGGCGGCCTCGGCCCGCAGCTGGAGCTCGGCGGTCGGGTCCGGGGACCGGAGCGCGTCCAGCAGGCCGGGAGCGTGCGCGAAGGCCTCCGCGGCAGCGAGGGAGCGATTGCGCGCGTCGGACTCCGTGTTGTACCTGGCCTGGAAGATCAGGGCCAGCGCGCCCACGGTGACCAGCACCACGACGATGACCGCCTGGAGGGCGAACACCTGCCCTGCGACGCTGCGCAGCCCCCACCCCTTGGGCCGTTGGCCGAGCCGTCCGCTCATGGGGTGCTTCTCGCTGATTCGGCTGTCGTCAGGGATTCTGCAGTCACCCGTCCACTTCCTCGGTTCCTCGGCCCGCCGGCGGCCTCGGGGATCCACTCCTTCCATGCTGCTCCCCTCCCGGCGGGATATCGACACGGACCGGGCCGCACGCGGGACCCCGGGGGCGTCCCGAGGGCCGCCCCCGGGCTCCGAGTCGGCCCCGCTCCGGGAAGGTCCATGTCGTTTTCTCGCCAGCGCACGTCTCCACGGTCCCCGACGATGGAGCCATGTACACCGACACCGAGCGCTGCGTGCGGGCCGTCCGGTCGAAGGACGCCCGCTTCGACGGCGTGTTCTTCACCGCCGTGCTGACCACCCGGATCTACTGCCGCCCCAGCTGCCCGGTCGTCCCACCGAAGACCGAGAACATGGTGTTCCACCCGAGCGCCGCGTCCTGCCAGCGCGCCGGGTTCCGTGCCTGCAAGCGCTGCCGGCCGGACACGAGCCCCGGTTCCCCCGAATGGAACGTCCGCGCCGACGCCGTCGCCCGCGCCATGCGGCTGATCCAGGACGGCATCGTCGACCGCGAGGGCGTGCCCGGGCTCGCCGCCCGGCTCGGCTACTCCACCCGCCAGATCGAACGCCAGCTCCTCGCCGAACTCGGTGCGGGGCCGCTGGCCCTGGCCCGCGCCCAGCGTGCCAGGACCGCGCGGCTGCTCATCGAGACGACGCCCCTGCCGATGGCCGAGATCGCCTTCGCGGCCGGGTTCGCCTCGATCCGTACCTTCAACGACACCGTGCGCGAGGTCTTCGCGCTCACTCCGGGCGAGCTGCGCGCCCGCGCGGCCCGGTCACCCGTCACCGCGGACACACCGAGCACCCCGGGTGTGATCGCGCTCCGGCTGCCGTACCGCGCCCCGCTCGACCCGTCCAACCTCTTCGGCCATCTCGCCGCGACCGCCGTCCCCGGCGTGGAGGAGTGGCGGGACGGCGCCTACCGGCGGACCCTGACCCTGCCGCACGGGCACGGCATCGTCTCCCTCGCCCCCCGGCCCGACCACATCGCCTGCCGGCTCTCCCTCACCGACCCCCGCGACCTCACCCTCGCCATCAGCCGCTGCCGCCGGCTGCTCGACCTCGACGCCGATCCGGTCGCCGTCGACGAGCAGCTGCGCGACGACCCGCTGCTCGCCCCGCTGGTCGAGCGGGCACCCGGGCGGCGCGTGCCGAGGACCGTGGACGCGGCCGAGTTCGCCGTCCGGGCCGTGCTCGGCCAACAGGTCTCCACGGCGGCCGCCCGCACCCACGCCGCCCGGCTGGTCGCCGCGCACGGCGTCCCCGTCGACGACCCCGAGGGCGGCCTCACCCACCTCTTCCCGACCCCCGAGGCGCTCGCCGGGCTCGACCCCGAGTCCCTCGCGCTGCCCCGCAGCCGCCGCACGACCCTGCTCACCCTCGTCGGTGCCCTCGCCGACGGCTCCCTGAGCCTCGGCCCGGGGACCGACTGGGACGAGGCGCGCGCCCGGCTCCACGCCCTGCCCGGCTTCGGCCCCTGGACCACGGAGGTCATCGCCATGCGGGCGCTCGGCGACCCCGACGCCTTCCTCCCGGGCGACCTGGGCGTGCGCCGCGCCGCCGAGGGCCTCGGCCTGCCGTCCACGCCCGCCGCGCTCACCGCCCGCGCCGCGCGGTGGCGGCCCTGGCGCGCGTACGCCGTCCAGTACCTCTGGGCCACGGACAGCCACCCGATCAACCACCTCCCCGCCTGAGCCCCGCACCCAGGCCGACCCGAAGGAAGCCGACCCGCCATGCCCGACGTCCGGCACACCGTCATCGACAGCCCGTACGACGCGCTGACCCTGGTCGCCGTCGACGGCGTCCTGAGCCGCATCCACATGACCGGCCAGCGCCACCGCCCCGCCGAGGAGACCTTCGGCGCACCCGACCCGCGCCCCTTCGGCGAGACGACCCGCCAGCTCGATGCGTACTTCGCCGGTGAACTCACCGCGTTCGAGCTGCCGTTGAAGCTGATCGGCACCCCGTTCCAGCTCCGGGTCTGGGAGCTGCTGTGCCGGATCCCGTACGGCGAGACGCGCAGCTACGGCGAGTTGGCCGAGGAGCTGGGCAACCCCGGGGCCTCGCGCGCCGTCGGCCTCGCCAACGGCAAGAACCCGGTCAGCATCGTCGTTCCGTGCCACCGTGTCGTCGGCGCGAGCGGCTCCCTGACCGGCTACGGCGGCGGCCTCGACCGCAAGCGCCGACTGCTGGCCTTCGAGTCGGGAGCCGCCGGGGCGGAGGCGGCGCTCTTCTAGGCGTCCGCCGGAGAGGACGCCTCAGCGCAGCCGCGCCAGGAGCGCGGGGAGCGCGGTGCCGATCGGCTCGCGCACGATCTCGTCGGCGAGTTCGTCGTACGGGGTGGGCTGGGCGTTCACGATGATCAGCCGGGCCCCGTGCTCGGCGGCGATCCCCGCGAGCGAGGCGGCCGGCTGCACCTGGAGAGACGTGCCGACCGCGAGGAACACCTCGGCCGCCTTGGCGATCGACATGGCCTGGCCGAGCACCACCGGATCGAGCCGCTGTCCGAACATCACCGTCGCCGACTTCAGGATCCCGCCGCACCGTGAGCACCTCGGGTCGTCCTCACCGGCCCGCACCCGGTCGAGCGCCTCCTCCATCGAGGAGCGGGCGTGGCAGGACGTGCAGACCACCGACCGTGCGGAGCCGTGGAGTTCGAGGACCTTGCGCGCCGACAGACCGGCGAGCTGGTGCAGCCCGTCGACGTTCTGCGTGATCACCCGCACCGGGTGCCCGGTCCGCTCGAAGTCGGCGACCGCCCGGTGCGCCGCGTTCGGCTCGGCGCGCAGCACGGGGCCGTCGAGCCGCGTCCGCCATGCGCGCCTGCGGACATCGGCGTCGGCCGTGTAGTGCTCGTACGTGGCGAGCTTCTCGGCCTCCGGGTCACGGGTCCACACCCCGTCGGGGCCCCGGTAGTCGGGGATGCCCGAGTCCGTGGAAACACCGGCTCCGCTGAGGATCGCGACCATGGTCATGGGGCCGAGCGTAGGCAGGTTCGAACACCCCACGCGAACGGATTACCGACTGCTAGGTTCCGGCCATGACCACCGCCCCCGACCGGCGAGCCCGGCTCCTCACCCTCGGCTGCTCCCTGCTGATCGGCGCCATCCTCCTGGTCGTGGCAGGCCTGTTGCTCGCCTCCTGCGCGGTCACCGCCCACTTCGACCGGCCCGTCGAGCCCAAGAAGCCCGTCGGCACCCCGCGCTGAACCGGGGGAGAGGCGGCATCATCGGGAGGGAGGCGGGGCGGCTTCCTCGTACCGACGGGAGCGGCACCGCACCGGTCGACGCAAGGAGTGCGGTGTCATGCGCGTCCTCATGGTCGGGGCGGGAGGCGTGGGTACGGCGATCACCCGGATCGCGGCCCGTCGTTCGTTCTTCGAGCACGTCGTCGTCGCCGACTACGACCTCGCACGCGCCGAGGCGGCCGTCACCGCCCTGGGCCCGGACGAGCGCCGGTTCACCGCGCTCCGGCTCGACGCCTCGGACCGGGCGGCCGTACGGGCCGCCCTCGCCGAGCACCGCTGCGACGTCCTCCTGAACGCCACCGACCCCCGTTTCGTCCTGCCGCTCTTCGAGGCCGCCCTCGCCGGACGCGCCCACTACCTCGACATGGCGATGTCCCTGTCCCGGCCGCACCCCACGCGTCCGTACGAGGAGTGCGGGGTCAAGCTCGGTGACGCGCAGTTCGACCGGGCCGCCGAGTGGGAGGCGGCCGACCGGCTCGCCCTGGTGGGCATGGGCGTCGAGCCGGGCCTCGCGGACGTATTCGCCCGCCACGCCGCCGACACGCTCTTCGACGAGATCGAGGAGATCGGCGTCCGTGACGGCGCGAACCTCGTCGTCGACGGCTACGACTTCGCCCCGTCCTTCAGCATCTGGACGACCATCGAGGAGTGCCTGAACCCTCCGGTGGTCTACGAGGAGGGGCGCGGCTGGTTCACCACCGAACCCTTCAGCGAGCCGGAGGTCTTCGACTTCCCCGAGGGCATCGGCCCCGTGGAGTGCGTGAACGTCGAACACGAGGAGGTCCTCCTCGTCCCCCGCTGGGTCAGCACCCGCCGCGTCACCTTCAAGTACGGGCTCGGCGAGGAGTTCATCGGCGTCCTGCGCACCCTCCACAAGGTGGGGCTCGACCGCACGGATCCGGTCACCGTGCGCGGCGCCGACGGAGGCGAGGTCCGCGTCTCCCCGCGCGACGTCGTCGCCGCGTGCCTGCCCGACCCCGCGGGCCTCGGCGACCGCATGCACGGCAAGACCTGCGCCGGCACCTGGGTCAAGGGCACCAAGGACGGGCGGCCCCGGGAGGTGTACCTCTACCACGTGGTCGACAACCAGTGGTCGATGCGCGCGTACGGCTCCCAGGCCGTCGTGTGGCAGACCGCCGTCAACCCCGTGGCCGCCCTGGAACTCCTCGCGGCCGGGGCCTGGCACGGCCGCGGCGTCCTCGGCCCCGAGGCCTTTCCCCCGGCCCCCTTCCTGGACCTGCTCACGGAGTACGGCACACCCTGGGGCATGCGCGAACAGTGACCGGCGGCGCGGGCGCCCCGGTCGCCCGGGTGGCTCACCGCACATGCGACACGGACCGGGCCTCCTTACGATGAATGCAGCAGTCGCAGTCTCCCTGTTCTGACCGTGCACGACCGGGGCGGAGGGACCATGGCCACCGAAGATGCCGCCGCCAAGGGCGCCGGGCCCGCCGAACGCCCCGCAGGGCTGAAGGCGAACGCCATCGGCTTCGTCGACGCCCTCGTCATCGGCCTCAACTCCACGTCCCCCGCCTACTCCCTCGCGGCCGTGATCGGCCCCGTCGTCGCCCTGGTCGGGATCTACGCGCCCGGCGTGATGTTCGCGTCCTTCGTACCGATGCTGCTGATCGCCTCCGCGTTCTACTACCTCAACAAGGTCGACCAGGACTGCGGCACGACCTTCTCGTGGGTCACCCGCGCCATGGGACCCTGGGCCGGCTGGCTCGGCGGCTGGGCCATCGCGATGACGGGTGTCCTCGTCGTCGGCTCGCTCGCCGACGTGGCCGTGTCCTTCGGCCTGCTCGCCGTCGGGCTCGACAGCTGGGTGGACAACACCTTCGTACGCCAGCTGCTCACCGTGGTCCTCATCCTGGTGATGACGGCCGTGTGCGTCATCGGCACCGAGCTCTCGGCCAAGGTGCAGAACGTCCTCATCCTGGCGCAGGTCGCCTGTCTGCTGATCTTCGTCGCCGTGGCCCTGTACGCGGTCTACGCCGACACCAGCGTCTACGACTCGGCCGAGCCCTCCTGGAGCTGGCTCAACCCCTTCGGCGCCGGCGGCGCCGCGCTGACCGGCGGGCTGCTGCTCGGCGTCTTCATCTACTGGGGCTGGGAGTCGGCGGTCAACCTCACCGAGGAGGTCAGGGACTCCGCGAGCGCCCCCGGCAAGGCGGGACTCTGGTCGACCGTCATCCTGCTCGTCACCTACGTGTCCGTCGGCTTCGCGGTCGTCGCCTACGCGGGACCGGTGTTCCTCGCCGAGAACGCCGACGAGGAGGAGTTCATCTTCGCCCAGCTCGCCGGGGACGTCCTGGGCGGCTGGGACTGGATCCTGCTGCTCGCCGTCTCCACGTCGGCCATCGCCTCCACCCAGACCACGATCATCCCTGCCTCGCGCACCGCGCTGTCCATGGCCCGCCGCCGGGCGCTGCCCGCGCACTACGCCCACATCAGCCCGCGCTTCCGCACCCCGGACGTCAGCACCTGGTGGGTCGCCGCCATCGCCATCGGCTGGTACCTCGTGGTGAACCAGATCAGCAGCAACGCCCTCTACGACTCGCTGACCGCGCTCTCGCTGCTGATCTCCTTCTACTACGCCCTCACGGGCCTGGCCTGCGTGGTGTACTACCGCCGCCATCTCTTCGAGAGCGTCCACAACTTCCTGCTGATCGGCCTCGGGCCGCTGGTCGGCGCCGGACTGCTGACCTGGCTCCTGGTGCGGTCGGTCTCGGACATGTCCGACCCGGAGAACTCGTACAGCGGGACCTCGTGGTTCGGCCTCGGGCCGCCCCTCGTCATCGGCATCGGCATCGCCCTCACCGGCGTGGTCCTGATGATCGTGCGGCGACTGTGGGCACCGGCGTTCTGGAGCGAGCGCCCGGGCGTGGCCGACCCCGACCTGGTCCACGGCCACGGCCACAACCACGGCCACGACTCCGGCTCGGGCACCGGCTCCGGCTCGGCTACCGGTTCCGGCTCCGGCGGAGGGACCTGAGATGTCGGTCGTGCTCGGATACGACGAATCCCCCGGCGCCGCCCGGGCGCTGCGCATCGCCGTGGAGCTGGCGAACGCCTTCGACGAGACGCTCGTCCTGGTCTACGGGGTGGCGGTCCCGGGCCCCTCGGGCGAGGAGTACCGCACCCATGTCCAGGCCGTCCGGGAAGCCGGCCGCACCGGACTGCGGCACGCGGTCACGGAGGCCGAGCGGGTGGGCGTACCGACCGTCGTCGAGGTGATCGACAAGAAGCCGTCGGAGGCCCTGATCGACGCCGCGCACCGGCACGCCGCCCGGGTCATCGTGGTCGGCAGCTGGGGCGAGAGCCCGATGCGCGGCGCGCTCCTCGGCTCGACGCCCCACAAGCTGCTGCACCTGTCCCAGGTCCCCGTCCTCTGTGTGCCGCCGGACAGCTTCTAGGGGCGGTCGGTTCAGCGGACCGGGCTGCCGTTCTCCAGCTCCACCGGGCCGCCACCGTCCGCCAGCGCGTCGAGGGCCGCGACCACCCGCCGGCCCAGCGAGCCCGGGAGATGGGCGATCGCCTCGGCCGGCTCGATCAGCTTCCAGGAGAGCAACTCCTCCTCCTGCAGCCGGATCTCCGCGAACCGCTCCTCGGGCAGCACCCCGCCGTCGTACACGTACGCCACGATCGGCGGCCGGCCCGTGCGGTGCGACCAGTCGACCGCGAGCAGCGCCCCCAGTTCCAGGTCGAGGCCGATCTCCTCCGCCGTCTCGCGGCGCGCCGCCTGCCGGGGCGTCTCACCCGTGTCCGACTCGATCGTGCCGCCCGGCAGTGTCCAGCCCTCCCGGTAGTTCGGCTCGACGACCAGGACGCGTCCCGCGCCGTCCCGGAAGAGCGCGGCCGCGGCCGCGAGGACTCGCGGCAGGCTTGCGATGTACGTGGCGTAGTCGTCCGTCGTCATACCGTCAGCGTAGCCAGCCGCAGTGTCCGTTCGGCCAGTTCGCTGATCCGCACGCGGTCGAATCCGAACACCGCGCTGCGCACGCGGTCCCGCAGCGGCTCCGACCACTGCGGCGGGATCGCCGCCGCCCCGCACATCACCCCGGCCACCGAGCCGGCCGTCGCTCCGTTCGAGTCGGTGTCGAGGCCGCCCCGGACGGTCAGGGCGAGGGTGGCGGTGAAGTCCCCACCCCCGTACAGCAGTCCGGCCGTGAGGACCGCCGCGTTCGGCACGGTGTGGATCCAGCCCATGCCGGCCGTCCGCTCCGCGAGTTCGGCGAGTGTGTCGGACCACCCCACCCTCGACTCGTGCAGCGCCATCGTGTGCCGGACCGTGCGCGCGAGCCGGCTGCTCGCCGGGATCCGGTCGAGCGCCGTCTCCAGGGCCGTGCGCACGTCCGGCGCGGTGAAGGCGGCGGCGATGAGCGCGGCCGCCCACATCGCGCCGTACACCCCGTTGCCGGTGTGGGACAGCACCGCGTCGCGGCGGGCGAGGGACGCGGCGCGGCGCGGGTCGCCCGGGGAGGTCCAGCCGTAGACGTCGGCACGGATCAGGGCGCCGATCCACTCCTGGTGCGGGTTGTCGTAGGTGGCGGTGAGCGGCGGCTTCAGACCGTTGGCGAGATTGCGGTAGGCGGTCCGTTCGGCGGTGAACGTCTGCAGGTACGGCAGCCGCAGCAGCCAGTGCTCGCCCACCTGCTCGGTGGTGAACGCGAACCCCCGGGTCTCCAGGAGGTGCAGGCCGAGGATCGAGTAGTCGATGTCGTCGTCCCGGCAGCTCCCGCTGATCCGGCCGCGGACGCACTGCGGCCACTCGGGTCGCAGCTCGAACCCCTGAGCGAGGGCGTCGGGAGGCGGCGCGGGCAGGTAGTCGGTGAGCGGCAGGGCGTCCGTCAGGCGCAGGTACCGGTCGATGAGCCGGGGCGTCCACAGATCGCCCCGCTCGACGGGTTTGCCGAGCATGTTCCCGGCGATCCGGCCCGTCCAGCCTCCGAGGATGCGGTCGGCGAGTTCGCCCTGCTTGAACGCCATGGGTCCGGTCTACCGAACGCGGCCCGATCGCGCCCGCCGAACACGCCGCCCGCCGCCCGCCGCGGCCCCCGCTCAGGGTCGTTCGTCCGTGGGGCGGCCTCGAAGAGACCGCCCCCGGGGTGGCCCCTCAGACGAGGCTCGTCAGCAGCTCCGCGAAGAGGCGCGGGCGGCTGAAGTATCCGACGTGGGAGGCCGCGAGGGTGTGCACGTCGAAGGGATGGTGCGGGGTCAGCGCGTCGGCTGTACGGATCATGTGGTCCTGGACCGCCGGGGGAAGGCTCCGGTCGTCGGAGAGCCGGACGTAGGTGTGCGGCACCCGCCCCCACGTCTCGGCCCGGACCAAGGCTCCCGGCTCCATCGCCGCGTAGGTCTCGTCCGGGTCCAGGGAGTCGAGCAGCAGCCCGAACTGGTGGTCGGTCGAGTCGGCCATGATGGCGGCCTTCAACGCGGCGAACACCTCCGGATCGGCGTGGGCGGCCCGCCAGTTGAGCCGGACCACTCCCGGATCGCCTGTGCGCGGCACGGCGATGCGAGCCACCGCGGCGTCCAGCAGGTTGTCGTCGACGACATCCCAGGCCTCGGTGAGCATGGCCGGATCGGCGAGGCAGAGGGCGGAGAGATAGACCACCCGGTCGAGCAGGTCCGGTACGGCGTTGGCCACAGCGCTGATCGTCAGCCCGCCGAGGCTGTTGCCGACCAGGACGACCGGTCCCGACACGGCGAGCCGGCGCACGACGCCCACCACATGGCGGACGTTGTCCGCCGGCGTGACACCGCGCAGCGGGGACGGGGCCGCGGCGAGCGCCGCCAGGTCCTGGGGCTGCTGATAGTAGGCGGCCGGGAAGTCGGCGAGGTCGCCGTGACCGGGCAGGTCGACGGCGTACGAACGGTGGCCGAGCAGGGCCAGCTCGTTCTGCAACGGGCCCCAGGCCCGGGCGTTGCTGGAGCCGCCGTGAACGCATACGAAAAGCGGGCGCGAGTCTGCGCGCATGGTGAAGATCCTCGTCATCGTGAGGTGAACGGTGGACGCGGGACCCGGTGTCGGCGACGGCCGACACCACGGTCAGCGCGTCGACCGGATGCGCAGGGCGTTCCAGTTGTGGATGACAGAGGACATGCGAGGCACCGTAACAGCCGACTCCGTACCCCGCACCGCCCTTTCGCCGACGGCCCCCGGCGCCGCTCGGCTCCTGCCGGAGTACGAGCCCCTCGGCTCCTGCCGGAGCACTAGACGCCCGGCTCCTCGTCCGTGTCGCTGCGGGACTTCGCCGCGCGGCGCAGGCGGTGGTGGCGTCCGGCGCCCTGCTCCGTCATCGCCTCGCCGACCATCGCCCGCACCGCGTCCCGCACGCCGTGCAGCGCGTGGTGGCGCGCCGGTCCCGCGCCCGGGTCCTCGCGCAGCTCCTTCAGGAGGGCCCAGCACAGCCCCAGCATCACGATCACGAACGGCAGCGCCACCAGGATCGTCGCCGTCTGCAGCGAGTTCAGTCCGCCCGCGACGAGCAGCACGGCGGCCACCGCCGCCATGAGGATGCCCCAGGTGACCACGAGCCAGGTCGGCGGGTGCAGCGAGCCGCGGCTGGTCAGCGATCCCATCACCAGCGACGCCGAGTCCGCGCTGGTGACGAAGTAGGTCATGACCAGGATCATCGCGATCACCGACGTCACCGTGCCGATCGGCAGGGCGTCCAGCATCGCGAAGAGCGAGGCCTCCGCCCCGTCCTTGACCGCGCCCGCGAGGTCCGCAGCGCCGGTCGAGTCGAGACGGATCGCCGTCCCGCCCATCACGCAGAACCAGACGACCGTCGCCCCGCTCGGCACGAGCAGCACCCCGATGAGGAACTCCCGGATCGTGCGGCCGTGCGAGATCCGGGCGATGAACGTGCCGACGAACGGCGCCCAGGACAGCCACCACGCCCAGTAGAAGATCGTCCAGGCGCCCAGCCACGAGGGGTCCGTGAAGGCGCCCGTGCGGGTCGCCATCGGCAGCAGCTCGTCCAGGTAGCCGCCGAGGGAGGCCGGGATGGAGTCCAGGATGTAGACCGTCGGGCCGAGGACGAAGACGAAGAGCATCAGGCAGGTGGCGAGCACGATGTTGATCGTCGACAGCCACTTCACGCCCTTGTGCAGTCCTGAGAAGGCCGACAGGACGAAGGCCGCGGAGAGCGAGGCGATGATGATCAGCTGCGTCGCCGTCGAGTCCTCGACGCCCATGGTCAGGTCGAGGCCCTTGGAGACCTGGAGCGCGCCCACGCCGAGGCTGGTCGCCGTGCCGAAGACCGTCGCGAAGACGGCGAGCAGGTCGATCGCCCGGCCCTGCCACGCCGCCGCCCGACGGGCCCCGATCAGCGGGACGAACGCGGAGCTCAGCCGGGAGCCCCGGCCCTTGCGGAAGCCCGCGTAGGCCAGCGCGAGGCCGGCGATGCCGTAGATGGCCCACGGCGTGAGCGTCCAGTGGAAGAACGAGTACTCCATGGCGTTGAGGGCGGCCGTGCCGGTGCCCGGCTCCGCGCCGCTCGCCGGCGGCGGGGACAGGTAGTGCTGGAGCGGCTCCGCGACCCCGTAGAACATCAGACCGATGCCCATGCCCGCGCTGAACATCATCGCGATCCACGCGAGGTTGGTGAACTCCGGCTCGGAGTCGTCCGCCCCGAGCCGGATCCGTCCGTAACGGCTCAGCGCGATCACCACGCACAGGACCAGGAAGGTGTCGGCGGCGATGACGAAGAGCCAGGCGAAGTTGTTCAGGACCCAGCCGAGGGCGGACGTGGAGGCGCTGTCGAAGGAATCCTTGCCGAGGGCTGCCCAGGCCACCATCGCGACGACGGCCGCCACACCGATGCCGATGACCGCCTGATCAGGGGCGGGGCCGGTGGACTTTTGATCGATCGGATCCGATTCCGTGCTCATATGCGCCCACTATGGTGTGGAATATCGCCTTATCAGGGGGTGGCACGCCGTCTGGGGGTGCGGATAGGGTCGGCCTCGGCGCGACTGCACGTTCGAAAGCAAGGGATGCAAGGTGACGGACGGAGCAGTAACTGAGGTCGCACGCGTACTCGTCGCGGCCGACAAGTTCAAGGGCTCGCTCACGGCCGTTCAGGTCGCGGAGCGGGTCACAGCAGGTCTGCGACGGGTCGTCCCGGAGCTGGAAGTGGAGACCCTGCCGGTTGCGGACGGCGGCGACGGTACGGTCGCGGCCGCGGTGGCGGCCGGTTTCGAACGCCACGAGGTACGGGTGACCGGGCCGGTCGGCGACCCCGTGACGGCGGCGTTCGCGCTGCGCGGGACGACGGCCGTGGTGGAGATGGCGGAGGCCTCGGGCCTCCAGCTGCTGCCCGCGGGCGTGTTCGCCCCCCTGACGTCGACGACGTACGGCTCCGGCGAGCTGCTGCGCGCCGCCCTGGACGCGGGCGCCACGACGATCGTCTTCGGCGTCGGCGGCAGCGCCACGACGGACGGCGGCGCCGGGATGCTGGCCGCGCTCGGCGCGGTCTTCCTGGACGCGGCGGGCGAGCGGGTGGGACCGGGCGGAGCGGCGCTGGCGGCGCTCGCGACCGCGGACCTGTCCGGCCTCGACCCGCGCTTCGCCGCCGTGGACCTGATCCTGGCGAGCGATGTCGACAACCCCCTGACGGGCCCCAAGGGCGCGCCCGCCGTCTACGGCCCCCAGAAGGGCGCCACGCCCGAGGACGTCGAGACACTCGACGCGGCGCTCGCGCACTTCGTGACCGTCCTGGAGAAGGCGATCGGCCCCAAGGCCGCCGAGTGCGCGGTCGCGCCGGGCGCGGGCGGCGCGGGCGGCATCGGGTACGGGGCGCTGGTCGGCCTCGACGCGAGCTTCCGCCCCGGCATCGAGCTGATGCTGGACGTCCTCGGCTTCGCCCCCGCCCTCGACCGCGCCACCCTTGTCATCACCGGCGAGGGCTCGCTGGACGAGCAGACCCTGCACGGCAAGGCCCCCGCGGGCGTGGCGGCTGCGGCCAGGGCGGCGGGCAAGCCCGTCGTGGCGGTCTGCGGCCGGCTCGCCCTCACCCAGGAGGCCCTGACGGAGGCCGGCATCCGCCGCGCCTACCCCCTCTCGGCCCTGGAACCCGACCCGGCCAAGTCCATCCCGAACGCGGGCCCGCTCCTGGAAGAGGTCGCGGCGACGATCGCCGCCGACTACCTGGCGTAGCCTCCACCGGGCACGGGGCCACGCCCCGTGCCCGCCCGGCCGTCACGCCACGCCCGCACCCGCCCCCGTCAGGCGGAACGCATCGAGTGCCAGGGTCATCTCCGTGAGGTCCCGCGGGCGGGACAAGGACCTCGACGTCAGCTGCTCCAGGCGGCGCAGGCGGTTGAAGACCGTGTTCCGGTGGCAGTACAGACGCGACGCCGCCCGCCCCGCCGAGCCCTCGCAGTCCAGCCAGACGTCCAGCGTCTCAAGGAGGACCGCCCGGTCCGCGGGGTCCAGTTCGAGCAGCGTCCCCAGGACGTCCGCCACCAGCAGGCCCGCCAGCTCCGGCTGCCCCACCACCAGCGCGCCCGCCATCCTGCGGTCGAGCCGGACGATCTGCCGCGAGTCCGGCGGACTCGTCCGCAGCGCCAGCTCCGCGAGCCGCCGCGCCCGGCCCAGCTCGGCCAGGCCCGTCACCACCGGGCTGATCCCGCCCGGACCCGGGCACCGCCCCTGCAGAAGCTCCGACAGCGCGTCCAGGCCCGTGCCCTCGGCCAGCGACACCACCCCGATCTCGCAGTCCGCGCCCATCCGCCACAGGAACCGCACCCCGGCCCCCTGAAGCCGCCGGTGGAACGGCTCCGGAACCTCCCGGCGGTCGTGCCGCAGCACCACCACCGCGTACCGCCCGTGCTCCGGCAGGTCCAGGCCCGCCGCCGCCCGGGACGTGACCTCCGGCGAGCGCTGCCCCTGGAGCAGCGCGTCCAGGAGCGCCTGGAGCTGCTCGTCCGTCCGGCGCCGCAGCTCCAGCTCCGTCGCCCGGTACGCCTCCGACGCCGTGTCCGCCTGCGCGTCCACCGCCGACCAGATGATCGTCGCCGACTGGGTCAGCGCCGCGAGCCTGGGCGGAAACGCCGACGCGTCCTCGATCAGCGCGTCCCACACCAGCTGCCCGGCGTGCCGGTAGGCGTGCACGACCAGCTCCAGCGGCATGCCCTGCTCCGCGCGCCGCCGCCCCAGCTCGTCCGCGTGCGCCAGGTCCCGCCGGGGCGTGTCCCGGCGCGCCGAGATCATCTCGATCCCGATCCGCAGGGCCTCGTGGGCCTCGTGCCAGTGCTGGTCGTACGGCACGATCCGGCCGTACGCCGGCTCGTACTCGTGCAACTCCCTCAGATGCTCCTCCACCAGCTCCGGCAGCCGTTCCAGAAGCGCCGTGCACGCCTCCGCCAGCAGCTTCCAGTCGTCGCCGGTCCGCGGTCTGCGCCGTCCCATGCCCGGAGGATGCCACCCGCGCCCCCTTCCCGACAGGCCCCTGACACGCGGTGTTGTGCGCGTGCACAACCCACCGCCGCGCCCGCTGGTCACCGGCAGCGTTTCGGCCGCCGCACGTGGACGGACGGGCACCGCGGTGCTGGGGTGAGCGCCACTGAACGGGCCACGGAAGGGGAGCCATGGGAGGGACCGCACTCGCCCTCGAGGTCGCGGACCTGTCGGCGGGATACGGACCGGTACGCGCGCTGAGGCAGGTGTCGCTCACCGTGCCGGAGGGCGGAGTCGTCACCGTCCTCGGCGGCAACGGAGCGGGCAAGTCCACGCTGCTGCGAGCCGTCTCGCGCACACTGTCGTTCCACGGCGGAGCCGTCACATCCGGCACCGTGACCTTCGGCGGCCGGCCGATCGGCGGGCTCGCCCCCGACCGGGTCGTCGCCGCCGGGGTCTCCCAGGTGCCGGAAGGGCGGCAGGTCTTCGCACGGATGACCGTCGAGGACAACCTGCGCGCCGGGGCGCTCGGCGCCCGCGACGACCGCGCGGGAAGGGCCGCCGCGCTCAAGCGGGTCCACGAACTCTTCCCCGTCCTCGCCGAACGCGCCCACCAGCGCGCCGGGCTCCTGTCCGGCGGCGAACAGCAGATGCTCGCCGTCGGCCGGGCCCTGATGGCCTCGCCGAAGCTGCTGCTCCTGGACGAGCCCTCCCTGGGCCTCGCCCCGCTGATGGCCGCCCGGATCGCCGACACGATCCGCGAGATCAACGCCCAGGGCACCGCCGTGCTCCTCGTCGAGCAGAACGCGGCGCTCGCGCTGCGGCTCGCCACCCGGGCGTACGTCCTGGAGGTCGGCGAGGTCACCCTGTCGGGACCGGCCGCCGAACTCGCCGCGTCCGACGAGGTCCGCCGCCGCTACCTGGGCGTCGTGGACGAGGACGCCGCCGCCGACGCGGCGACCGCCGCCACCGTCCACCCGGTCCTCTCCCGCTGGGAGGCCGCCCGATGACCCCGACCGCCCCCGGGCGCCCGGCGCCCTCCGACGGGCCGACCGCCCTCGACGTGCCCGCACTCGACGTCCGCGACGTCACTGTCCGGTTCGCCGGGCTGACCGCCCTCGACGCCGTCTCCTTCACCGTCCGCCCCGGCACCGTCCACGCCGTCATCGGCCCCAACGGCGCCGGCAAGTCCACCTGCTTCAACGTGCTCTCCGGGGTCTACAGGGCGACCTCCGGCAGTGTCCGCTTCGGCGGGCACGAGCTGACCGACCTGCCCCCGCACAAGATCGCCGAGCTCGGCGTCGCCCGCATCTTCCAGAACCTCGCGCTGCCGCCCCGCGCCACCGTCGAGGACAGCCTGATGCTCGGCCGGCACCGGCTCACCCGGACCGGCTTCCTCGCCGCCGGGCTCCGGCTGCCCTCCGCCGCCCGCGAGGACGCCAGGCACCGGGCCAGGGTCCGCGAGATCGCCGCCTTCGTCGGCCTGGAGAAGCAGCTCGCGCAGCCCGCGGGGTCGCTCCCGTACGGGCAGCAGAAGCTGGCCGAACTCGCCCGGGCCCTCTGCATGGAGCCCAGGCTGCTCCTCCTCGACGAGCCCGTCGCCGGGATGACCGCCGACGAGCGGCGCCGTACCGCCGCCGTGATCGCCGGCGTCCGCGACAGCCTCGGGATCTCCATCGTCCTCGTCGAGCACGACATGGGAGTGGTGATGCGGCTCGCCGACGCCGTCACCGTCCTCGACTTCGGCCGCCGGATCGCCGACGGCGCCCCCGGCGACGTACAGAACGACCCGGCGGTCGTCCGCGCCTATCTCGGAGAGGAGACCGCCGAGTGACCACCTTCGCCGAACTCCTGCTCAACGGCGTCTCGTTGGGCTCGATCTACGCCCTCATCGCCCTCGGCTTCGTGGTGATCTTCCGCGCCACCGAGGTCGTCAACTTCGCCCATGCCTCGCTGCTCCTCGCCGGCGGCTACTTCACCGCCGTCCTCCACGACGATCTCGGCTTCTGGCCCGCGCTCGCCGTCGGCATCGGGGGAGCGGCGGCCGTCGGCGCGGCGGTCGAGTTCCTCGTGATGCGCCGGTACCGGGGCTCCGACCATAGCGTCCTCGCCATCGTCACCATCGGCGTCGACATCCTGCTCGCCACCGAGCTGACCCGCCGCATCGGTACGGACATCCTGTCGCTCGGCGACCCGTGGGGCGACGCCGTCGTCACCTTCGGCCCGGTCACCCTCGCGCAGACCCGTATCGCGGCCTTCCTGGCCGCCGCCCTGCTCATCACCGCCTTCCTGCTGGCCTTCCGGTACACCTCCTGGGGCGTCGCCATGCGCGCCGCCGCCGAGAACCAGGAGACCGCCGCCCTGATGGGCATCCGGCTCGGCCGGGTCTCGCTCGGCGCCTGGGCGGTGGCCGGCGGACTCGCGGCCGTCGCCGCCCTCTTCCTCACCGTCTTCCCCACCCCCGGCCTGGAGCGTTCCACCTCCTTCGCCGCGATGAAGGCCTTCCCCGCCGCCATCCTCGGCGGCCTCGACTCCACCACCGGCGCCCTCGTCGGCGGCCTCCTGGTCGGCGTCACCGAGTCCCTCGCCACCGGCTACCAGGGCGACCTGACCTTCCTCGGCCGGGGCATCGGCGACCTCGCCCCGTACCTGGTGATGGTCGCCGTGCTCCTGATCCGCCCGGCCGGACTCTTCGGCACGAAGGAGCTGGCCCGTGTCTGAGACCCTCGCACCCCGCTCCTTCGCCACGCTCGCCCGGCCGCGCGTCTACGGCTGGGCCGCCGCGGGGCTCGTCCTCGTCGCCTTCCCCTTCTACCTGGACCGCTTCTGGCTCCAGGCCGGGCTCTTCGCCATGGCCGCCGCGATCGGCGCCATCGGCATCAACCTGCTGACCGGCGCCACCGGCCAGCTCTCCATGGGCCACGCCTTCTTCCTCGCCGTCGGCGCCTACGGCTACTGCGCCTTCGCGGGCGACGGCGCGGACGGGCTCACCGGGCTCGGCCTGCCGGGCTGGCTCGCCGCGGTCCTCGCCGTCGTCCTCGCGGGCCTTGCGGGCGGCGTGTTCAGCCCGATCGCCGGCCGGCTGCGCGGCGCCTACCTCGGCATCGCCACCCTCGCGCTGATCTTCATCGGCCAGCACGTCCTCTTCAACGCCCACGACCTCACCGGCGGCTTCAACGGCCGCGCGGTGCCCCCGCTCAGCCTCTTCGGGATCACCTTCGACGACACCGAGCTGCTCGTCGCCCAGGTGCCGTTCGGCTCCGCCGAGAAGCTCTGGTACCTCGGGCTCGTCCTCCTCCTCGCGGGCGCCCTGTTCGCCCGCGGGGTCCTGCGCGGCCGCCCCGGCCGCGCCATGAACGCCATCCGGGACCACCGGATCGCGGCGGGCGTCATGGGCATCCCCGTGGCCCGCTACCGCGCCGCCGTCTTCGTCCTGTCGTCCATGTACGCGGGTCTGGCGGGCGTGCTCCTCGCGCTGGTCTTCCAGCGGACCGTGCCGGAGTACTTCGGCATGCTGCTCTCCCTCGAATACCTGGCCATGATCGTCATCGGCGGTCTCGGCTCGGTCGCCGGCGCGGTGGTCGGAGGCGTCTTCGTCTCCCTGCTGCCGCAGCTCCTCAACCGGTACAGCGACGCGCTGCCCCTGGTCTCCGCCCCCGGGACGGGCGGGATCGCACCGGGGGAGGCCGCCCGCTACCTCTACGGCGCCGCCGTCGTCGCGGTGGTGCTCTTCCTGCCCGGAGGCCTGGTCCGGCTGGCCGCCCGGAAGCCCAAGCGATCCACCCGACCCTCGACCTCGCACTCCTCTGGGGAGGAACGATGACCCACCGTCGCCTGACGTCCAGAACCCTGGCCGTCGCGCTCGCCACCCTCGTCGCCCTGACCGCCGCCGGCTGCAGCTCCAAGGCCAAGACCGGCGAGGACAAGGGCACCGGCGCCGGCGGGGTGAAGTCCGGCACGGGCGTCACCGACACGACCATCACGCTCGGCGCGCTCACCGACATGACCGGCGTGTACGCCACCCTCGGCAAGAGCGTCACCCAGGCCCAGCAGCTGTACGTCAAGCAGGTCAACGCGGCCGGCGGGATCTGCGGCCGGCAGCTGGAGCTGACGGTCCGCGACCACGGCTACGACCCGCAGAAGGCGCTCTCCGCCTACACCGAGCTGGAGCCGAAGGTGGTCGGCTACGCCCAGTTCATCGGCTCCCCGTTCGTCGCGGCGGTCAAGCAGCGCGTCGACGGCCAGGACAAGGGGCTCGTGCTGCCCCAGGCCTGGTCGGCCTCGCTGCTCGGCTCCCCGTACATCCGCGTCCTGGGCTCCACGTACGACATCGAGACGATCAACGCCGTCGACTTCCTGGTGAAGGAGAAGGGCCTGAAGGCGGGCGACAAGATCGGGCACGTCTACTTCGAGGGCGACTACGGCGAGAACGCCCTCGCGGGCTCGAAGTACGCGGCCGAGAAGGCGGGCCTCACCGTCGTCGAGCAGAAGATCAAGCCGACGGACAACGACATGTCGGCGCAGGTCGCGGCGCTCAAGCAGGCCGGCGTCAAGGCCATCGTGATCAGCGCGGGCCCCCGCCAGGCCGCCTCCCTGGTCGGCGTCGCGGCGGCGACGAAGCTCACCGTGCCGGTCATCGGCAACAACTCGGCGTTCGCCCCGCAGCTGCTCGGCACCCAGGCGGGGCCCGCGCTGGAGAAGATGTACTGGTTCGCCTCGCCGAGCCTGCCGATCGGCGCGGACACCGCGGCGGCGAAGAAGCTCGTCGCCGACTACAAGGCCGCGTACCCGAGCGACAGTCTCGACAACGGCATCGTCGCCGGGTGGACGGCCGCCAGTGTCTTCGGCGAGGCCCTGAAGAAGGCCTGCGCCTCCAAGGACCTGACCCGCGAGGGCGTCGACAAGGCGCTGCTGACCCTGAAGGACGTCGACCTCGGCTTCGGCATGACGCACGACTTCAGCGACCCGAAGGCCCCGTCCTCCCGCGAGTCGGTCATCATCCAGCCCGACAAGACCGTCCCCGGCGGCATGCGCACGGTCCGTGAGCCGTTCATCTCCGACGCCGCGAAGGAGTTCACCCCCAAGGCCGGCTGACCCCCGCCGTACGGCTCGCCCCGCCGCGCTCCCCGCGCGGCGGGGCTCCGGCGTGTCATCTCCGCGAAACAGGGCCGTGTGAGGCTCAGGCCCATGACCGCACACACCTCCGCGACCACCGTCGACCTCCTGGACCCCGCCCGGATCCGCGCCCACGCCGCCGACGGCCTCGCCGCCCTCCTCGTCGACGCGGTGGACGGCGGGGCCTCCCTGGGCTTCCTCGCGCCCCTGGAGCCCACCGAGGCGGCCCGCTGGTGGCAGGAGGCCGCCGACGAGGCGGAGCGGGGCGTACGGGACGTCTGGGCGGCCCACGGCCCGGACGGCGAGGTCCTCGGGGCGGTCACCCTCGTCCGTACCGACAAGCCGAACGGCCGCCACCGCGGCGAGATCGCCCGGCTGATCGTCCACCGCGCCGCCCGCGGCCAGGGCCTGGGGGCGGCCCTGCTCGCCGCGGCGGAGGCCCACGCGGCCCACCAGGGCCTCACGCTCCTGGTCCTGGACACCCAGACCGACAGCCCCGCCGAGCGGCTCTACCGCAAGGCCGGCTGGACCCCGGCCGGCACGATCCCGGACTTCGCCGCCGACCCCACGGGCACCCTGCGCCCCACCACGCTCTACTACAAGCGCCTCCCCTGAAGCGGACACGATCTGAAGCGGACACGACGAAGGGCCCGGAGACCAGGTCTCCGGGCCCTTCGTCGTACACATGAGGCGTTCCGCCTACCGCACCTGCGCGGCCTCCGCCTCGCGGGCCTCGCGGCTCTCGCGGCGGTTGCCACGGAAGGTGTTCACTCGCCGGGCGGTCGCGAAGAGGGGGATCACGGCGCCCAGCACCACCTGCAGCGCGCAGCCGGTCTGGAGCAGCAGCTGCCCGCCCGGGGCGTCGAACGCCCAGGCCGCCAGCATGCCCATCGCGCCCACGATCCAGCTGAGCATCGCCACCGCGAGGACGCCCCGCGGCTTCGGGTACTCGACCCGGCTCACCATCAGCCAGGCGACCCCGATGATCGCGAGCAGCGTCGGGACGAACGGCAGCTCCAGAAGCACGATCGAGACGACCGTCAGCGCGCCGAAGGGGCTCGGCATGCCCTGGAACATGCCGTCCTTCATCGTCACGCACGAGAATCTCGCGAGCCTCAGCACGACCGCGAGCAGCACCGCGACCGCGGCCACGGCCGAGACCTTCTGCTGCGCGCCGTCCGGGACCGCGACCATGCCGTACACGAGGACGAAGTAGGCCGGGGCCAGACCGAAGCTGATCAGGTCCGACAGGTTGTCGAGCTCGGCGCCCATCGGCGACGAACGCAGCTTGCGGGCCACGATGCCGTCGAAGAGGTCGAAGATCGCCGCCGCGAGCATGAGGATCACGGCGGTGGCGGCGCTGTTGCGCGCCATGCCGGTCTCCGCGCTGCCCGTGAGGTGCGGGATGAGGATGCCGGTGGTGGTGAAGTACACCGCCATGAATCCACACGTGGCGTTACCGAGGGTGAGGGCGTCCGCTATGGACAGCCTCAGCGACAGCGGCATCTCCTCCGACTCCTCGGCCTCCTCCGCGTCCGCGTCGGCGGCCCAGTCGGCGGCCCGGGTGTCGGGATCAATCACGGTCAATGCGAGTCACCCCCGCGGTCGTGGTCTGACCGACCTCGACGGCGACGTCGACACCTTCCGGAAGGTAGATGTCAACGCGCGACCCGAAGCGGATCAGACCGATGCGCTCGCCCTGCTCGACCTTCGTCCCCTGGGGGATGTACGGCACGATGCGCCGGGCGACGGCACCGGCGATCTGCACCATCTCGATGTCACCGAGCTCGGTGTCGAAGTGCCAGACAACGCGCTCGTTGTTCTCGCTCTCCTTGTTGAACGCCGGGACGAACCCGCCGGGGACGTGCTCCACGGACGTCACCGTGCCGGCCAGCGGCGCGCGGTTGACGTGGACGTTCAGCGGGCTCATGAAGATGGCGACCCGGGTGCGTCCGTCCTTCCACGGCATGATGCTCTGCACCACACCGTCGGCGGGGGAGATGACCCGGCCCTGAGCGATCTCGCGCTCGGGGTCGCGGAAGAACCACAGCATGCCCGCCGCCAGAGCGGTGGTGGGCACGGCGATGGCCGCGGCACGCCGGGACTTGCGCGCACGCGCGAGGCTCAGCGCCGCGGTGGCGACGGTCGGCAGAAGCCACGGCGATGCTCCGCGTGCGATGCGTACGCCGGCGAGGCTGTCGCGAGGTGCAGAGGTTTGGCTGTGGGGCATGGATGACCTTCGTAGCGGATGATGCCGCACTGGCAACGGGGGACGGCGGCTTTCAAACGATGCTATCGGTTGCGGGCCGCAACTGGGTAAGCCAGCAGCCGAGTCGGCGGCCGGAAGACGAACACGGGGTGTGATCTTCTTCGCGGCCGAACCGACTCAAAGGCGACAATCAACCCTGGAACCGGTACTCCTCGAGCAGCCGACGACCGATGATCATTTTCTGGATCTCGGCGGTACCTTCACCGATGAGCAGCATCGGCGCCTCCCGGTAGAGACGCTCGATCTCGTACTCCTTCGAGAACCCGTACCCGCCATGGATACGGAAGGCGTCCTCGACGACTTCCTTGCAGTATTCGGAGGCGAGGTACTTCGCCATCCCTGCTTCGAGGTCGTTTCGTTCCCCGGAGTCCTTTTTGCGTGCTGCGTTCACCATCATGGCATGAGCGGCCTCGACCTTGGTAGCCATCTCGGCCAGCTTGAACTGAATCGCCTGGTGCTGGGCGATCGCCTTGCCGAAAGTGTGACGTTGCTGGGCATACGAGACGCCCAGTTCGAAAGCACGCTGCGCGACGCCGCAGCCACGGGCCGCGACATTGACGCGGCCGACCTCCACGCCGTCCATCATTTGGTAAAACCCTCGGCCGGTGACCCCGCCGAGGACCCGATTGGCCGGAATGCGCAGTCCGTCCATGATGAGTTCGGTCGTGTCGACGCCCTTGTAACCCATCTTGTCGATCTTCCCCGGGATGGTGAGGCCGGGGCGGACCTCTCCGAAGCCGGCCTCCTTCTCGACGAGGAAGGTCGTCATCGACTTGTGGGGCGCGGTCCCCTCGGGGTGTCCTTCGTCACTTCGGACGAGAACGGCGACCAGCGTTGACGTTCCGCCGTTCGTCAGCCACATCTTCTGGCCGTTGAGGACGTACTCGTCGCCGTCCTTGACCGCCTTCGACGTGATGGCCGACACATCCGAGCCGAGGCCCGGCTCCGACATCGAGAACGCGCCACGCGTCTCGCCGGCCGCCATCCGGGGCAGGAAGTAGTCCTTCTGCTCCTGGGTGCCGTGCTGCTTGAGCATGTACGCCACGATGAAGTGGGTGTTGATGATGCCGGAGACCGACATCCAGCCACGGGCGATCTCCTCCACGCAGAGCGCGTAGGTGAGCAGCGACTCGCCCAGGCCCCCGTACTCCTCGGGGATCATCAGACCGAAGAGGCCGAGCTCCTTCAGCCCGTCCACGATCTGCTGCGGGTACTCGTCGCGGTGCTCCAGCTCGGTGGCGACCGGGATGATCTCCTTGTCGACGAACTCCCGGACGGTCTTGAGGATCTCCTGCTGGACGTCCGTGAGCCCGGCGGTCTGGGCGAGTCGGGCCATGGCTACTTCTCCGTCTTCTTCGCGGGCTCGATGAGCTCGGGGCGGCCGGGCTGCTCGCCGCCGCGCTCCTTGATGTACGTCTCGGTGGGCACCATCACCTTGCGGCGGAAGACGCACACGAGCGTGCCGTCCTGCTTGTAGCCCTTGGTCTCCACGTACACGATCCCGCGGTCGTTCTTCGACTTCGACGGGGTCTTGTCGAGGACCGTGGTCTCGCCGTAGATGGTGTCGCCGTGGAAGGTCGGGGCCACGTGGCGCAGCGACTCGATCTCCAGGTTGGCGATCGCCTTGCCCGAGACGTCCGGCACGGACATGCCGAGCAGCAGTGAGTAGATGTAGTTGCCGACGACGACGTTCTTCCCGAAGTCCGTCGTGTTCTCGGCGTAGTTCACATCCATGTGCAGCGGATGGTGGTTCATCGTCAGCAGACAGAAGAGGTGGTCGTCGTACTCGGTGACCGTCTTCCCGGGCCAGTGCTTGTAGACGGCGCCGACTTCGAACTCTTCGTAGGTACGGCCGAACTGCATCGGACTCAGGCCTCCGGGATCTCGAACTTGCTGGTGCGCTGCATGCCGGCGGCGCGGCCCTTGCCCGAGATGACCAGGGCCATCTTGCGGGAGGCCTCGTCGATCATCTCGTCGCCGAGCATGGCCGAGCCCTTCTTCCCGCCGGCCTCGGAGGTGTAGTAGTCGTACGCGTCGAGGATCAGCTCGGCGTGGTCGTAGTCCTCCTGCGAGGGCGAGAAGATCTCGTTCGCGGCGGCGACCTGGTCCGGGTGCAGCACCCACTTGCCGTCGAAGCCGAGGGCGGCGGCGCGGCGGGCGACCGCCTGGTAGCCCTCGGGGTTGCGGATCTGCAGGTAGGGACCGTCGATCGCCTGGAGGTTGTTGGCGCGGGCGGCCATCAGGATCTTCATCAGGATGTAGTGGTAGGCGTCGGCGTCGTAGCCCGGCGGCTGCTCGCCGACGACCAGGGACTTCATGTTGATGGAGGCCATGAAGTCGGCCGGGCCGAAGATGATGGTCTCGACGCGCTGCGAGGCCGTGGCGATCGCGTTGACGTTGTTGAGGCCCTGGGCGTTCTCGATCTGCGCCTCGATGCCGATCTTGCCGACCTCGAAGCCCATCGTCTTCTCGATCTGGGTGAGCAGCAGGTCGAGCGCCACGATCTGCTGGGCGTCCTGGACCTTCGGCAGCATGATGCAGTCGAGGTTCTGGCCGGCGCCCTCGACGACGGTGACGACGTCGCGGTACGTCCAGTGGGTGGTCCAGTCGTTGACCCGCACGACGCGCGTCTTGCCGGTCCAGTCGCCCTCGTTGAGGAACTTGACGATGGTGTGCCGGGCCTCGGGCTTGGCGAGCGGCGCGCAGGCGTCCTCGAGGTCGAGGAAGACCTGGTCGGCGGCGAGCCCCTGGGCCTTCTCCAGGAAGCGCGGGTTGGAGCCGGGGACCGCCAGGCAGGAACGGCGGGGGCGCAGCCGGTTCACGGGGGAAGCGGGGCTGGTCATGCGGGGACCTCCAGGGGGTCGAGCTTGTTCGCTTTCCGGATCTCGTCGACGATACGGCCGATGATCTCGGTGATGCCGAAGTCCTTCGGGGTGAAGACGGCGGCCACTCCCGCCCGCTTCAGTTCGGCGGCGTCGGCGTTCGGGATGATCCCGCCGACGATGACCGGGACGTCGTGGGCGCCGGCCTCCCGGAGGCGGTCCAGGACGTCGGGGACCAGCTCGGCGTGGGAGCCGGAGAGGATCGACAGGCCCACGCAGTGCACGTCCTCCGCGAGGGCCGCGTTGACGATCTGCTCGGGCGTCAGCCGGATCCCCTGGTAGACGACCTCGAAGCCGGCGTCACGGGCGCGGACGGCGATCTGCTCGGCCCCGTTGGAGTGTCCGTCCAGGCCCGGCTTGCCGACCAGGAGCCGCAGCCGCCCGGAGCCCAGCTCGGCGGCGGTCTTCGCCACCTTCTCCCGGACGAGGGCGAGCGGGGTGCCCTCCTCGGCCGTCACCGCCACGGGGGCGGAGGAGACGCCGGTGGGGGCGCGGTACTCGCCGAACACCTCGCGCAGGGCCCCGGCCCACTCGCCGGTGGTGACCCCGGCGCGGGCGCACTCGAGCGTGGCCTCCATGAGGTTCGCGGTGCCCCGCGCGGCCTCCTTGAGGCGCTCAAGGGCCTTGCAGGGGCGCGGGTGGTTGAACGGGGGCTGGTAGCGGGTGTCGCGCCAGTTCGCGAGCGAGGCGACGACCCTGGCCTCGTTCGCCGGGTCGACCGACATGATGGCCGTGTCGAGGTCCGCGGTGAGCGGGTTCTCCTCGGTCGACTGGAAGATGTTGACGCCGACGATCTTCTCGTCGCCGGCCTCGATCCTCGCCCGCCGCTCGGCGTGCGAGGAGACCAGCTGCGACTTCAGGTAGCCGGACTCGACGGCGGCCATCGCGCCGCCCATCTCCTGGATCCGGTCGATCTCCGCGAGGCACTCCGTGACCAGGGCGTCGACCTTGCCCTCGATGACGTGCGAGCCGGCGAAGATGTCCTCGTACTCCAGCAGGTCGGACTCGTGGGCGAGCACCTGCTGGATGCGGAGCGACCACTGCTGGTCCCAGGGGCGCGGCAGGCCGAGCGCCTCGTTCCAGGCGGGCAGCTGGACGGCACGCGCGCGGGCGTCCTTGGAGAGGGTGACGGCCAGCATCTCCAGGACGATCCGCTGGACGTTGTTCTCCGGCTGTGCCTCGGTCAGGCCGAGCGAGTTGACCTGGACGCCGTAGCGGAACCTGCGCTGCTTGGCGTCCTCGATGCCGTACCGCTCGCGGGTGACCTTGTCCCAGATGCGGCCGAAGGCGCGCATCTTGCACATCTCCTCGATGAAGCGGACGCCCGCGTTCACGAAGAACGAGATGCGGGCGACCACTTCGCCGAAGCGTTCGGCCGGGACCTGACCGGAGTCCCGGACCGCGTCGAGCACCGCGATCGCGGTGGACATCGCGTACGAGATCTCCTGGACCGGAGTGGCCCCCGCCTCCTGCAGGTGGTAGCTGCAGATGTTGATCGGGTTCCACTTCGGGATGTGGTTCACCGTGTAGGTGATCATGTCCGTCGTGAGACGGAGCGAGGGGCCGGGCGGGAAGACGTGCGTCCCGCGCGACAGGTACTCCTTCACGATGTCGTTCTGGGTGGTGCCCTGGAGCTTGGTGACGTCCGCGCCCTGCTCCTCGGCGACCACCTGGTAGAGCGCCAGGAGCCACATCGCCGTGGCGTTGATGGTCATCGAGGTGTTCATCTGCTCCAGGGGGATGTCCTGGAACAGCCGGCGCATGTCACCGAGGTGCGAGACCGGGACCCCGACCCGGCCGACCTCGCCGCGGGCGAGGATGTGGTCGGGGTCGTAGCCGGTCTGCGTGGGCAGGTCGAACGCGACCGAGAGGCCGGTCTGACCCTTGGCGAGGTTGCGGCGGTACAGCTCGTTGGACGCCTCGGCGGTCGAGTGACCGGCGTAGGTCCGCATGAGCCACGGCCGGTCCTTCTGACGCTCTGTCATGGACGTGTCCCGCTCTCTCAGATGTTGCGGAAGCGGTTGATGGCGTCGATGTGCTTCGCGCGCATCTCCGGGTTCCGGACGCCGAGGCCCTCCTCGGGGGCGAGCGCGAGGACGCCGACCTTGCCCTGGTGCAGGTTGCGGTGCACGTCGTAGGCGGCCTGGCCGGTCTCCTCCAGGGAGTAGACCTTGGAGAGCGTCGGGTGGATCTTGCCCTTCGCGATCAGCCGGTTGGCCTCCCAGGCCTCGCGGTAGTTGGCGAAGTGCGAGCCGATGATGCGCTTGAGCGACATCCACAGGTAGCGGTTGTCGTACTCGTGCATGTAGCCCGAGGTCGAGGCGCAGGTGGTGATGGTGCCGCCCTTGCGGGTGACGTAGACGCTGGCGCCGAAGGTCTCGCGGCCCGGGTGCTCGAAGACGATGTCGATGTCCTCGCCGCCGGTCAGCTCGCGGATGCGCTTGCCGAAGCGCTTCCACTCCTTGGGGTCCTGGGTCTGCTCGTCCTTCCAGAACTTGTAGCCCTCGGCGTTGCGGTCGATGACCGCCTCCGCGCCCATGGAGCGGCAGATCGCGGCCTTCTCCGGGGAGGAGACGACACAGATCGGGTTGGCGCCGCCGGCCAGCGCGAACTGGGTGGCGTACGAGCCGAGTCCGCCGCTCGCGCCCCAGATCAGGACGTTGTCGCCCTGCTTCATGCCGGCGCCGTTGCGGGAGACCAGCTGGCGGTACGCGGTGGAGTTGACCAGGCCGGGGGAGGCGGCCTCCTCCCAGCTCAGGTGGTCCGGCTTCGGCATCAGCTGGTTGGACTTGACGAGGGCGATCTCCGCCAGGCCGCCGAAGTTGGTCTCGAAGCCCCAGATGCGCTGCTCGGGGTCGAGCATCGTGTCGTTGTGGCCGTCCGAGGACTCCAGCTCGACCGAGAGGCAGTGCGCGACGACCTCGTCGCCCGGCTTCCAGGAGTTCACGCCCGGGCCGGTGCGCAGCACGACGCCCGCGAGGTCGGAGCCGATGATGTGGTACGGCAGGTCGTGGCGCTTGCTCAGCTCGCTCAGGCGGCCGTAGCGCTCCAGGAAGCCGAACGTGGACACCGGCTCGAAGATCGAGGTCCAGACCGAGTTGTAGTTCACGGAGCTGGCCATGACGGCGACCAGGGCCTCGCCCGGGCCGAGCTCGGGGAGCGGCACGTCGTCCAGGTGGAGCGACTTGCGCGGGTCCTTCTCGCGGCTCTCGAGACCGGCGAAGATCTCGACCTCGTCCTTGTGGACGGTCACGGCTCGGTACGACTCGGGGAGCTTGATGTTGGCGAAGTCCGAGGACGTGGAGTCCGGGGACTGGATCGCGTCCAGGATGTCCTTCACGGGGTGCCTCCGGCGGTGCGGTGAACGTCAGGGGAGTTACAGCGGTGGAGGTGTGCCGTCGGTTCGGCGGGTGGTGCGGGGTGGGCCGGCGCCTGGTGGGCGCTGACGTTGCCTGTGACGCAGGCGTCCGGGCGCACAATCACGATCGCTTGTGGGGACAGCCGGCGCACGAGGAGATCTCTGCGCGCCGGCCGCCCGGACAACATCAACGTATGGCACCGCGTGTCACCTGACAAGGCACTGCGTGCCAACAATTTCACTCATATGCAATCTGCTGGTCACACATGAGCGATGATCGATCGAATGGGTCCCCGTGTGAGCCGGAAATCGTCATGAAAGCGGCGAAGGCCGCCCCCGTGGTCGGGGGCGGCCTTCGCCGTACAGGGAGGGTGTCTCAGCCCTTCAGGGCCTGCTGGATCGTCCGCATGACCTCGTCCAGGGGCGCGTCCGTGCGGGCCACGGCGATCACCACGTCACCCTCGCCGGTCACCGTCGCCGCCGCCGGGGCGGAGGCCTGAGCCGCCGTCTGGGCGGCCTGCCCGGCAGCGGCCGGGCGGGCGCCTATGCCGGAGCCGAACGTGTCCCGCACGATCGCGAAGGCGTGGTCGAGCTGCGCCTCCACGTCGCCCTGGCCGCCCGCCCGCAGCCAGCGGCGCAGCACGTGGTTGTGGGCCGTGACCACCGCCGAGGCGGCCACCTCGGCGAGCAGCGGGTCGTCGTTGCCGTCGTGGTGGTCCCGCTCGTCGAAGTGGCCGAGCAGATAGCGGGTGAAGAGCCGCTCGTAGCGGGCCACCGAGGCGATCTCGCGCTCCCGCAGGGTGGGCACCTCGCGGGTGAGCCGGTACCGCTCCACGGAGACCGCGGGGGACCCCGCGTACATCTTCATGACTTCCTTGATGCCGCGGCAGACCGTGTCCAGCGGGTGCTCGTGCGGCGGCGCGGCGTTCAGCACCGCCTCCGCCCGCACCAGGGTGTCGTCGTGGTCGGGGAAGATCGCCTCTTCCTTGGAGCGGAAGTGGCGGAAGAACGTCCGGCGGGCGACCCCTGCCGCCGCCGCGATCTCGTCGACCGTGGTGGCCTCGTACCCCTTGGTCGCGAACAGCTCCATGGCCGCGGCCGCCAGCTCACGGCGCATCTTCAACCGCTGCGCGGCCGCGCGGGTGCCCGCCGCGCTCTCCGTGTCGGCGGTGGACAGGGACGTGGCACGGGGTGACTTCGCGGCCTTGGACATGTCCTGAACGTACTGCATCAGTGCGGGAGTGTGCCCAGGTGGGGGAGGGTCGCCGGGGCCCGGGCCCGGGGTGCCGGAGGCGCTCCCGGGGCTCAGCAGCCCTCCCCAGCCCGCGGAGGGCTCAGCGACGGGCATATTCGCGGAAGCCGCGCCCCGTCTTGCGGCCCAGGCAGCCGGCCGCCACCAGGTGCTCGAGGAGCGGCGCGGGGGCCAGGCCCGGGTCGCGGAACTCGCGGTGCAGCACCTGCTCGATCGCGAGCGAGACGTCCAGACCGACCACGTCGAGCAGCTCGAACGGCCCCATCGGGTAGCCGCCGCCCAGCTTCATCGCCGCGTCGATGTCGTCCAGGCTCGCGTAGTGCTCCTGGACCATCTTGATCGCGTTGTTCAGGTACGGGAAGAGAAGCGCGTTCACGATGAAGCCGGCCCGGTCGCCGCAGTCCACCGGGTGCTTGCGGATCTTCGCCGTCACCTCGCGGACCGTGGCGTGCACGTCGTCGCCGGTCAGGACCGTACGGACGATCTCCACCAGCTTCATCGCGGGCGCCGGGTTGAAGAAGTGCATCCCGATCACGTCCTGCGGACGCGAGGTCGCGCGGGCGCAGGCGACGACCGGCAGGGACGAGGTCGTGGTGGCGAGCACCGCGCCGGGCTTGCAGATCTTGTCGAGCCGGGCGAAGAGCTCCTGCTTGATCGCCAGGTCCTCGGCGACCGCCTCGACCGCCAGGTCGACCTCGGCGAAGGCGTCGACAGAACCGGCCGGGGTGATCCGCGCCAGCGTCTCGTCGCGGGCCTCACCGGTCATCCGGCCCTTGTCGACCGAACGGGCGAGGGACTTCGCGATCCGGGCCTTGGCGGTGTCGGCCTTCTCCTGCGAGCGGGCCGCGAGCACGACCTCGTAGCCGGCCTTGGCGAAGACCTCGGCGATCCCGGAGGCCATCGTGCCGGAGCCCGCGACGCCGACCGAGCGGACCTCGCGGCCCTCGGTGGTGGCGGCGCTCTCCAGCGGGGTCAGCGCGTCGCGGACCGTGGTGGCCGAGCCGGCCGCGTCGTACGTGTAGAAGCCGCGGCCCGACTTGCGGCCGGTCAGACCGGCCTCGCTGAGCTGCTTGAGGATCGGGGCGGGCGCGTGCAGCCGGTCGTGCGACTCGCTGTACATGGCCTCCAGGACCGTACGGGCGGTGTCGATGCCGATCAGGTCCAGCAGTTCCAGCGGCCCCATCGGCAGCCCGCAGCCGAGCTTCATGGCGGCGTCGATGTCCTCGCGGGAGGCGTACTTCGCCTCGTACATCGCGGCGGCCTGGTTGAGGTAGCCGAAGAGCAGCCCGTCGGCGACGAAGCCGGGGCGGTCGCCAACCGCGACCGGCTCCTTGCCGAGGTCGTGCGCCAGGGCCGTGACGGCCTCGACTGCCTGCGGCGCGGTGAGGACGGAGGAGACGACCTCGACCAGCTTCATGGCCTGGACGGGCGTGAAGAAGTGCAGGCCGAGCACGCGCTCCGGGTGCGCCGAGTCGGCCGCCAGCCGGGTCACGGAGAGGGCGTTGGTGCCGGTGGCGATGATCGCGTCGGGCCGGACGATGCCGTCCAGGGCCCGGAACACCTCCTGCTTGGCCTCGTACGACTCGGGCACGACCTCGATCACCAGGTCGGCGTCGGCCGCAGCCTGAAGGTCGGAGTAGGTGCGGAAGCGGGCGAGGACGTCCCGCCGCTCCTCCTCGGTGATCCGCTCACGGGCCACCGCGCGGGCGGTGGACGCCTCCAGGGCGGCGACCGCCTGGCCGGCGGCGGCTTCGCTGATGTCGATACCGATGACCTCGCGGCCGGCCCGGGCCAGGACATCGGCGATGCCCTTGCCCATGGTGCCGAGACCGACGACGGCGATGGTGGAGAGAGGGGTGTCCATCAGGGGACTCCAGGAGGTGAAGAGTGACGACTGAAGGCGGCGATCGCGGGAGCCACAAGGCGAATCGCGGGGGCGAAACGGATCGCGGGGCGAAACGGATCGCGAAAACGGAACAGGGCGCGTACGGGCGAAACTCGGTTCACGTACGAGCGAGGGAATCGCGGACGAGCGAACGCATCGCGTGTGGGCGAAACGGGTCTCGTAGGGGCGAAGCGGGTCGCGTCGCGGGTGGATGAAGAACCCGCGCGAAAAGGGGCGACGGACTCTGTCCCGGAGTCACGCCTGAAACTGCCGAACCGACACACTCGATCTCACGACGGCTGCGTCACCAGGCCGTGGTGAGGGTTGCGGGGGTGACCCGCTCACCTGAGATTAACCGGCGGGTAACGAGCGCGCCAGTCCCGGGGAGTTCGGAAAATGTGATCTGGATCGCGGATACGCTGACGGTCATGGAAATCGCCCAGGACCCCGAATTCTGCTCGATGATCGATCGATTGCGGGACGAGATCCACGGCGGCGGTGAAGCCGAACGGAAACCATTCGAGGAACTCGTCGCCACCGACGATCCCGAGGAGTTCGCGCGCGTCCTGACCGCGCCCGGCCGACCGCTCTGGGCCCGCGAACTCGCCGCCTTCCGGCTGGGCCTCGCGGGTGACCCGCGGGCCTTCGAGTCCCTGGTCCTGCTCCTCAACCACCGCGACCCGGAGCGCTGTGTCTCCGCCGCGTACGCCCTCGCCCGGCTCGGCGATCCCCGTACGGCACGAGCCGCCGCAGCCCTCGCCACCAACGAACTCCGCGTCGCCTACGCCCTGTTCCCGGTCCGGCTGCTGACCGAGCTGCGCGCCCCCGAGTCCGTGCCGGCCCTGGTCGCCGTCCTCGAACGGCGCCTGGCGGGCGACGACCCGCACTGGCGCGTCGGCCTCGCCTGCGTCGAGGGCCTCGGCACGCTCGCCGACCACCGCGCCCGGCCCGCCCTCGAAGCCGCCCTGCCGCACCCCCGCCTCGGCCCGGCGGCCGAGGCGGCGCTCGCCCGGCTCGCGGAGACGCCCTAGGGCCTGTCCGGCCCTGATCCACCGGACAGGCCCTAGAGGGTGCGCCCGCCGTCCACGGCCACCAGCCTGACCGGGGCCGTGGCGGCTCCGGATCCGTCCGGAGCCGCGTCCTCCGGGACCAGCGCGAAGGCCTCGATCTCGATGAGCAGCTCAGGGCGGACGAGCGCGGCGACCTGGACGGCCGAGCTCGCCGGCAGCGGGGCCGCGCCGAAGGCCTCGTCCCGGGCGGCCCGCACGGCGGGGAGATGGGCGACGTCCGTGACGAAGTACGTCAGCTTCACCACGTCCTCGAACCCCGCGCCCGCCGCGGCCAGGCAACGGCGCAGGTTCGCGAAGACCTGACGGGCCTGCACCGCCGGGTCGTCCGCCCCGACGACCGCGCCCGAGGCGTCGAAGGAGCACTGGCCGGATATCGCGACGAACCGGCCGGTGCCCCACACGACGTGGCTGTACTGAGGGCTGGCGGCGATGCCGTCGGGGGCGGACACATGGGTCAGGTGCGCACTCATGACCGACATCCTCGCGCATACCACCGACAGTCCGGGCCGGACCCCGACGAGGGGGTCCGGCCCGGTGGTGCGTGGTGAGCTCCTCAGCGCTCGTGACCCAGGAGCGCGTGCAGGACCTCCCCGCCCGTGGCGGCCGGTGCGACGGCGGTCCGCTTCCCCGTGGGCTTCGCCGCCTTCGGCGTCGGCTCGGGCTCCGGGAGCGCCGAGCAGACCGCGTCCGCCTCCGCCTGCCCGTCGCCGCGCGGCACGACCCCCGTGGCGAGGTAGGACGCCAGGTGCTCGTCCATGCAGTCGTTGCCGCCGAGCGTCACCCCGTGGTTCCCGCCGCCCTCCTCGACGACCAGGCTGGAGCCCTGGACCATCCGCCGCAGCGCCACACCGCCCTCGTACGGAGTGGCCGCGTCGTCCGTCGCCTGGAGGATCAGGACCGGCGGCACCTCGTCGTTCGAGACGTCCGGCGGCGTCAGCGAGTCCACCGGCCAGAACGCGCAGGGAGCGTTGTACCAGGCGTTGTTCCAGGTCGAGAAGGGCGCCTTGGCGTGCACGTCCCAGTTGTCGGCGCGCCAGGTGCTCCAGTCGCGCGGCCACTTCGCGTCCCGGCACTGCACGCTCGTGTAGACCGAGTAGCTGTTGTCGGCCGCCGGGTCCGCCGCCCCGTAGTTCTCGTACGCCCGGGTCAGCGGGACCGCGTCCTTGTCGTTGACGTACGCCGAGAAGGCCTCGGCCAGCTTGGGCCAGTAGCCGTTGTAGTACCCGCCGGGCAGGTACGTGTCCTCCAGCTCGCCCGGCCCCACCTTGCCGCCCGCCGGGGTGGTCCGCAGCGCGTCCCGCATGCCGTACCAGGCGGCTTCGACCGCCGCCGGGTCCGCGCCCAGGCCGTAGGTGTCGTCCTGGCGGGCCACCCAGGCCATGAAGTCCTTGTGGCGGGTGTCGAAGGCGTAGTCCTGCGCGATGTTGTCCTCGTACCAGACGCCCTGCGGGTTGACGACCGAGTCCAGCGCCATGCGGCGCACCCGCTCCGGGTGGAGCCGCGCGTACACGGCGCCGAGGTAGGTGCCGTAGGAGTAGCCCAGATAGTTCAGCTGCGTCGCGCCGAGCGCGGCGCGGATCGCGTCCATGTCCCGCGCGGCGCTGACCGTGTCGATGTACGGCAGGACGTCGGCGTACTTCTCCCCGCAGGCCTTCGCGAAGGCCTGGGCCCGCTCGACGCCGAGCCGCTCGCCCTCCGCCCCGAGCGGCACCGAGTCGGGGCGCACGGGGTCGAAGTGGCCGGGCCGGCAGTTCAGCGCGGGCTCGCTCCTGCCGACCCCGCGCGGGTCGAAGCCGATGACGTCGTACTCCGCCGCCACCTTGGCGGGCAGCGAGGCGGCCACGAAGCCGGCCATCGTGCGGCCGCTGCCGCCCGGCCCGCCCGGGTTGACGAGCAGCGGGCCCTGGAAGGTCTTGGCGGTGTGCGGGACCCGGGTGAGCGCGAGCGTGATGCTCCGGCCCGCCGGGTCGTCGTGGTTCAGCGGCACCTTGAGCGTGGCGCACTGGAGCTTCGGATACGCCTGTGTGGCGCAGCCGCTCCAGACGAGGGGCGCGATGGGGCGGGGGGCCGGCTCGGGTCGGGGAGCGGCGGACGCGGGCAGGACGGTGGCCGTCCCGGCGACCAGCGCCCCAGCCGCGATCAGCATTCCTGCGCGTGTGGTCATAGGGCGTCCGTGCCCAGAAGGGAAGGGGAAAGGACACGCACCGGCCAGAGTTGACCCGAACAGACGATCCGTCAGTTCATCGCACGGGCGAATCGTGGGGGAGGGCCCTGGACGTTCACAGGAGGCTCAACTGCTCGGCCGCCGCCGCGAGGGCCGTGGGCTCCTCCGGTGCCGGTGCCGGTGCCGGTGCCGGTGTCCGGCGCGGCGCGCCCCGGCCGGCGGGCCCGATCCCGAACTCGGCGGCCAGCTCGTGCACCTGACGGGTGATCCGGCGCTGGTACCAGGTCGGCGCGTAGGCCCCGTCCGCGTACATCCGCTCGTACCGTCCCACGAGCCCCGGGTGGTGCCGCCGCAGCCAGGTGAAGAACCACTCGCGGGCCCCCGGCCGCAGATGCAGCACGAGCGGGGTCACGGAGGTCGCACCCGCCTCTGCGATGGCGCGCACGGTCTCGCGCAGCTGCTCGGGCCGGTCGCCGAGGAAGGGGATCACGGGGGCCATCAGCACCCCGCAGCCGATGCCGTGCTCGCCGAGCGTCCGTACGACGTCGAGCCGCCGCTGCGGGGAGGGCGTGCCGGGCTCGACCGTTCGCCACAGCTCCTGGTCGGTGAAGCCGACGGAGACGGATATGCCGACCTCGGTCACCTCGGAGGCCTGCACGAGCAGATCGAGGTCGCGCAGGATCAGCGTGCCCTTGGTGAGGATGGAGAAGGGGTTCGCGTGGTCCCGCAGGGCCTCGATGATCCCCGGCATCAGCCGGTAGCGGCCCTCGGCGCGCTGGTAGCAGTCGACGTTCGTGCCCATCGCGATGTGCGCGCCCTGCCAGCGCCGGGAGGAGAGCTGGCGGCGCAGCAGCTCCGGCGCGTTGATCTTCACCACGATCTGGGAGTCGAAGCCGAGGCCGGTGTCGAGGTCCAGATAGCTGTGGGTCTTGCGGGCGAAGCAGTACACGCACGCGTGGGTGCATCCGCGGTACGGGTTGACCGTCCACTCGAAGGGCATGCGGGAGGCGCCCGGCACCCGGTTCACGATCGAGCGGGCCCGCACCTCGTGGAAGGTGATCCCGCGGAACTCGGGGGTGTCGAAGGTGCGGGTGGTGACCGCGTCCGTGCCGAACAGCGCGGTCTCGGTGGCGACGCCGTTGTCGCCCAGATTGTCCCAGCGCATGGACGCCTCCTCGGTAGCCGTGTCCTCAGCCGTTCCCAGAATAGAACACCTGTTCCCTTGATCGCCGCAAGCCGGAACGGGCGCCGGAGGGGAACCCGGATTCCGGAGGGGACCCGGATTCCGGAAGGGAACCCGGATTTGGGAGGCCCGCGCGCAGGTGGTTGTCTTGGCGCCACACCCCTGAAGAACCAAGTGCTGGAGGAAGTGCCATGGCGCAGGTCGAGGCCACGACGGAGCGGATCATCGCGGCGGACCCCGAGACGGTGTTCGACACCCTCGCGGACTACACCGACAAGCGCGCGAAGCTGCTCCCGGAGCACTTCAGCGAGTACGAGGTGCGCGAGGGCGGCGACGGTGAGGGCACCCTCGTCCACTGGAAGCTCCAGGCCACCAGCAAGCGCATCCGCGACTGCCTCCTGGAGGTCACCGAGCCGACCGACGGGCAGCTGGTGGAGAAGGACCGCAACTCCTCCATGGTCACCACCTGGACCGTCACCCCCGCCGGCGAGGGCAGGTCCAAGGCCGTCGTCACCACCGTCTGGAACGGCGCCGGCGGCATCGGCGGCTTCTTCGAGAAGACCTTCGCGCCCAAGGGACTTGGCCGGATCTACGACGCCATCCTCGCCAACCTCGCGGCCGAGGTGGAGAAGTAACGCCCTCGCGCTCACCGATTCGAGTGGTTTCCCGCGACCCCCGCACGAGCGCCCCGCGCGCGCGGGGGTCGCGTGCGTCTCCGCAAATACGCTGATGAGCGCCCCAAGTGCGCCCTGTGCCGGGCCCGTTCGTGATCTTGGCCCGCGCTGACCCTCCGTACCGTCCGACTTGCCCCCGCTTCGCGCGCAATGCGAAGAATGGCGCGGCGCTGAAGTCGTGACGAGGGGAGCAGCACGTGGGTGCGATCACGCTGGCGAAGGACGACGTACCGCGCGTCGCGGACGATCCGCCCGCCGGCCAGGCCCCGCCGCCCCCGTCCGAGGAGGGCGCCCTCGACCCCCGCCGCGTCCGGCTCGTCTTCTTCGGCCTGATGCTCGCGCTGCTGCTCGCCGCCCTGGAGCAGATGATCGTCGCCACCGCGCTGCCGAAGATCGTCGGCGAACTCCAGGGCCTGGACCGGATGTCCTGGGCGATCACCGCCTATCTGCTGACCGCCACCATCGGTCTGCCGATCTACGGCAAGCTCGGCGACCTCTTCGGCCGCAAGGGCGTCTTCCTCTTCGCCATCGTCGTCTTCGTCATCGGCTCCGCGCTGGCCGGCTGGTCACGCTCGATGGACGAACTCATCGCCTTCCGGGCCGTCCAGGGGGTCGGCGCGGGCGGACTCATGATCGGCGTCCAGGCGATCATCGCGGACATCGTCCCGGCCCGGGAACGCGGCCGCTACATGGGTCTGATCGGCGCCGCCTTCGGCCTCGCCTCCGTCGCGGGCCCGCTGCTCGGCGGCTTCTTCACCGACCACGTCTCCTGGCGCTGGTGCTTCTACTTCAACGTGCCGTTCGGTCTGGTCACCCTCGCCGTCGTCGCCGTCGTGCTCAAACTGCCCAAGCCGCAGAGCCGGGCCAGGCTCGACGTCCTCGGCGCGATCCTGCTCGCCGCCGCCTCCACCTGCCTGGTCCTGTTGACCAGTTGGGGCGGGACGGAGTACGCCTGGGACTCCACGGTCATCATCGGCCTCGGCGCGGGCGCGGCCGGAACGACCCTGCTCTTCCTCGTCGTCGAGTACGTCGCCCCCGAACCCCTCATCCCGCTGCGACTGTTCCGCGACTCGGTCTTCACGGTCACCAGCCTCGTCGGCGCGGTCGTCGGCATCGCCCTCTTCGGCGCCGCCAGCTATCTGCCGACCTTCCTGCAGATGGTCGAGGGCGCCACCGCCACCGAGTCCGGTCTCCTCATGCTGCCCCTGATGGGCGGGATCGTCCTCGCCTCCATCGTCTCGGGACAGCTCATCACCCGCACCGGCCACTACCGGATCTACCCGGTGGCCGGCGGAGCGATCTCCGTCGTCGGCATGTGGCTGCTCTCCCGGATGGAGACCGACACCCCGCGCCTCCACCACAGCCTCTGGCAGGCCGTCCTCGGCATCGGCATCGGCCTGGTCATGCCGGTCCTGATCCTGGCGGTCCAGAACTCCGTCCGCCCCGCCGACCTCGGCACCGCCACCAGCGCCCACAACTACTTCCGGCAGATCGGCGGCAGCGTCGGCGCCGCGATCTTCGGCACCCTGTTCGCGGCCCGCCTCGACGACGCCCTCGCCGCATCCCTGCCCAGTACGGCGGGCGTCCCGCTCCCCGCCGCCGAATCGATCACCCCGCAGACGGTGCACGCCCTGCCGCCCGCGCTGCGCGACGCCTACATCCAGGCGTACGCGGACGCGATGCCGCGCATCTTCCTCTACCTCGTGCCGGTCCTCGTGCTCGGCCTCGTCCTCGCCTTCTTCCTCAAGGAGAAACCGCTGGTGTCCCACCACACCCCCACCACCGAGGCCCCCACCCCGATCCCCTCGGCCCGGATGGCGCCCGCATCCGGTGTGCCGGTCTGCGGCCACGTGCAGCACCCCGATGGGAGTAGCGTCCCGCGAGCGGCCCTTACGCTCATCGATGTCGCGGGCCGACAGATCGGTAGGAGTGCGAGCGGCGAAGATGGCCGTTACGCATTGGCTGTCCCGGGTTCCGGTTCGTACGTCCTGATCGCGGCGGCCGGCGGCCACCAGCCGCAGGCCGTCACTGTCACCGTCGGCGAAAGGCCCGTGGAGCTCGATGTGGTCCTCGGCGGCGCCGGACGCCTGGCAGGCAGCGTCCTCACCGCTGATGGCGCCCCTGTTCGCGATGCCGCTGTCACCCTTACCGACGTACGTGGTGAGGTCGTGGCCAGCACTCGCAGTGGACGTGAAGGCGCCTACTCCATTGGGGAGTTGGTGGCAGGTGAGTACACGCTTGCTGCCAGTGCCCCCGCCTTCCGGCCCGCCGCCGTTCCGGTGAGCGTCCAGTCTGCCCGCGAGACTCGCCAGGACGTCGAACTGGCCGGCGGGGCGGTGTTGCGGGGCATCGTGCGGGCCGGGGGTGGACGGCCCGTGGAGGACGCGCGGGTGACGCTGCTCGACGCGGCCGGGAATGTAGTCGACACCCTCACTACGGGCCCCGACGGCAGCTTCCGCTTTGTGGATCTGTCCTCGGGCGAGTACACGGTCATCGCCGCTGGGTACCCTCCCGTTGCCACTGTCCTCCAGGTGGCTGGCGGTGGCCGCACCGAACGCGACCTCCAGCTCGGCCATGAAGACTGACCGGCTTGCGGGGGCAGCATGAGCTTTCCGGAGGGTGTCGAGAGCCCCGGTTCGACCCGGCCCAAACGGGTCCGCGCGGCTACGTACGTAGCCATGTAGGTAGCCACACAGGCAGCCGTCCGAGCCTCTGCGGGCCGGGTTGTCTGTCGAGTGGGGGCCAGGGTGCTGCAACGTTGTCTGGGCGGTATGCCTCACTGCCATGTCCAGCCTGCTAACACGGGCTTGTACCCCCTTGATAGCCCGACGGCGTTCTCGGAGAGCTTCTGCCGAACAGGGCTGCGCGCAGGTGCTGAGAGGGCCGGAGGAGCGCGCCGATGCGCATGCCAATGACGAAGCGGGGCTGAGGCCGAAACGGCCTCAGCCCCGCTGAGTGTGGGTTCCCCGTAGGGGAGGTGTCATGCAGCAGAGCCCATGACGATGGGCTGTGGCCGCGCCGTAAGGCGGGCGGCCACGGCCCCATGGGTATCGGCATGGTCCCTGAGAAGGTGGCTGTAAGTGCGCCGGACCTCTTCGACCGAGTCTCCGACCCAGGCGGCAACGGTGTGCTCCGGGATGCCGTTCTGGAGGCAGGTCGAGATGAAGGTGTGCCGCAGGTCGTGGAAGGTCGGCAGCTCGCCGTTCTCGTCCCTGATGCCTAGGCGCCGCAGGGTGGGCTTCCAGAGGCCGTCGTTGAAGTAGTTGCCGGCCATGAGGTTGTTGTAGGGCGTCCAGAAGAGCGCGTGCGCAGTGCTGCGCTTGCAGGCGTCAGCCTTCTTCTTGTGCTCCCAGATGATGTTCTCCGTGGGCTGGGGGGCGTACGCCGCCATGTGCTCCTCCAGCGCGTCATGAAGATATGAGGGCATCGGGACGGTCTTGGACCTGATGCGAGGGCTCGTCTTGAGTCTTTCGACGAGGCGGGGCCTGTACTGGGTCTCCTTGATCTTGAGCACCTGCCGGCGCACGGTGAGCACCCGTCGGCTCACGTCGATCACGTCGGTGCAGATGCCGAAAGCCTCTCCCTGCCGTGTGCCACAGGCGAAGCCGAGCATGGGTATGACGCGGTACCGGTGCGGGAATTCGTCGTAGATGGCCCAGCACTCCTCGGGGGTGAAGACGTACGGCTTGGACTCGCCGACGTAGGGGCCATCGACCTCGTAGGTCGGGTTCGATGCCAACTTCCCGTTCTGGAGGGCGTCCTTGATGATCATCTTGAAGACCTTCCAGTGCCCATAGGCGGTCGAGTTGGCAAGGCTTTCGTCGGCCTCCATGTCCTGAACCCACGCCTCCACCTGACGCTTCTCGATGGTGCGAAGGCGTTGGTTGCCCCACCGCGGATTCAGGTGCAGGCGGACGGCGATCTCGTACTTCTCGACGGTGGTCTCCGTGGCGCGGCGCCGATCCAGCCAATCGGCTGCCCACTGGCGAAACTTTAGGTTCGTGTCCTTAGGCTCTGGTACCGCCCCGGGGGTCATGCCGTCGAGAATTCCCTGAGCCTGCGCTTCGGTCAGGCCAACCGAGTCGGGAATTGTTGCGCGTGTGCGGTTTCCCTGGTTGTTCGTTCGGTTGTACGACCAGCTGTGGTTGCATCCTCCCTTCTTGGGCCGGTCTTGATCGGGGCATTCGCACCGCTTGTAGACGGTGGGCTTTCGCGCCACGGCTGCCTCTCGTGATGGTGGTCGGGTGGTGGGCGGCGCCCTGGCCAGGGGTTGGACTGTATGTAGGACGACTAGTGGCGGCTGGTCAAGCCGGGTCCTCAGGGTGTTGAGCGTCGGCGAATATGGACCATGAGGAAATGGAGACGCTTAAGGGAATCGTTCTGCGTGTGCGTCGACCCATGCTTCGAAGTCGCGTTCTCGAACGCGGATGATTCGATCGCTCACTCGAACAACAGGGATCTGCCAGTTCTTGTAGTTGTCGAGCACTGTCCTCTTCGGGACTTTCATTCGATCAGCGATCGTCTCGAAACTCAGCAGTGCGTTGGAACCGCCGCGAGCCATGCTCAACCCTCTTCTTCCGTAAGCGTCCTCCGGTGGATTGGTCCGACCGGATAGGGCCGGTTGCGGCCCGGCATAGACACGTACGCGGATGCGCGAAATCTGTTACACCTGGCGTGAGGGAGGACTGCGCGGAGTCGGAGCCGCTACTAGGCAGCTCTGCGGCGGGGGCCGGTGTGGATTCGCCTGACCTGCTGAGTGGCGCCCTTCCCGCGGGTGCAGAGGATGCCGCGCCGACGGCCGGCTCGCACAATGCGCGTGACGGCGATCTGGTCGAGCCCAGCGGCCTTGGCCGCTGCGTGGACCGAGATCCACTCCTCGAAGGGGAGCAGCATCAGGGTGCGGTCGGTGCTGGTCGCGGGCATGCCGGATCGGCCTTTCGCTTCGGGTCGGTGTCGCCGGGTTGCTCTCCTGGCGTCGGTAGGACCGTATATCACGTCGGCTCCGTGGCCGATGCAGGTATCTCGTACGAAGCGGGTCGTATGCGTCCGGTTATGCTTCCCCGGCGTCGTACCGGAATGACCACCTCCAGATGCAAGGGGAGGCCGGACGGCGGCTGTGCTGCTGTTGCTCATGGGGGGAAAGCCACGCCGTGGAGACCTTGGAAGACCTGGTCACGCGTGCCGCAGAGGGCGGCGAAGACGCCGTTGACGCGTTCGCTGCGCTGCACGACGAACTCCAGGAGACCGTGTACCGCTGGGTGCTCCGTCTCGTCTGGGACGGGCATGTCGCGGAAGACCTGAGCCAGGAAGTCTGGCTGAAGGTCGCTCAGAACATCGGGAAGTACCGGGCTGGCTCGAACTTCATGGGCTGGCTGAAGACGATCACGAGGAACACGGCCCTCGATCACTTGCGGGCCATTCAGCGCCGCCCTCCCGAGTCCTTGTGCGCCAATCACCTGGAGCTGGACAGGCCACGAGCCGGGCAGACCACCGAGGAACTGGCGGAGAACCGAGAACTGGCCCGCGCGGTCGAGGCGCAGCTGCACAAGCTCCGGCCTGACCAGCGACAGGTGCTCATCCTGCGGTTCTTCGACGGCGAGAGTCCGGGGCGCACCGCAGAGATCATGGGGAAGACGGATGGCGCAGTCCGTACCCTGACTCTGAGGGCGCTGCGCAAACTCGCCGAGGTGATGCCGCCGAGCGAGTCCTCGGCGGAGTTGATTGAAGAGCTGCTGACGGCGGCCGTGGGCAAGGACAGGGTCATCGAGACCCGCGTGGAACGAGAGGCGAGGTCGCATGTTGCGACGCGGTGACCAGAGCGAGCGCCTGGAGCGGGCACTGGAAGGTGGTCCCGTTCCTCACGACGAGGAGACGCGCCGTCTGCTCGCCGCCGCAGGTGCGCTGCGACCCGGCTACCGTCGGGACCCCGCTCGCGCGCGGGCGACCAGAGAGGCGGCTCTGCGCGAGTTCCAGCGAGCGCTGAATCCCCAGGCCGCGCGAGAGGACGCCGGCACGAGCGACGGCCTCGACGAGCCGGAGATCCATCAGCAGGAGGTCGAGCTGTCGGACGGTGGACGGCTCGTCCTCAGCGATATCGAGCCGATCACGCCCGAGCGTGCCGAGAAGAGCAAGGCCGTGATCGAGCGGATACTCAACAGCGAGCGAGACCGGCAGCAGCGGTGACTTCGGACAACCCGATCAAGATCCACATCGTCGACCCGGACGATCCCGACCCTGATGCGGTGGCCCTCGCCGATGTGGGCGTGGTCACCGTGGACGGGGAGCGCCACCTGTTCCTGAAGCCGCAGAGCTTCAATTCGGCCGTCCGGCAGATCCGCAGCGCCATGCCAGACCTGCCGGTTGAACAGGTCGAGCGCCTGGTACGTGAGCACGTGAGCTTCAGGGACTTCGACGAGCTGCTGACCCCAGCCGTCGAGCCTGCCGCACCGCCGGTCGACCTGCCTCCCCTGCCGCCTGGGCCCCCGGCCCCGGTGGTGCCCGCCCCGCGTAGGCGAGTTCGGAACTGGGCGATAGCCGCTGCCCTGATTCCGGCCTTCGCCGGGACATGGGCTCTCGGGCACGCGACCGCGCAGAACGGGTCGCAGAGCGCTGCCAGCGCCGAGGACAAGACGCCGGCGACGACGGCGGACGACCCTCAGTACAAGGCGCCAGAGCCCTTTGAGGCGGGGGACTTCCTGGACTTCTCGAAGGCGGGCAAGATCGTGTGCCACACGATCGACAGTCTTGAAGCGGAGTGCACCGACTCTGACGGCATGGTCATGGCCACCACTGCTGCTACCGGCCCCGATTCCGTCGTCTTCACCTTCAGCTACGGGTCTGAGCGCCTTGGTTTGAGGATCTTCGAGGACATCGACTACGCCGCGACGTGGGTTCAGCAGGACGGCTCCCAGGCGATGTACCCGAACATGGAGCGCTGGGGCCGCTACGTCCTGTGGGGGACGGATGAAGAACGTCTCACGGAGTACATGGGCGAACTACGCTCGGCGCCGCAGCACCGTCCTGCCGTGTTCAGTGCGATGGGCGCCCAAGGGCTACCGCTGCCACCGCGTCTCGCCGCGCTCACGCTCGGCACCTTGGGGATCGCCTCGGAGGACCTGGACGAGATCGTGTTCAGGCCCGAGCAGTCCGGGGTGACCATGCCGACGCTGCTCGCTGCCCGAGCAGTACTCGGGCTGACCGATGACGGTGTTCGCTCCTCCGAACCGTCGGGGATCGACGACATTGTGGCCCTCGCCGCAGGGCTGGAGCCGCCGCCTACCGACGAGACCGACACCAACAGCGCCAGAGTGCCTGTCGTCGAGCCGGAACCGATCGTGACGCGCACGCCGGACCCGGTCCCGGTGCCGGACCCGACACCGACTCCGACCCCGGACCCGACACCGACTCCGGACCCGACACCGACTCCGACCCCGGACCCGACGCCGACACCACGACCGGTCCCGACGCCGGTCTCGGAACTGCCCCCCACGTTGGACCCGGAGCCGAACGACGGCAGTGGAGACGGACAAGAAGGTCACCCCGAGGCTGACTTGTTCGACCACGACGATCTTGAGGGCGGAGGGCTACTCGTGCTTCCTCGGGCCTGGGTCGCTCAAGTCGCCTAGGAACGGGTGCGCCCCGCAGGCGGCGTCCTGCGGGGCCCGATCGCACTGGGTCAGAACGGAGGCGCGCCTGCCCACTGGTCGTCCGCCACCACGCGGCCGGCCGCCGGAGCCATCGCGCGCGTCGCGGTCGTCTTCGCGACGGCCGCCATGGCGTTGCGCAGGCTCGGGCCGACGTCCTCGACGTCGAGCTCGAAGACCGTGCGCCTGACGCCTTCCCGGTCTTCGTACGATCGCTGGCGGAGGCGACCCTGGACAATCACGCGCGTGCCCTTGCTGAGTGATTCGGCGACGTTCTCGGCCGCCTGCCTCCAGACCGAGCAGGTCAGGAAAAGGGGTTCGCCGTCCTTCCACTCGTCGCTCTGGCGGTCGAAGGTGCGCGGGGTGGATGCGACTCGGAACTTGGCGACGGCTACGCCGGAGGGGGTGAAGCGCAGCTCGGGGTCGTCGACGAGGTTGCCGAGGACGGTGATGACGGTCTCGCCTGCCACGTAAGGCCTTTCGAACGGAAGTGGGCGACCCGCTTGGACGGGCCGTGGTGTGTGGAGGTCAGGAGAAGAGCGAGCGCCAGGTCTTCGGACCGGGGAGGCCGTCGGCGTCGCCGCGCAGGTCCGGGCGCGAGAGCTGGAAGTCGCGAACGTTCTTGCGGTCAGCCTCAGACCACTTCGGGCCGGGACCGGACGTGTAGTGCTTGCCGAAGCCGCGGGCCACGAGCTGCTTGCCCAGCATGGCGATGTGCGCGTTGTTCTTCCCGGGACCGAAGTAGGAGGTGCCGGGGAAGGGCGGCATGGGCTTGGCAGCGGACGGGAGGGAGCCGAGGAGCTTCTTGAGGGAATCCGGACCCGGGATGCCGTCGGCCGCCTTGCCCGTGAGGCCGATGGACAGCTGGTAGTCGCGGTAGTTGAGGGTGTCGACGTCGGTCCAAGTCGGGCCGGGGCCGGAGGTGTACCGCTTGCCGAAGCCGCGCTTGACGAGAGCTTCACCGGTCCGGGTGATGTGGGCCCCACGGGCGCCGTAGCCGTAGACGAGTCCGTTGATGGTGGTCTGGTAGCGGGCGATCGAGCCGGTGCTCGTGCCGGTGTTCCCACCGGGCGACGGGGCGGGCTGGTATTCCCCGGCCGGCATCCCGGCGCGGACCCAGGAGTAGAGCGCTGGTCCGGGGCACGCCGTGGCAAAGCCGTCCTTGTGGCCCTTCTTCGCCAGAGTCTGGCCCGTCTTCCGGCACGCCTCCTCGTACAGGGCGCGGGCGGCGGCCAGGGCCTTCGCGCTGGGCTCCTGGCTGCCGCCGATGGCGATCTGGACGCCGATCCCCGACACGTTGTGGTCGGGGCAGTGAGCGCCCTGGAGGCCCCATCCGCGGCCCTCGTAGATCGTGCCCGCCTGGTCGACGACGAAGTGGTAGCCCACGCCGGACCAGCCGTTGGCGCGGTGTTCGGCCTCGATGGCGCGCATGATCGCGAAGCCGGTACGGGAGACCGGGGTGCCGCCGTCGTAGTGGATGAAGAACTCGGTGCGGGCGCTGAGCGGGACGGTGTTGGGCGTCCCGGCCCAGGGCTTGGCGCCCCACTCGGCGCGGGTGACGATCTTCATGGTGGTGCCCTCCAGAGGCTGGGGTCAGGGAGGGAGCACCGTGAGGGTCGAGCGGGCCTAGTGTCGCGTCCTGCCGCTGTAGGAGCAGTGGGTCATCCGTCGATCACCTCGGCGTCGACGACGGTGCCGTCTTCCAGCGCGGGCCGGTCGGGGTACTCGACGGCGAAGAGCGTCTTGTTCAGCCGTTCGGCGAGTGCGCCGAGGTCCACGTGTTCCTCGGGCGAAGGTTCGGAGTCGGCGAGGCCGGTGATCTCAACGGCCAGGGCCGCGTCCCTGCCGTAGTGGTGACGGTGCTGGCGCTCCAGGTACCACGCGTCGGCGCGCCAGTCGGGGGCGGTTCGGTCCTCGGTGACCTCCTCGACGATCTGTCCGGTCTCGGGGTCGCGGTACTTGCGGGTGCTGGTCTTGGTGACGATCCCGCCGTCGGCGACCCTTCGAATGTTGGCCATGGCGCGGGCGGCGGCCATGGCGCGAGCCGTGCGTACCCGCTCGAACAGCTCGACGTAGGGGTCTTCGTCGCGGTTGGGCTTCTGCCCTTCGTCGCGAGCGGCGGCTTCGGCGCGACCTCGGGCCATCCACCTCCAGTACGTGGCGGCGCTGATGCCGGCGGCCTCGGCGGCGAGTTCGACCGCGATGCCGGAGCGGGAGGCGGCCAGGATGCGGCTTTCGACTTCGGCGGACAGGAGGGTGGGCCTGCCGGCCCCGAGGCGGCGCGGCTTGCGGCGGTTCGACATGCTCAGGCGTCCTTGCGGCCGGGGGTGAAGTGATGACCGCAGGCCGGGCAGGTGGTCACCCGGGGCCGTCCCTCGTCGTCAGGGGTGAGTTCGGCACCTGTGCCAAAGCCGTCGTCAGGCAGGTGGAGTATGGGGGGCTGGGTGTCGCTGTCGTGGATGGCGCCGGGCAGGGTCTCGGGGTCGACCTGGCGCAGCAGGGTCTCCAGCTCCTCGTCAGGGATGGCGAGGGAGTCGTAGAGGTCAGGCTCGGCGGTGACGATGTCCTCGAAGAACGCGGTGAGAGCGCGGGGCTCCCAGCCGCCGTCCTGGGTGATGCGGTTGAGCTTGATGATCACGGCCTTGGCCTCGGTGTCGCTGCGGGAAGCCCAGCCGCGCTGGACAGGCACGAGCCAGCCGCCGTCGTCGTCGACGAGGATGCCGTCGGGTGTCGGCAGGCCCCGGTGCTGCATCTCGTGCAGGGATTCCCGGCGGCCGTGACCGCCGATGGCCAGGCCGGTGCGCTCGTCGACGATCGGCTGGTCCAGGAAGCCGTGAGTCTGGATCGACTCGATGATCCGCTCGATCTCGTGCTTCTTGGGGTTGCCGGGGCTCGGAGCCAGGTCGGCGAGGGGGATGTAGGTGGTGTAGCGGGGGGCGGGCACGGCCATCGGGGTCCTTCCGGCAGCGGGGGTGATGCCGGCGGCGGGCACGGTCTGCGAGCCCGCGGACTTCAACCGCGGCGCCCTGCCTCGCACGCAGGGCATGCCGTCATGGCCGGGCCACGCTCGCCGCCGACCCGGCACCGCCCTCGTTCCGGATGGGGCGGTGCCGGGGCCCGTCTGCCTGTGGCGACGTCACCATGGGCAGGCGAGCCGGGCGAAAGGTAGAAGTCGGCAGGCGTTTACGTCGCCGCGTGGCCTAGGCAGGGGAGTGGGCCGGACCGTGCGGCGGTTGTCGCCCGGCTCCTCTATCTGTGAAGGGGGAGCCCCCTCTACACACCATGTGACGGTTGCTGTACTATTTTTCTGGCTGGGAGAGCGACCCAGCTTTCTGGGCCTAGGTGTAACGGATTTCAGCCGCGTACGTACGTACTGGCGACGCCCCAGCACCCCGCCCGGGACCCGACCCGAAGAAGCCCTGGGCGTACCTGGGGTGAGAAAGGACTGCCATGTCGAACGACGCTGGCCAGACATCGGAGACCCCCCTGTCCCTCGGGGACGCTGCCCTGCTCTCGGCCTTCGCCAAGCACTTCAAGGCCCGCGTCGTGCCCCTGATCGACGAGAAGGCGGACGCCGTCAAGGCCCCGCTCCTCGCCGCCTACGCGGACCCCGACAGCGGCACCAAGTCCATCGACGTGAGGATCGGCGGGGTTCCGATCGCCACGCACACCGTCTCCGTCTCCAGGGGCAAGTACGAGGTGGCCGACGAGGAGAAGTTCGCGGCTTTCGCTGACGACTGCGGCGAAGTCGAGGCGATCATCCAGGTCCGGCCCGCCTTCCGAGACGCCATGCTCAAGCGCGCCGTGTACGACAAGGCGACCGGCATCGTGGTCGACAAGCTCACCGGAGAGCCCATCCCCGGCCTCCGGTACATCCCTGGCGGGAAGGCCACGGGGTCGATCAGCACCACGTGGAAGGACGGCGGCAAGGAGGCCCTTGAGGCGGCGTACGCGAGCGGTCAGCTCAGCAGCCTGCTGAACGGGGTGCCCATGCTCCCCGCCTCCGAGCAGCAGTAGCCGACCGCCAGCGCCAGCAGCCCGGCCGCGCCTCGGGCGGCCGGGCCCGCTCCGAAGGACCATCTCCTTGTCCAGCCACGCCCACATCACCCCTGCCCTCGGCGAGGGCATATCTGACCGCGCGTTCCGCCTCTACTGCTTCCTCGTGCTCGAAGGCGGTGGACGGTGGGTCACTGTCCAGGATGCCGCCGACGCCTGCGCCTTGACCAACCATCAGGCGCGCAAGCCGCTGTCGGACCTGCGGAAGGCCAGAATGGCCGAGTCCCGCCGTGTGTACGAGATGGGCTCCCACGGCCGCAAGACCTGGCACACCCACTTCCGCACCATGGACCAGGTGAACGGGGTGGCAGCGTGATCGACCGCAGCGCCCTCCGGCGCAGCCCCCGCCGCAAGTACCACGTAGAGGTCGAGTCCGAGACCGTCCGCGACACCGACCTCAGCTACCGCTCCCTCGGCATCCTGACGTACTGCCTCGACCAGCACGAGAGCTGGCAGGTGCGCAGCGAACAGCTCTCCCGAGGCGAAGGCCGCGAAGGCCGCGACGCTATCCGCAAGTCGCTCCACCAACTGGCCAAGTACGGCTACTACCGCCTGGAACGGCGCCGCTTCCGCGACGGCAAGACCGTCATGGGTGCGGCGATCAGCGAGTACCCCATGGAGCAGTGGGCCCGCGACTACGAGATCTTCGGCGAGGACCTGACGATCCCCGTCGTCGAGCAGGGCGACGGCTCCTGGCAGGTCCGCTACCCCGACGACACCTACGGGCCGGACGGGATCACGGCCGGCACAGCGCCGGACACCGACGACGCTCCGACGGACGGCGAGCAGACGCCCGCCCCCGAGCCGGAGGCCGACACCGAAGAGGCCCCGGCCAAGGAGACGAAGCGGCCCCTGCCCCCGGCCGCCCGCGCCGCCGCCGGGCAGAGGAAGCGCAAGCCCGCCGCGCCGCGCGCCACCAAGAAGAAGCCGGACGAGGACTCCGCGGACGGCGAATCCCCCGAGCCGAAGATGAAGACCCCGGCTCAGGAAGTCGCCACCTGGTACTACGACCACGCCACCAAGCACCTCGGCCCGTACGCAGGGCCGAAGAAGTCCGGTTGGTACTTCGGCCTGGTCCAGCTCAGCAAGCAGGCACTCGAAGCCGGATACGAGAAGCAGCAGGTGGCCAAAGCGTTCCAGCGCACGGGAGTGCACTGGCCGAACGCTCCTCGTTTCCAGCGGGCGCTGAGCGACGAGCGCAACAACGCCCCGATGCCAGCCCGCTACGGAGGGCGGCCCGCGCTCTACAACGACGCCGCCACCTGGGGCCCCATCGGCAGTGCCGACCCGCCGCCCACGTCCTCCTTCGACGAGCCCGCCTTCAGCGTCGTCCCTGCCTAACGAGAGAAGCCCGCAGTGAGCACCATGACCATCGAGCGCTACCGCGTCGGACGGGACCCGATGCCCCTGGGGAACGTCGTCAGTGACCGCATGCTCGCCGCCCTCAAGCGCGGCGGTGCCGACCTCTCCCAGCTCGGAGTGAATGTCCCCGAGCACGACAACGGCGCTGGGCTGTGGGAGGACGTCGCCGTTCCGCAGGCACACGCGCGAGCCCTGGCCTGGCGCAACAGCGTCCTCGCCGCCGACCACGACGACTACCTGAAGTGGCGCCTCGCAGACCTCGACGAGAACCAGGGGTCGAAGCTGCTGAAGAGCTGGCTCGACAGCCTGATCTCAGCCAAGAAGACCCGCGCCCGGCCTAGCACCATGAACCTCGTCGTCGCGGGCAACGTCGGCTCGGGGAAGACCACCGGCATCCTCGCGCTCGGGAACGAGGCCAGCGAGCAGGGCCTGTTCGTACGGATGGTGCAGCACTCCACCTACCTGGCCTGGCGCCGCCCCGACGGCGGGCCGAACGACCTGAGCAAGTACGCGGTCCGCAGGCGGTTCGTCGAAGAGCCCGACCTGCTCATCCTCGACGAGCTGTGTGGCGAGATGGACGGAGTCCAGACCGACTTCGTACGCCGGGAGACCACCGACTTGGTCGGCTCCCGGATCGCCGCCGGCAAGCCCACGGCGTACTCCACCAACCTGCGCCGCGACGCGATCAAGGCCATCCTTGGCGAGCGGCTGGTCTCTCGGATCGAGGACCGTGCCTACCTGATGAAGGTCGTCGGCAAGGACCGGCGCCAGCCCCGGCAGGCCCTCGACTGGTGAACAACTCGGGCGCCTCTGGTACATGACAGAGGCGTACCTGAGCGCAGCGGCGGGTGACGCTATAGGGTTTGGGCAACCGAGAGCCGACGAGCATAGGCATCTCGGGCCGACCCGAAGCGAAGGAACACCCATGTCCAAGCTGCCTGCCCTGCGTGCCGTCACCCAGGGCGAACGCGAACTTCGCGACTGGCACGAGCGGTTGCGCTTCGGCGCTGCGGGCGCCGGATTCGGCATGATGATCGCCAGTCTCTACCAGCTCTACTGGGCCGGAACCCTCGTAGGATTCCCCACGCTCGCCGCCGTCGCGATGGCCATCTCCCTCGAAACCCTCCTCGCCTTCAATGCCGGCGCGGTCACAACCATCCGGCGCCGTGACGCCGACGGCAACGAGACCGGCTACTACTGGTCGCTCTGGCTGATCTTCGGTTTCCTGCTCACCATCTCGATTGCCGCCAACGTTGGCCACGCCATGGCCGCGCTCGCCACGTGGTTCGGCAGTGGCCAGGTTCCCCAGGTCCTCGACGAGAACCGTGCCTGGGTCTACGGCATCGGCTCAGCCGTCGCCGCGATGGTCCCCCTCGGCGGCACCTTCGGCCTGCACATCTCCGGATTCGTCCGCGCTCATGGAGCCGGATCGGACTGGATGGACCCCGAAGGCACTCGCGTTGTCCAGAACGAGGCGACCGCCACCCCGCCCGCCCCCGCGATCGGCGAGGACGCCGCCGAGACCGCCGCCCCGGCCGCAGTCGAGACGGAGGAGGAGAGCGATACCTCCCAGGCAGACGACGAGAGCGGCCCCGACGAGGCGGATGAGCAGGACGACGACGCCGACGGCGACGCCACGCTCACCGAGGAGCAGCTGTACACGATCTGGAAGGACGCCCGGGACAAGAGCGAGGAGTCCCGTTTCGGATGGTTCGGAGACCTCAACCCGTCGCAGCTCGGACGCCGCCTGGGTCACACCCCGCAGAACGGGCGCAAGAACGTCGGCCCCCGCTTCGAAGCCCGCTACAGGGCCGAGAAGTTGAAGGAGCAGGGCGGGGGCGTCGACCTGGACGAGCTGGCCAAGGCCACTGAGCCGTCCCCCTGACCTTCGCCGAGAACGACGTACGACGCGGCGGGCGCACCCTCTTCGGGGCGCCCGCCGCCGTCATGAGCGGGCACGGCCGACCGCCGGACGGCGACGGTTTCCCGAGAGGCGGCACCTGGCCCTCCGCCCGCCTTGAAGAAGGACGACCACCCCAGGTAAAATTAGTACAGCAGACGTCACGCCGTGATCTTAGGGGCATGCCCGACGCAACATCCGGGAGAGCAGCCCGGATACCGACCCGAAAGGCACCACCATGGCTGGAATCACCACGCCGCAGCGCACCCGCAGGAGCCGCCGGCCGACCGGCATGCCTAACCCGCCGCTCGTCCTGCTGACCGGGCTGGAGAAGACCGGGAAGAGCTTCGAGGCCGCACGCGGCACCGGCTCCGACCTCGTCGGCCGCTCCTTCTGGATCGAGATCGGCGGCACGGAAGGCACGGCCGACTACTACGGCCGCGTCCCCGGAGCCGAGTACGAGATCGTCGAGCACGACGGCTCCTACCAGGACATCCTCGACGCCATCCGGTGGGTCAACCACCAGCCCCGGACCGACGGCAAGCCCAACCTCCTGGTCATCGACACCATGACCGCTCTGTGGGACATGCTCAGCGACGAGGTCGCGAGGTACGCCCGCAACAGGGCCATCCGCAAGGCCGAACGCAACCGCTCCCGCATCCCCACCCTCGACGACCCCGTCGTCATCGACTCCGATCTGTGGAACCGAGCCAAGGACCGCTGGGGCGAGGTGCTGTGGCAGATCCGCCGCCACCAGGGCCCTTGCCTCCTGCTCGCCCGCACCGAGATCGTCACCGCCTTCGAGAACGACAAGCCCACCCGGAACACCACCCGCAAGATCAAGGCGGAGCGCAACCTCCCCGCCGCCGTCGACGCGATCGTGGACCTGCACGCCATCGGCGACGCGTGGCTCACCGGAGTCCGCAGCCTCCACATGGACATCCGGCCCGGCGAGACCCGGCGGTTCCCGGACTTCACGGTGGACGCCCTGCTGCGCCGCCTCGGGCTCCTGGACGCGGCCGACTCCCGGTCGGTCTCCGAGCTGCGCCCCGACGCCACCCTGGGCGAGCCCCTGTCCGGATCGCCCGCCCCGCAGCAGGCCCCTACCCTGACCAGCGCGCAGGCAGCCGAGATGATCCGGCGCGCACTCGTGCACCCGGACAACCCGGAAGCGGAGCTGCGCGCGCTCCGTGAGCAGCACGGCCGCCTCACTCTTGGGGCGGTCGCGACGCAGACGGCGTGGGGGACCATGAGCGCCGACGACCTCATAGACCGCTCCCTTGAGCACCTGAAGACGAAGGCCCAGCAGGCTCAGGGCGAAGCAGGCCAGAAGGCCACGGGCGCTACCTCCGAGACCGGTGGCACCGAGCAGCAGACCCGGGGCGAGCCCGAGCAGGATTCGACGAGCACCACGCCCGACGAGCCCGAGCCGGACGACTCGGTACCCCCGCCCCCGGACCCGCAGCAGCCGGAGCCGGGGCCCGAACCCGTCGACGAGGTCAGCGAGGCCGAGGAGCCGCAGGACCTGCCCCACCGCGTTCCCCGCCTCGCGCAGACCAGCAAGGTCGACCACGTCATGACCGTCCTGCTCACCGAGGCGGAGATCCAGGCGCGCACCCTCGGGATCACCCGCGAGGACCACCTCGCCTCCCTCACGACCGAGGGCACCGTGACGATGACGCGGTTGCGCAACCACGTCGCCCGGCACCGGCGCCAAGTCGCCGACCTCCTGGAAACCGACGGGCACCACGACATTGCCGACGCGTACCGCCGCGCAGGTACCCCGGAGCTGAAGATCGCGCAACTCTTCGAGTCCCTGCACGCCGACCTGGCCGCCACCGACTGACCGGACGCGCGACAACTCGGCGCGCCCGTGAGCGCCCGCCGGACCTGAGGCGCGCGCCTCGTGATCCCTGGATCGCGCAGGCGCGTGCCTCAGCCGATTCCGCCCGCGCACCCCGGAGCGCCGTTGCTCATCCTGGCGCGCCTGAGTTGCCCGCCCGCTGTCCACCGGAGCGCACCCCACCTGTCCGAAGAGCAACCGGGGTCCGGCGGGCGGGTCCCGACGGGGCGGCCGGCGCGCGCCCGAGCGATCCCGAGCGTTCAGGCGCGGGCGGGGGCGCTCAACCCGCCGGCGGCGGACGCGCGCCGATGCGCACCCGCACCTACTCTCGGCAACTTCGCGCCACCACGACGCCGCCCACCCCTAGGAGCAACTAGTTGCGCGCAACCACCTGACCTGCGGGAACGTGCGCGTTGCGGTCCGTCGATGTGAGGACGCCCCGAGGGGGTTGCGCATCCCGAAGCAGGCGGGCATACCGAAGGGGCGCGCCTCATCGCGGGCGCGCCCCTTCGGCGGTACGCGTGGTGGGTCAGGAAGCCGGTTGCGGGTGGCGTCGCTCGAAGCGGCGCTGCTCGCGCGCCTCCTTGCGCGCCTGGTGCGAGTCGGCGCGGACAGCGTGGAGCAACCGCGAGAACTCCTCCGGGTGGTTCTCGGCGAGCAACCGCATCGCCTGAAGCCGATGGTTCGGCGCCGAGGGCAACCGGCCCCAGCGCGCCTCCGCGTAGTCCAGGGAGTAGCGCAGGAAGCGCAACTCGGCTTCGAGCCGGGAGCACAGTTGCGATACCCGGGCTTCCTGCGCCTTGCGTGACTCGCCTTCCACCTTCGGCAGGAAAGCGAGCGGGTTGCTCATCATGCGCTCGGCAAGAGCGAAGGTGCGCGGGGCGACCTCAGGGTTGCGGAAGGCGAGCCCCTGGACGAGGTCGCGGCCGGCGCGCGGACCACGACCGGCGCTGTCCACCACGAACCCTCTCCACTCCTCGACGAACGCCTCGTCGTCGAGCTGGACCAGGAACTCGGCCTCGTCGAGCGCCAGGTCCTCGACGGCTGCTTCCACGGGCTGACGGGCGGCCTTGAGCTGATCGCGGAAGGTGTTGATGCGGGCCTGGTACTCGCGCTTCGTTTCTTCCGAACTCTTGGGCAGGAGCGCCTTGAACTCGCGGGCTGCGCGATTCGCCGTGGCCAGGGTGCGGCTGGCCACGGGGGGAGCACAGAAGGCCGCGGCCTGGACATCGCGGGAGACCCGGCGATCCGTCTCGCCTCGGACGAAGGCCACCCAGGCGTCGTAGAACGCCTGGTGGGTCATCTTCGTCAGGCGTTCGGCCCGTGCCGATACCTGCTCGGCAGGCGGCTGCTCGGCCATCCCTACGATTCCTCCTGGTCGCGGCGGCCCCGAGACATGGCTCGGGATAGTGGCGGTGGCCGCCTCGCAACCGATCCCACTCCGTGTGCCGGTTCATCGCAGGAGCAGCCGCTCCCCGGCCCTGCGCGCCTGCGCGGCGCGCCGTGGTCTCGGGCTGTTGGTCCCGTCGGCCCGACCCGGGAGTACGAAAGCATTCCCAGGAACCGACAAGCAGTCCTCAACGCAGTGAGATCGGCGGCGAGGCGGCCACCTGAAAGCGAATGGTACCCGCCGGCCCCCGTCGGGCTCGCGTGCCGACCTGGTGTCGGTGGCGAGGGACCCGACGAGCGCCATGGCGTAGGTCCTCTCCGTGGGAAAATGCGAGGTACCTGAGGGAGGCTCGGGACGCGACATGTCAGCGGGGGCTCAGACCTTGATCGTTAGCGATAGGAACAGTCAGCCGAGCGAGCGCAAGCAGAACGAGGAGCTGGTCGCCTTCGTCACTGGCCGCCTGATGCACCTCGGGATGGGCGGACCGTCCGAAGACCTCGCCCACGGCGTCGGCGATTTGCTGACCACCTATCGGCGAATCCTCCCCCACCTCGACGGGGCGGCCCCCGACTACGCCACCGGCGTCGCCGACGGCCTCGGTCAGGCCCTGCGCTACATCGCCGCCGGATACCGTCACCACCCCGACTACAAGCCGTACTTCGCTCCCCAGGCCCCGGCCACCGTCGCAGAGTGGCCGGCATGAGCAACAAGACCCCTGAACTTGAACTCAGCTACCCTGCGGTGCGTAACGGCCTCGACTTCCTGCGAAGCGTCGTCGAGCACCTGGACGGCCCGGAGCCGGATCCACGGGCCGTGAAGTTCGCCGTGCTCCACCTCCAGGCCGCCACCGAAATCCTCCTCAAGGCGTGCCTCGCCTCCACCGACTGGACGCTCGTCTTCCTCAAACCCGAGGAGGCCGACGAATCCGCCTACAAGACGGGCGACTTCACCAGCATCGGACCCGGCATCGCGATCTCGCTCCTCAAGAAGCAGGGCGTGAAGATCGTAAAACGGGAGAAGACGGCTATCGAACGGCTCGCGAAGGAGCGGAACAAGCTCGCCCACTTCGGCGGCACACTGAGCGCTGCGGCGGCCGAGACCCGCTCGGCCGTCGTCCTGGAGTTCCTTCTCCGCTTCATCGAGGACCACCTCCGGACGGAGCTCAGCGAGGACGACACCGCCCACCTGGAAGAAGAGATGCGGTTCGTCCGAGAGGGCGTCCCGCGCATCAACGGCTACGTCGCAGCCAGGATGGCCACGCTCAAACCCGTACTCGCGGAGCTCAAGCACTACACACTGCGCTGCCCCGACTGCGACCAGTGGGCCCTGATCGCCCAGGGCGGCGAGGTCGAGTGCCGCATATGCGTGCGGCCCTGGAAACCCGAGGCGTTCCTCCTGGAGTACGCCGTCGACGTCCTCGGGCGCCCCTGGGACAACGACGGAAGCTGCGACCCGGCTTCCTACTGCCCGGAGTGCGGAGCGCACGCCTTGCTCGACGAGGTCTACTTCGCAGCTGACCCGGACAAGCGGTACGAGTTCTGCTTCGCCTGCTCCCAGGAGTTCACCGGGCTCGACAACTGCATCCGCTGCACCTTCCCCTTTCAGCCCCGCGCCGAGGACGACCTGCTCTGCGCCGACTGCTGGTCCGACTCGCTCGACAGGTTCTGAGCCCCCGACGTCGACGGAGGACTGGCCGCAGCAGCCGCTCCCCGGCCGTCGGCGACCCGTCGTGGTTTCGACTGTTTGGCTCGCTGGCCCCCGCAGGGCCCGCGCCGATCTACTCGGGGAGGTCCGCCTTGGTGGGAGTCGTGGCGCGCTCGATCACCCGAGCGATCCGGGACGGCTTCCACAGCAGGTCGTAGGTGCTCTGCGACACGGTGAGCACGGCGATGATCGTGGCGAAGGTGAGCGAGCCGTGCTGGAACTGCTGCCAGCCACCCGACGCCGCGACCGTCACGACGCCAGCGACGAGCGCGAGGACGACGGCGACGATCTTCTTGACCTGGGGCGACCAGACGGGTCGCTGCACGATCGCGGTCAGCAGCGGCAGGAGGGCGCCGACCTGGGCGCCGGTGGTGAGGGAGTCGACGAGCGACATGGTGTGTGCCCTTTCCGATGATGGAGATGGAAGGGCGTGAGCGTGGATGACGGGACACGGTTGCGTCTCGTGCTCAGGGGCGTGCGGACTCGCGCTGCTCGACGTCCGCCGCGATCTCCGCAGGCGGCTCCGGGGCCGTGCGGCCCAGCGTGGTTCGTACGAGACCACGCAGGTCGTGGATGTACTCGATCGCGCTCGCCTTCCACCGGCGCCACTGGCGCTGTTCCTCCTGTAGGTCCTCGACGCGTCGTTCGAGGTCGGAGTACTTCGCTTCCAGCGAGGCCATCCGGTCCAGGGTCTGGGTGGCGACGGCCCTCTGCTGCTCCAGCAGGCTGGTGAACCCGTCCGTCACGGTCTTGACCGCGCTGGTGGTCGCGTCGCTGTCGTTCTTCCGCTTGGTCTGCCGGTAGGCGAGCCAGGCGCCTCCGAGGACGCCGATCATTCCGAAGAGGGGGGCGAGCAGGGGTGCTGCCGACACGAGCCCTGCCACTGGCCCTCCCTGTGTTATCGATCGAATGTGGGTGCGCGGGAGCCGGAGCCCGGAGTGGGCCCGCGGCTCCCCGCAGTGCGTACGGTGCGGGCCGCCGCGCCTTGTGTCGCCTGCTGCCGTCAGGCGGGTGTGACGCCGGCGATGACGTCCCAGGCCGCTCGCACCGCGTCGAGGATCTGCGCGTCGGTGACGGCGCCCTGCGCGCTGTCGGGATCGGTCGGGAGGAAGCCGGCGGCCGCGGTCGTCGAGACGATCGGGTCGGCAGCAATCGTGGGGGCGTATCCCGGGCTGGTGAAGTCGCCCGGGTTGAGGATGCTGCGGGCGAGACCAACGCGCAGGGGGTTCCCGGGCGTCTGAGGGTCCTCGGCCAGGACCTCGCGGGCGACGCGGGTGAACGCGGTACGCACGCGCGCGGCAAAGGTCGTGTTGCGGACGAGGCGGTTGTGCTCGTCGAGGAGCGTGGAGATCGGCATGACGGGGTTCCTCACTTGGTGTAGGTGACGCGGAGCTGGGGGGCGTACGTTTCGCCGGCGCCGCGGGCGCGGCCGTAGTACGCGGTGCCGGAGTTGTTGGGGTCGAGGGCGATACCGCGCCAGGTGGTGCTGTCGAAGACGTTCGTGATGTCGACCCACTTGCCGACGTTCTTGCCCCAGCCGATCGACATGGCTTCTCCGTCGGAGGAGAAGGAGCCGGGGCGGCTGCTGTGCTTGTGGGCCTTGATGACGGCGGTTCCGCCCGAGTTCTGGTACCAGTGATCGAAGTAGAGGTAGACCTCCGCTTTGGTGATCGTGGCCCCAGCCAGGTCAGTGGCGAGCGCGGAGGAGAAGCCGATGAGCGAGGCCTGCATCCCGTTGGTGGAGCTGTAGCGGCCCTGGTAGCACTTGTTGCCCCAATGCGAGTTGTAGGAGCCGCGGCTGCTGTAGGAGCCGGACCAGGTCGCGGAGTACGTCTTGGTATATCGCTTCACCGGGGGCGTGGAGCTGCCGCCGCCGGTGTTGTACTGGCCGGTCTCCGGGACGTAGGGGCCGACGTCCTCGACGTACATGTGCCCCATGTGGTTGGAGCCGCCGAAGAGACGCACGGTCTGGCCGGCAGGTCCGTTCTGCACACGGAAGGTGGTCAGGAGGCGGCGCAGCCCGCCGCCGAAGTCCGAGCCGCGCTTGATGCACTCCATCCGGACGCGCTGGTACCCGGCTCCGGTGATTGGGTAGACCGCGGACTGGATCTGGTTGGAGGAGATCGTCGGGGTCGCGGAGCCGCTGTCCCGCAGCGTCAAGAACAGCTCGCCGCCTGCGACGCTCGGGTCCGCGTAGCAGTCCAGGACGATGCGGTAGGTGCGGTCGTCCTCGGCGTCGAAGGCGAGCTCCACGAATCCGTAGTCCGTGGAGCTGGCCGAGACGGATGAGGCCTGCCAGTCGAGGGCGACGATCCCTCGGGCGCCGAGCGTGAGGTGCTCCTCGATCGGGTCGCCGGCGATGGTCAGCTTCCCGGCGACAGCGAGGTCTGCGAAGCCGGCGTCGCCGTTCTCCGCGATCGTGGCCACGGGCAGGCCGTTGTTCGACAGGGTGAGGTAGTTCGGGCGGCCGGTGACCAGGGCGACGGCCTCGTCACCGGTGACGTCGTACAGCAGCAGCCCCTGGGGGGAGACTTCTGCGCGGGCTCCGACGGCTCCGGAGGACATGACGATGCGGCATGACGTGTTGTCGTACTGCACGGTGCCGGCCGAGGAGTCGACCGTGGAGAGCGTCACGCGCAGCTCGGTCGTGCCGGTGGGTGCGGCGTCGGCCGGAGCGCCGCTCAGCGTCGTCCAGGCATCCCGGATCACGGCATCGTCGGCGGTCGCGATCGTGCTGGCCCCCAGCACCGTTCCGGCGGCGTCAAGCCACTGCCCGGCGATGCTGATGCGGGCTCCAGCCCAGTTCGCGGATGCCAGGTAGTCAGTCTTGAGCCACACCTTCTGGCCGGGAACCGCGGGCAGTCGGGCGAGCGTGAGGGAGCGGGTCACCGCGGTCGCGTTCGTGGCGTCGACCTGAGCGGCGCGGGGGCTGCGGTTTCCCGGGGTGGTGATGCTCCAGTGCGGGTTCCCTGCGACGCGTGCGTCGGAGAGTGCGCCTTCGAACGAGGGGTCGGCGATGACGTTGCCGTCGGTGCCCAGCGCGAGCCGGTCCGCGGTGAGGGACCCCACCTTGACGTGGGTGGCGTCGACGGTCCCGGCGAGGATCTTCGTGGCCGTCACCGAGTTCGCGGCGAGCTTGTCGGCCGTCACCGCCAGCGCCGAGAGCTTCTCCGTGGTGACGGCGAGCGCTGCCATCTTCTCCGCCGTCACAGCGAGCGCGGTCAGCTTCTCCGTCGTCACGGCGCCAGTGGCCAGGGCAGGCGTTCCGACGGCGCCGAGCGCGATCTTGGCGGCGGTCACCGCGTCCTGAGCCAGCTTCAGCTCCGTCACGATGCCGTCGATGAGGTCCTGGCCGACTGCCTGCCGGGGTGTTCCCTGCGCGGCCGCCGACGGCGGGCCAGCGATGGCCGCGGAGTTCGCAGCGACGAGCCGAACCCACACCGGGGTGTAGCCCTCGATCGCGACGGTGGCGGTCCCGCCGAGCGGTGCTGTGATCGTCGCCACCTGGGTCGTGATGTCGGGGGTGAACTCAGCGGTCGGGCCGACATGGACTTGGACGAGCGCGAAGTCGCTGGGGGTGGTGTACGAGTCGTCCCATTGCCCGTCCCAGCCGATGACGAGACCAGCGAGAACGGGCTCGACCGTGGGGGCCGTCGGCGTTGGTGGGGGCGGGGTGTTCACCGGCACGAGCGCGACACCGCCGTCGGGCTGCACGCCGACGGACCCCTTGAGCTGCCCGGTCTCGTCGTAGATGTCGATCGATCCGCCCTCGATCGACGTGTGGGACGCCTGGGTGGTGCGTTCCAGGGCTTGGACCCGAAGGTCGATGCTGTTCAGCACCTGCGCGATCTGCTCGGCTGCCGAGCTGGTGTCGAGGATCCTGACCATGGCCGGGATCCTGAACGGCTGCACGGGTTGTGTCGCGCGCTGAAGGTCTCGGTCAGTAGTGGAAGGCGTCGGAGCGCTTCAGGGTGAGCGTGCTGATGCCGTCGGCGCTGATCTCGTCGGTGAGGATCCGGTGCCAGACATCGACGTCGCCGACCCAGGGGACGTGTACCTGGACTCGAATGTCGTCTCCGAGTTGCCAGGCACCCAACCGGGCGTTGGGGTGGTCCACGACTTGGATGCTGGGGATCTGGAGCGCTTGAGTCCGGCCGGCAAGCTCCCGCTGGCCGCGGGCTGTCAACGCCACGGCGGAGGAGAGGGTCTTGTCGGCGAGGGTCGCCACGCGGCGGAGGCGTCCGTCGTAGCGGTGGACCTGGGCGCGGGCCATCTTGCGGCCCTCGCCCTTGCCGAGGACGACGGCCTCGTTGGCGAAGTCGTCGCCCATGCCCTCGGGTCGGGCGATGGCGACGATGTTCTCGTCGCCCGCGAATCGCAGGTCACGGCGCTTCCGGCCGAGGCGGGGCCGTCCGAGGGTCAGGCGGTGAGAGATCGCGTTGCCCCCGCCGGACCAGGCATGGGTCTCGGTCCAGTCGAACGGGGTGGTACGCGTCAGGGTGTCGAGGATCTGGCCGCAGTCGGGGTTGTCCCACCAGGCGAGTTCCCACGGGTCGGAGCCGTCGGCCGCTCCGAGCTTCTCGCCCAGATCGTGACCGTCGATGACGAGACCGATGTTCCCGTACGGCCTCGACTGCACGTGGTTCCAGATGTTGCGGAACGCGTCGTAGACGTCGATCCTCGGGCCACCGTACGGCTTCGGAGGCGGTGGGGTCCGCTGGACGCCCTTATTGCCGTCGATCCACCCGTCGTGGTTCCGGTCCTTCCCGGCATACGGGTCCTTCGGGGTGATGAGCTGGCCGGAGATCATGTGGTCCTCGTACGGGATGCCGTGCGGGTAGCAGGAGAAGCCCTCAGCCGCGATCGTGGCCTTCGCGCCTTCGTACGACGTCTTGGTGACGATGCCACCCCACCGGAGGTACCCGTCGATCTCCAAGTACAGCTTGGTGCCCCATTCCTGGATCATCGGATTGCCGTCGGGGCCGATCAGCCGCGCGTACTCTGGCTCGATCGTGCCGGTCAGACTGCCAGGGCCGGAGAGATCCCGCCGGGGATTCGACGAGAGCGAGAGCGGCACGTCCCAGTCGATGACCGTCTCCGGGAGCGCGCGCTGCGCGATGAACCTCCAGGCCATCAGGTCTCGTCCTCGTACGGGTCTTCCACCCACTCGATGTCGGCGATGCAGGTGGTGACGACGTCGGCCTGAAGGGTGCCTGGGTTGTTGTCGTCCAACGAGATCATCCCGTTGAGGTGCTGCACGGTTCCGCGGAACTCCGCAGGCAGCGTCACCGTGTCGGCGGAGATCAGGTGCAGTCGCTCGGAGCCGTCCGTGGTCCCTGTATCGAACTGCACGGACTGCCCCTGACGGGTGCCGAGCTTCCATGCCGAAGCACCCCACACGCCTGACCGCAGCGCCTGGACGCCAGCGAGCGTGAGCACGATCCGCGCCTTCGTCGCCCACAGCGGGACCTCCACGCTCCAGTGTGCGGCCGGCGGCCAAGCCACCCATTGCCCGACGGAGTTGCCCGCCCAGTTCTGATCGCCGGCCGGTGAGGCGGTGTAGAGACGGCGCCGACTGCGCGGGTTCCCCATCTCCCGCAGGTCCTTGACCATGCCCTGCGTGATCGTGGAGGTGTTCGCCGGAATGTCGATACGCGCGAGGGTGATCGCGGAGTCGCCGGGTCGGACCTGCCGAATGCTCGTCGTCGTGGGCGGAACGTTGGAGACGATCCGCGTGTGGATGTACGGGCCGATCTTCGGATCGCTCGGGAGCGGCCACGTCTCGCCGGCCGAGTTCGGGTTCTCGATCCGGGCAATCACCAGGTCGGACCGGCTCGACACCCCGGTCGCGGCCACCGGTACCTGGTCCGCGCTGGGGAGGCGCGCCGCGTACGCCTGGTACGCGCCTCCAGCCGCCCGGTTCAGGATCGCGCACGCTCCCGGGAGGACGTTCACCGCAGCCGCTGGTGCCGCCAGCGCCCGCACTTGAAGGTCGCCCGCGCCGATGATCCCCTCGGCGCCGCCGAAAGCGGCGTACGCCAGGACGCGGGCGATCTCGCTCGAGTGCTCGGCACCGCCCTCGGTGAACCACGGGACCGAGTCCCACGCCATGACGACCTCCAAGTTCGGTGACAGAGGCCGGATGGTCACCGGCGGGGAGGGCTTGCGTCGCGTTGTGGAACTACAGGTACGTGTAGGCGTTCCGCCAGGCGATCGTCATGTGCGCGGTGCCGGTCTCGTCCACGCCTCTCAGGACGATGTCCTGCCGGCCCACGGGCAGCCGCATCTGGGGCATGAGCGGCGCACTTCGGTACAGGGAACCGGCAACGGAGGCGTTGCCGTTGCGCAGCACGGTCCGGGCCCATGGACGGGGGTCGATCACCACGCGTTCTCCCGCTGCGAGCGCGAGGTCGAGCCCGAGTCTCCACCGTCCCAGGACATCGACCACGGGCTGGCTGATGGGGCCGGTGACCGTGATCACCGGCCACGTAGGGCGGTTTCCCTCGATGACGACCTCGCCGGGGGCGCGGCTGACTGACTGGCCGGTCATCGTCAGCGGAGTCGTGAGCGGACCCACCAGACCCCGGTGCGGCGGCGGGTTCAGGTCGATGCGGATCGACTGCTCGACGTCGTCGTACGCGATCCCGTCGACCGCCGCGAACGTGGCAACAACGGGGGTGTAGCCCTGGCGCGTCAGCCTGGAAGACGCGGGGGCGAACTTGCGCGGCCGCCCGTAGAAACGGCGGGCCCGTCCGCCTTGCATGGTCGACAGCACGGCCGGGGTTCCAAAGCGGGACCGTACGGCTTCGGCGTCCCAGGCCTGGGCGAGGGCGGAGACGCGATCGAGGACAGCGCCGTGGCGGCCGTGCCGGGTTGCGGCCTGGTCCACGGCGTCCACGCCGACCTCGAACGTCAGGGTGGCGCCGGGCCGGTAGTCGAGACCGAAGCGAATGCCGTCCTGGCGAGGCATGGGCACGTCCCCGGCGTCGATGTCGCCGTACGCGATGTCGACCTCGTCCAGCAGGTAGTACCCCGTACGGAACGAGCCGAACGTGAGCGTCGCGCCCGGCATGATCCCGTCTCCGCCGTACGACAAGGTCCACTCGCCCTCAGCCGGAGGCATACGCACCTCCTCGCCTGATCCGGCGCAGTTCGAAGAGCGCGTCGTTCAGCGCCTCTGCCGGACCGGTGGTCCCGTTCGTCATGGTCAGGTTCAGGTCTCCTCCGACGAGCGCAGGTGCCGGGCCAGCAGAAGGCGCAGCACGCGCGGCGGGAGCGGGCCGGGCAGACTGGTGGAGCCGCACCGCGCCGTCCGCGAACTGCTGGGTGTTCCGGCCGGGGTAGACCACCGTCCCGCCGAAGTAGCTGGCCACCGTGCCCAAGATCTCCTCCGAGCGCTTCCGCTTCGACGGGGCCAAGGGGATGTACGCCTCGCCGGGGTAGGTCTCCGGCTCCGCCCACAGCCGCATCTCGCCCGCGCGGGCGATCTGGGCGACATGCCTTTCGCTGCCGTTCGCGAACGCCTTGATGCGGCTACCGAGCAGGCGGATGCCGCCGTCGGCGTACTTCACGATCCCGCCGTCCGCGTGCTCGGAGACGTACGGCTTGCCCAACGTCGAGTACTTCACGGTGACGTTCACCGTCTTACCGGTGAGGCTGTTGATCTTCCGCTGGATGGTCTCGACGTTCGTCACCGCCGACCCGGTCGGCGCGCTGATCTCGACCTTTTTGCCCTTGAGTTCCTTGACCTTGAACCCCAGGTCCTTGATCATCTGCTGCGCCGTGGCGGTCGGCGCCTCCATCACCAGCTTCTTGCCGGGAGGCAGTTCCGCGACCTTGTTCCGGATCGAGGTGAGATCGCCCGTCGCCTTCGTGATGATGGCGCTCACCGTGACGTTCTTCCGGTTCGGAGCGTTCGCGATGTCCGTGGCCAGCGCCCCGATATCAGCACGGGCGCCCTTCGTCGGGGCGGTGATCCGCACGCTCTTCCCGCCAGGCATGCTCTGCACGGAGAACCCGAGAAGTTCGAGCTGCTTGCGGGCCTCCGCCGTCGGCGCGTTGACCGTGATCGACTTGCCGGCGCCGAGGCTTTCGAGCTTCGAGCGCAGCCCGAGGATCTGCGCGGTGGACTCGGGGATGCCGTTGGTGGTCATCAGGGTGGTGATGGTCTCGGGTACCAGACCCATCTGGTCCGCGAGAGCCTTCGCCTGAGCCTCGGGGATGTTCATGTCCATGGCGAGCTGGATGGCCTTGGCGCGGGCCCGCTCCATCGCCGCCTGGCTCTTGTCCATCGCCTCGGACATGGGCATCATGCCCTGCTCGGACGCCTCCTGAGCGCGGGTCGCGACCCCGAGCATCGAGTCGCGTAGTTCGGTGAGCTGGGAGTTGAGGGTCTGACCGTTGCGCGTGCTGGTGTTCACCAGGCCGTCGTTGTCGACGAGGGCCGCGCCCCATCCTTCGGCGCGGTCGATGTTGCCCTTCATCGTCTCGTCGATCTGGAGCATCACCGAGTTGAGCTGCGCGGAGGCGTCGTGGAAGCTCTGCGCGTTGCCGTTGAGGGCATCGAGCGCGCGGCGCAGGCTGGCGGTGCGCTCGTCGGCGCTCTTCGTCTTGTCGCTGTAGCCCTGGACGGCGGACTGGAGCCTGTCGTAGGCGGAGGAGCCGGTGCTTGCCGTCCCGTTGACGGCTTCGTTCAGCTCCTTGGCCTTGGCCTTCGACTTGTCCAGTTCGCCGCTCATGCCCTTCAGGGCGTCCGCCGCGGCCTGGTACTTCTCGCCCTGGGGGGTCATCTTCAGGACGTCGGCCTTGGGGCCCATCGACACGTAGTGCTCGGTCTCCTTGGCCAGGCCGCGCAGCTTCGTCTCCAGGCCCTCGATCGAGCCGCCCTGGTCGAGATAGGCATCCGTGACCTGCTTGAGGGTGACGTCAGCCGCTCGAAGGGTGTCGACGAGCTTGCCCTTGCCGTCGGACAGCTTCACGTCCTGGAGGTATTGCGCCGCCTGCGCGCGGACGTTCGCGTCGATCTGGCCGTTGGAGTCCGCGAGGGCCTGGGCCAGGGAGCTGATCCGCTCCTCGTGCGCGGCTGCCGCCCGGGCAGCGGCCTCCTGCTTCGCCGCTAGCAGTCCAAGCCCGATCGTCACACCGGCTATCGCGATGCCCAGGGGGCCGCCGAGCGCGGAGGTCATGCCGCCGATAGCGGTGGAGGCAACCCGGTTCGCGGACCCGATGCCTCGCAGCGTACCGGTCAGGCGACCACCGTCGGCGGAAGCGGTGCGGTACGCGGCTCCCATCCGCTGCCACAAGGTCACCGACGGTCCGACCGCCCCAGGCGTCCCGCGCATGACTGTGCCCAGCGAAGTAGCGGACTGCGCCGCAGCCATGACGGATGTGCCGAAGCCTCTCAGCATGCTCGTGACGCCGGAGATGACCTTGAGCGCGAGCACCGTGCCGAGGAGGACAGCGAGCCCCGTGTTCAGCAGGGGAAAGGCGTCGGTGAGCGCATTGAAGGCGTGGAGCAGGCCGTTGAAGGCCATGAGGAGAACGCCGAGGCCAGTCCCGGCGGCCGACAAGTTCCCGATCGCGGTGGCCAGGTTCGAGACCAGGCTGATCACTGCGGGCCCGATCGACTGGCCGAGCGAGTTGAAGAAGGTGCCCAGGGCCGGCATCAGCTCGACACGGATCTGCCGAATGAGGTCCGTGACGCCGTTGTCCTTCGCGGCGCGCCCCAGGCCCCTCACGAAGTCGCCGACCAGGCGGTTGAGTTCGTGGAACGTCGGGGCGGCGTCGCTGAAGAACTGCTTCATCGACAGCTGGCCCTTGGTCGAGTTGGCCCACCTCCTGAAGCGCAGGGTGGTGCCCTCGAAGCCGTCGAGGAGAGCGTTGCCGGTGTCCTGCGCGACCCGGCCGACGCCGCCCAGGCCCTTGACCAGGTTCCAGGTCGAGCGGCCGAGCTGGGCCGACTTCTCCCGCGCGTTGTCGAAGAAGCGTGCCAGCGCCCCTGTCTCGCGACCGGCCTGGACGGACGCTCGCGCGTGCGCGGTCAGCGATTTGATGCCGCTGCCTACCCACTCGGTGAGCGGGCCCGCGGTGACGAGGAGGTCGACGCCGGCTCGGCCGAGGTTCGCGAGGCTGTCGGCCATGTGACCGACCACGGTGCTGTTGCTGGAGGCGATCTGCTTGAAGTCGGCGCGGAACGGGCCCGACTGCATGAACTCGGCACCGCGCTTGGCGAGGTTGCCCAACTGCCCTGCGCTGTCGCCGAGCGCGGACCTCAGCAGCGGGAGCACCGAGTTCGACAGGGGCTTGATCTCGTCCGAGACCTGGGAGAAGAAGCGTTCCTGCACTGACTGGCGCATTTCACGCCAAGCACCGCTCAGGGACCCGACGGCTGCGACCGACTTGCGGGCGGAGCCCGAGAGGCCGTCGAGGGCCTGCTCCAGGGCCTTCTGTTGTGCCTCGGTGACCTTGCCGTCAGCCGCTGCCTGCTGCTGGGCCTTGAAGGTCTGCTTCAGAGCCTCCCCGAAGCCCTTGAAGGCCACCACCGTGCCGATAGCGGCCGTGCCCGTCGCGCTGATGAGGCCGGGGAGCGCCCCAAGGACACCGACGGTCGGCGCGGCGGCCGAGACCAGCGCGGTCAGTCCCGCCGCGTACTGGCCCAGCGCGGCCACTGCGGGCTGAGCGACCGATAGGAGGGAACCGAAGAGCAGCGTTCGCAGCGAACCCCGGCCACGCGGCATCCGCATCTGGACCGGTACATCGACGGGGGTGCGGTCGGCCTCTCCCTGCGCACCCTGGATCAGCGCGCGGATTCGGTCCAGCAGACCGCCGCGTCGCCCGCCGTCCGTTTCGTCGTCGGCGGTGACCGGCACGCGGACGTCGGTGTCGCCGACCTGCTGGACGACGGTGTCCAGCTCCGCGCGAAGCCGCCGGTCGTCGATCTTGACCTTGACCTTCGCGGAGAGCCCCTTCGACGCCTCCTTGACGGCGTCGTCGAGCTTCCTGCGAAGGTGCTTGGCGTCGACCTTGACCTTGACCTTGACGGCCAAGCCTTCGGCGGCGGCTTCGACCTTCCTACGCAGCGTGCGGGCGAAGCCGTTGAGGTCGGCGACGACCGGCACGTCCAGGCGGCCAGCCTGAAGACCCTCAGGCACTGCGGACCATACCTCTCTGCATCGCCGCCGCGAGCATGGCCTTGTGCCCCCTGCCCGGGGAGGACTGCTGCGGCGGGCTGCCGGCCCGCTTCGAGGCGGTGTCGGCAGGGTTGTACGGGCGAGGGATGGACGTCGGCTCTGCTCGTCGCCGGTCGGCCGCCAGGATGCTGACCTCTTCGATCAGCTGCGCGAGGAGTTCGGTCTCCTTGGTCCAGCCGTCGATCGGGCCGGATCGGGTACGGGAGTCCTCGGGGAGGCCGTCGACCAGGACGGTTAGGCGCCTCAGTCCGAGGAAGCCGGGTTCTCCCGGCTCGCGCCAGACTCCGCGGGCGTCGATGCCGTAGAAGCGGGCGAGGTCGGACTCGACGTCTCCCCATCGGTCTCGGAGGAGCCGACCAGTCCGAAGGACTTTCCCAGGTCCAGGCCGTACACCTTGACGAGGGCGACGGTGACGCGGACGTACGTGGCGACCGACGGGTTCAGATCCTCGAACCGCGCGTACTGCTCCGCGCCCAGCAGGGTTCGGTGCACCTGGTAGATCGCGTCGACGAACTGGCGCGGCAGCCGCGAGCGCTTGAACAGGAGGTCGATGATGGTGGCGGCGGTCGGGTTCTCGCTCGCGTCGAAGATGTCGCGCAGCAGCCCGACGAGGTCGAGCTCGTCGGCGAGGAGCGGGTCGAGGGCCTTCGCCGGGAGTTCGGCCGGGTACAGGAACTGCTCGCCGCCGAACACGACCGGTATGCCGTGCGGGTGCTTGGCCTCGCGGCGCGCGGCGGCGTCGAGGTCGATGACGAAGGACATGGTGCGGGCCTCTCGTGTGCGTGCTGAGTCGCGGGGTGCGGCAGCGCGCGGACACTGGCAGGCTTCTGGGCCTTGTGTCGCGTCCTGTCGTTGAGAGGCCTGTTGTGGATGATCAGGTGGTTCTGGTCGCAGTTCGCTTGCGTGCTTCGTAGCGGGCCGATCGGTCTCGCCTGCACTGGAGACAGCGACGCTGCTTGTTGTCTTGGCCCGAGACGACGATGTTGTCCGGGGTCAACTCGTGTCCGTTCTTGCATCGGTCCCGTGGCGGCCTCGGCTCCTTCTTATGTGCGGTGCGGGCCCGCTCGGCGGCGCAGGCCCGGCAGTGGCGACTTCCTCGGGAGTCGGTGTACGTGTTCTCAGGGGAGAACACGTGGCCTCGTTTGCACTGCTCCGGTCTGAGTCGGGCTGCTCTTGCGATGCTGGTGTTCATGGCCGGAGGCACGACCTCAAGGTGCTCGGGATTGATGCACGGGCGATGTGGGCACAGTGGCCCACCCGGGCACTCGCCTGGTACGTGACAGGTGTGGTCGACCACCATTCCATCGGGGATCGGCCCCCGGAGCACTTCGACGACCAAGCGGTGAGCGGCCATGCGCTTCTTACCGACGGTGACTGTTGTGTATCCAGCGTCGGCGTGTCCTGGCCAGTAGCAGCAGTTGGCCGTGTCTTGTCCTTCCAAGGCCCACGCGACGAGCTCCGGAAGAGGCATGCCGCGAGGTCGGTAACTGCGCTGACGTGGGACATGACTACGCGCGAGGGTGACGCTCTCACGATTCTCGCGTGCTCGGTCTGCCGCACACGCACGACAATGTTGTTCCTCTGTCGAAGGCGAGATGTAGACGTTTTCCTCCTCCATAGGGTGGCCAGCTCGACAGACCTCGTGGCGCCTTCCCGCATTCGCCCTCGAAGCGTTCGCAGCGTTCGTGGCCGCCTTGAGATGGGCGGGATTTCCGCAACGCCGGTGGGGGCAGGAGGGGCCGGGTTGAGGGCAGTCCAAGCCATGGCAGGCGTGATCGACGGTTGGTGGGCACTCACCCGTCACGAGTTCGAACACTGCACGGTGAGCCTTGACGAGGCGTCGTCTTCCACCGATACGAAGGTGGAAGGCCCCGTACCCGCCGACGACAATCCCACCCTTCCAGGGCCAGCAGGCATCGGGCCCACCTGACCGGTCGTAGTCCTGATCGAGGCGGGCCCTGAGTTCGTCTACCTGAACCGGTGAAAGGTTCACGACGATCGGCTTGGGATGCTGGCTCACATGATCATGGTACTAAGCCGCAGGTGCAAACGCCGGATCATTAGTCACAACGTACCAAGCGTCTGTGTCGTCGCCGCCCTGCACGGCCAGACGGAGGGGGAGGACCGATTCCTTCGTCTTGGCGAGGTCCTTGCTCACGCCTTCCATCTGCATCGAGCGCGGAATCATGTACCGGTAGTGCTTGCCGCCGTCGATGACCTCGATGCACGCGGCGATCTCGGTACGGCCACCGATGCGCGGCGGGGTGAACCGGTAGTGCTTCTTCGTGTCGGCGGCCGTGATCTCCGTGATCTCGCCACCGCCGTACACCGCCCGGAAGTTGTCGCCGCTCCACTGCTGGAGGTCCACCTCGATCGTCGAGGCGTCCTGCGTCTGGAAGGTGCGGGTCGGGTAGCTGCTCTGCGCGCTGCGCACCTGCTCGAAGTTGGGCTCGCTGTTGAACTTCAAGCTGTCCTCGGTCGTGAGGCCGACGGCTCGCCACCCGGCCGGCATAGCCACGGTGGCGTCGGCCGGCGCGGCAGTGCCGACAAGGGCCAGCCACACACGAGTGAGAGACGGGATGAGGATCTCGTTGTTGTTGGCGGTCTCGCCTGCCATGAGGGCTCCCTGAGAGTCCGGTGATCTGACACCGGTAACTTGGAGAGCGTTGAGGGCTAGTGTCTTGTCCTGACCGCCTGTGTCTCTGACGTCCAGAGCTAAATTCGACCCGAGCGGACCGTCAGTGGTCTACCTTCTTGCTGTAGGGAAGAAGCCCTCTTGCAGGAGGAACGTATGGCCGAAGGCAACCCCGCTGACGCTTATGAGTATGAAAGCTCAGATGTTCCCATTCTCGCTCAGATCGTCGATATGGCCTGCGATGGAGCGGAGACGATTCATGCGGTGAGTCTTCGCATCGGGAATATTGCCGCCAGTCATCACTTTCCTGTGAGTCTCGCAGCAGTGCGTGAATTGACGAACACCTTCGCCTATACAATTTCTGCGCGCCCCCTGGGTGGTCAACGTCCTGGCGCCACACTTGGCCCAGTGGAAGGGCTTTCGATTTTTCCTCGCCCGCTGAAAAGCGCAGACATTAATGTGCGTTCGCTGTGGGAGGCGCTTACTGCGACCGTCACGCACCCCGTGGCCAAGGCGCGATGTGCGGATATCGCGTTTACGCTTAAGCTGATCAGGCCGGATCGGGCCGCTGAAAAGGCTGTGAACGCTTATCTAGAGATGGTGGGAGGGGGCCTCCTGCTGACGGAGCAGTGTGACGGATTGCTGAGGGCTCTGGAGCTTGTTCGCTCTCTAGGTCTCCATTCGCTTACTCCTCAAGTGAACGCGGCAATGTTGGATATGACGGAAAGCGCACTGGATCGCCGTGATGATTCCTATATCGTGGCATGCCTTCTTGACGCCCTTGCTGCTGGCCGACGAGGGAAGGAGGGGTCCTCGATGGAGGAAAAGGTCTGCACCTTCATTGATCGGGCCCTATCGACATACGCCACAACGAGAGAGATCAGCGATTTTGCCATCGTTATCCGTAAACGGATGTCAGGCGACATTGCGCGTGTGCAGTATGTTAATGAACTGGAAGTGAAGGCCCATCTAGGCGACGCGAGCAAGGAGTCGGATGCACTTATCGCCAGGTTCCACCTGAATGAAGCAGCGTCAAAAGCGCGACAGTACAGTTTGGTAAATCTGGAGGGAGTGGCTGTTTCTCGCCTTCAGTCTGCCCCGCCGGTGGAGTGGAAGACCATCGGGACCGAATTCAAGGTTCCGAATGCAATATTCCAGAATTTTCTTCGCCGATTCCGCGAGGTTGATACATGGTGCGGCGCCCTTAGGTTGTGGTTCGCGACAGACTCGCCTAGCGGTGATCACCGCACCAATGAGGCGACTGCACGTAACATGCTGAAGAATTCGATGGTGAGCCAGATCGCGACGACCATCATGTTCGACTCTAACGACCTCCCGATTCGGACGCTTGACGGAGATGCGGACGCGCTTCAGCAAGAGCGGTTGCGGGCAGAGAAGTTCTCCATTCGCTTCAACGGGATCTTGCTGGCAGATGCATTGGATCTGATTGTGGGGCGATTTGGGATTCCCTCTAGCGATGACCTGGAGAAATTCCTGATCGAGTCTGGATCTCCTTCTGGTCTGGCGCGGGTCCTGGCTAAGTCCCTGATCCTTTATTGGGTTGGTGAAGTTGAAAGTTCGGTCCACCTTGCGGTTCCGAGGGTTGAGGCCGCCGTGCGCGCCCTACTGCTAGAGCTGAATCAACCTCTTTATCGAGCGGCAGTGGGTGATGGTAAGGGGGGATTCCCTGGGCTCGGTGTGCTGCTCGATCCCTTGGTGGAAGCAGGGTTTGATCAGGATTGGGAGCGGTTCCTGAGGGCGTTCCTCCTCGGGGACGGGGGCGACAACGTCCGAAACCTTACGGCGCATGGTTCGATGAATGATGTAAGCCGGGAAACAGCGGCGCTGACCCTGCGGGCATTGGCTTTGATGGCTCTGATTACTTCCAGTGAATCGATGGACCGGGATGCAGCGGCTGTAAGGGCGTTGCTATCCAGCCCGCTCCCCACTCCGAGTCGCACTGGGTGGCGGCGAATCGTGGACGCAGTGCGGGCGGCCCGAAGGGAACTGTCTCGTTGAAATCGACGCCCCGCAAGAATCTATTCTGGCGCTTCGCTTACGGATGAATGGTGACCAGCAATCCGATAAGCCACCGAGGCTGCCCGTCGACGAGCGGGGACCACAGAAGGGTGCCGGACGGGCGGACGCCGCTGATGACGGGTCTGCCGGGACTGTGCGGGGCCTCGGCCACTTCCGTGGCCGCGGTCGCGCAGGTGAGGAGGATGCGGCGCAGCTCGGCCTGGCCGGGCCAGCCGCCTGGGTCGCCGTAGACCTCCAGGGTGACCTCTGGCTCGGTGGCCCAGGTCAGGGTCCGGAGGTCTCCGCCGGGGCCGTGCGTGACGCGCAGGTGTGGCCATGGAGCCTCGGGGATGCCGGAGACGCGGCCAGGGCCTTCCAGGGCCTCGGCCACGCGCGGGTGGTGCTGGAGCCAGGCCAGCATCGCCGAGACGGGATCGGTGTCGGCCAGGTCGAGGGTCGTCATCAGCCGCGTGCCACGTAGCCCTGCCGGTGAAGGCGGCGGGCGTAGTCGGCGTCGACCCGGATTCGGGAGCCCGGCGGGTACTCGGTGCCGCCGATGTTCAGGTGGTGGGAGAGGGTGATCAGCTCCGTCGGCCGGGCCTGCGCGGGCGTGGCGGTGCCGTCGGTCTGCGCGTTCGTGGTCGGGGTCTTGGTGGTCTTGGTCGTCATGGCGCGCACCTTGGGCGGTGGAGGCCGCTAGCGTCGCGTGGTCGCCTCGGGGCTTCTACGTTCGGGTGGCGACGGCAGCGGCAGCGCGGGCCATGAAGTGCGTTCCCTCGGCCGTCAGGCCGTCGGGGTAGACGGTTCCGACCTCGGCTTCGACCACCATGGGGGCTCGGGCGGTGACGGTGACGGTGACCTTCTTCCCCGAGATGACCGGCTGGCCGGTGCTGATGTTCCGTGCGATGCCCTCGGGATCGAGCGTCACCGTGCAGCGGCAGTTCTTCAGGTTCGCGACGGCCCGGGAGGTCTGGTCGCGTGGTGCCTTCATGTACGTGGCGCGGCCCACGCCTCGGTGCTGGCGGTCCCAGTCCATCGACGGGACGGAGAACCGGAGGTTGGCCGGTACGACCTTGCCCTGCATCTTGGCGTGCGTCGGACGCACCTGACCGTCGGCCATCGTGATCCATCGCTTCGTCGCCGGCGCCAGCCGCTTCGCCTCGATCTCGACCTGGAAGGCGACGCGCTGAACGTGCGGAGCGACCATCCGCGCGAGCATCGCTTCGAGTGCCGGGTTCACGGTGAACTTCGTCATCAGGGGACCTTCGGTGGGTTCAGCGTCGCGCTCACCTGGACGTAGTCGACTGCCGGGCAGCCGGGAACCCGATGGAGACGGGCTGTCGCCACGGTCCACGTCGTACCCGTCTCGTCGCGGACGATGTCGCCGGGCTCCACCGGCCAAGCAGCAGGATCTAGACGCAGGGACCATGTGGCGTCGGGCTGCTCAGCGGCGCCCCCGGGCCACGAGCCGCGCGGCGCCGGGGCCGTATGAGGGCTAGGGGGGACGGGGACACCGTTGGCGTCCCGCCCCCAGGGGTGCGCGAGCGGGCACAGGGCCAGTGTCCGGTTGGGCAGTACGACGGCCACGGTCCTCCTTCTGTCAGAACCGAGAACGGGTGCGGCCGGAGGAGTACGGCCACGGTGCGCGAGCTGGACGGCGGACGGGCTGGAACGTCAGACGGCGAAGCCGGTGGAGACTCCCGATCACCGGGGGCGCGCCTGCCTGCCCGGTGGCCGGCGTCGACTCGTACGAGACGGACTGCCCCTCGGCGCTCACCGAGGACACCCTGCGCCCTGCCGCGCCGCTGCCGTCGGGGCGCTGCCGGATGGCTTCGGCGGCGTGCGCGACGACGTACCGCACGACGGGGTCCTCCTGGACACCGTGGAGCCCGACGAGGAGGTCCACGTCGTACGTGCCGTCCGGATTGGATCGGTAGGACTCGACCACGGCGATGTCGTCGAGATCGAGTGCCCACGTGGCCCCGTCGTCGAGGTCCCCGCTCCCGTGAGGACGGAGCCCACGGAGCGTGGTCAGCGTCGGGATGATGGGCCGGTTGAGATAGGCGGAGACATCGGCCTGCGCGTTGCGGATCTCCGTCTCGTAGGTCGTGCGCTGCGCGGGCGTCAGCGGCAGCGGGAGGCCGAGGGCGTCGGCGACGGCCTCGGGCGAGGCCACGAGTCCCTGCCCCGTCGGCAGGTCGAGCATCACGGAGGTGTCGGTCACAGACTGCGCCGCAGAGTTCGGGGCGAAGGTGACCGTGCCCCAATACCTGCCCGCCGGAACCGTCGGGAGGACGAATCGGTAGATGCCCGGCCGGAGCCGGACGGCCAGGGAGACGGAGGCGGTGGCCTCCCCGGACCGGTCCGGGGAGGCGTACAAATCGAGACGACTGACCGTGCCCCCGGCGGGGACCGGGTCGCAATGCGCCCCGGCCCACAGGGGCCTGTGGTCGTAGACCGACACCCGCGCCGCCTACGCGCTCGTGACGGTGTTGGCCGCCTGCGCTTCGAGGCGCCTGAGGATGCGGGTTGCGATGGTCTCGGACACCACGGCGCCCTTGGGCTGGAGGAGACGTACAACGGGCGTGTGGTGGGGGCCGAGGTACGTCTGCTCGACCAGCCGGATCGTGCACGAGAGAGCGGACCCGAGGGGCGTGAGAGGCACGAAGACCTTGTCGAGGTCAGCGGGCGGCTGACCCGTCGAGTCGTCGAGGATCACCTCCGCCAGGTGCTGGTCGTCGGGAATGACCTCAGTCGGGGTGACGTACGAGTTCGGCGCCGGGGGCTCCGGCGCCTCCTCGACGAGCGGCGGTTCCAGGGGGGCGGCGTCCGGGATGGCGGCCGGTTCCGGCACGGTGGCGGGCTTGGCGGTCGCGTCGCTGGTCGGGCTGGCGTCAGCCGTCTTGGGCGCGGTCTTGCGGGTGCGGGTGGTGGCCATGGGGCTCCTCAAGCGGTCGATCCGATCGCGCGCACCCTGCCTCTCCCGCCTGGCTTGTGTCGCGTGGAGCCGGGGGGCCCGATCGGGCCAATGCAGTTGCCTTAGGGCTGCATAACTGGAGGCAGCCCAGCTTCGACCTTCGGCGGTTGGCGCCGGGCCATGCTGACGCGCGTCTCAGCTGGCCCGGCGAGCTGACCAGGGAGTAGCGCGACTACAGTCCCGGCTTGTGACCGATGCTGCGCACCGCACTGCTGCGGACGACGACGCGCTTCTGGAGAGGCTGCACGCCCTCGCGTGGGGCTCGGCAAGTGTGCCCACTTCTCCTGGACTTCTCCCAGATCAGCCGTTCCCGCCTCTCACGAAGGCAGAAGTGGACGTTGCTGAACGCAGCCTCGGGTATCCCCTGCCTGGATTGCTCCGCCGCATCTACACCGAGGTCGGCGACGGAGGGTTCGGGCCGGAAGGCGGCCTCGCGTCGCTGACACCGCGCCGTGTTCCACATTGGCATCTGCCGGACTGGCATTGCGCGACGACCCTCCACACCCAGCGGGCGGGGTGGGGGGCGCCGGCGTCGTGGTTCTTCTTGACTGGCGGCGGCTGCACCATGGAGTGGTACGTCTCGCTGATAGCGGTCGACCACCCGGTGCTGCTCTGGGATGCCGACGGATGGGAACCGGACTGGGGCCAGGACCCTCATGACGGCCTGCGTTATGCCGCGCCATCTCTGCGCCAATGGCTGTGGACCTGGGCAGACGGTGGCAACGTCTGGGACGAAGCCTTGGCGCTACTCGATTAGGGGCGATCGGGCGGTGGCAGAGTAGACGCATTCTGCTGCGCCGGCCCTCCTGCCCGGCGGGTGCTCTTCGGCTTTGAGGTCGGGTTGTGGGCCCAGCGGCCGGGCTGGACCGTGCCGCGTCTGGCTCGGGTCCTCAGCACCGGCCAACGGTTCGGTTTCCTGATCGCGCGTGGACAGTCCCGGTTGCGCCGGGTCGGGAGGAGGCGTACGCGCGCCTCCCGCCTGGCCTCGGTGAAGGAGCGGGTGAGCTTGGTGGCGGTCGCTCCGAGTTGGGACGGGATGCTGCGGCGGATGATGCGGACGCACTTCAGGTAGGAGACACGGTCGGCGTCCACCGTCGGGCGGGCGAGTGCGGCTGTGTGGGCGAACTCGCGGATGGCGTGGTGGACTGCGAGGTAGGCCCACAGTTCCTGCCGGACGCCCTCCGGTGTCCGTGATCTGATCGGCCCGCCGGGACCGAGGTGGTTCTTGATCTCGTCGAAGGCCAGCTCGATCTCCCAGCGCTCCCGTAGAGAGCGACCAGCTCGGCGGCCGGGTGCTGCTCGGGGTCCAGCAGCGTCGTGCCCAGATGGGCGGCCTTGCCGCCCTTCGCGAAGGTGATGACCCGGTAGATCACGTGCCGGGGCAGCATCCCGGCCTTCCCTCGCGGCTCGGAGCCGGACCTCCTTGCCCGGCCCCCCATCGACAGGTACGAGCCGTCCGGAAGTTCTTCCTGGGCGGTGCCGAGGTGGTTGGACTGGGGCCTGACCAGCAGATCCGCGCCCGCCACGGTGATGACGTGAGCGAACTCGACCGCCCAGAAGCCGCGGTCGGCGATGACCAGGTCCCCGGGACCGGTGGAGCTGGCCAACGGGTAGGCGAGGCTGCGCTCGCCGTCGCGGTAGCCGCCGAGGCGGGCATCGAGGACTCCGTGCGTTCCGATCTCGGCGAGGACCACCGCTCTGACCTGGGGGAAGCCGAAGGGGACGCTGCCGGTGGTGGAGGGGCCGTCGAAGGTGTCGCCGTTGCTCGTCGAATCCGGGAGATCGAACTGGGTGCCGTCCAGGGCGAGGAGCCGCAGATCTCGCCACCATGCGCCTGGCGTGTCCCTGGTGGCGAGCGGGCCGACCACCTGTCGGAACACGGTCTCCGGCACGTCCTCCCCGAGCCGCGCGCGGGCCCGGCACAACGACAACCGGTTCACCCGCACGAGAGCCCGGCTGCCGGGGATGCCGCTGGTCAGCACCCGTAGCAACTCCTCGTACGACTCCCGGGCGAACAGGCACAGGGCCAGGACGAAGTACACGACCAGCCTCGCCGGCAGGAGACGGCGCCGCCGCTCGGCCCGGTCGTGCTTGGCTATCGCCGCGTCGACCAGCTCAGCGGTGAACACCTTCGTCAGGATCCCGATCCGTACCCGCTGGCCCGCGCCCCGCCCCGTCACACGTGGGGCAACGATCTCCTCAGCTCAAAGGCAACTGCATTGGCTCGATCGGGCCCCCGGTGGCTACGCCTCGTAGGTGTAGGCGTTGGCCTTGGATACGGCGCCGGCGTCGTCCGCGATGTCGACGGTGACGGCCCCGGCCGTGCCGCTCGGGGTCTTCACCGAGAGTTCCGTGGCCGAGCGAACCCGAAGTTCGGTACCGGGCTTTCCTCCGAAGGAGACGGCAGTGACGCCGTCCAGGGCATCGCCCTTGATCGTGATGACGGTGCCTCCGGCGGCCGGTCCCTTGACCGGACTGATGGTGGAGATCGCGGCGGGGGTGAACAGTCGGTCGAGCACGGAACGCCGTACGACGCATCCGGCGGGGTAGAGCAGGAACCGCTTCGAGCCCTCCGGCTGCATGTCTCCTCGTCCGTACGGCTCCGACTGGTAGATGTCCGCGGTAACGATGACGAGCGGGTCGTCGAGGAGTGCGACGGGGAGAGCGGCCTTGATGATGCGGCTGCCGTCCTTGCGATACAGGCCCATGCTGTCCTTCCTTCAGGTAGTCGGGGGAGAAGGGTGCACGGGAAGGGCGCCTTGAGTCGCGTCCCTCGCCGGCGCTCAAAGCAGACGGAGGTGGTCCCAGCCGGTGGGGCCGACGCTGAACACCAAGAGCCCGGAGGCTGATACCTCGCCCGAGCGGGCCGTGTACCAGTCGGACCCGTTGTCGAGCGTCGGGGCCTGAATCCACAGACGCCCGGACCCGAGTTGCTGAGCCCGAAAATGATGGAAATGGCCCGTGACGAGGATGGCGGCGTCGGCGACGGCCTGCCGTCCGAAGGTCTGGGAGCGCCACCAGTCGGGGGCCTTGTCGGGGCGGGGATATTGATGTCCGTGGGCGAGCCCGATCGTCGTTCCGGCGACGTCCAGGCTCACGGTCTCGCGCCACTTCTCCGGCAGGACGAACGAGACGTGACCGAAGGCGTCGACGTTGCGGGCGTAGGCGTCGGCGACCTGCGACATCACCTCGATGCCCCAGTCGTCGCTCGGCGGGCCGACGGCTTCCCGGCCGCGTCGCACCCGGCCGTGGTTGGAGCCGCAGGTAGCGGCCACTACCCGGTCGAACCGTCCGGCCAGCCGGTCCAGGCCCTCGAAGGTGATCCGCCTGTGCACGCGGATCATCTCCGTCATGGCCAGGTCGTTGGTGTACGCCTGCTGACCGGTGTTCTCGTAGTTCTCGACGCAGTCGCCAGCGTCCATCCAGTAGGCGGCCGTCGGCCCCTGACCGATGGCCTTCAAGTCACGGACATGGTCATCGAGTCGGTCGAGCCGGTCTGCAACCCGTCGGACCAGCTCGGGTGTTCCGCCGTCCCTGCCGACCTTGCCTGCCTGGGCGTCGGCGTAGACCACGACAAGGGCGCGCTCGCCGCCATCGGTGTTCGGGCGGGGCTTCCGGCGGCGGCGAAGCGCATCTCGGACGAGAGCATCGACGTCGTCTGCGGACATCCACGATGGCGATGCGGGCTCGACTACGTACCGGCATCTCCATACGGGCCGGGTGACGGCGTCGTCTCCCTGCTTGTCCCGGTGCCAGGCTGCCGGGTCGTGGCGTGCTTCGACGAGGCGCACGCGCCAGCCCTCCGGGATGGCGAGCCCGAGGTCTTCGACTCGGGCCTGCCAGTCATCCGCTCTGCTGGGAGGGTGTTCGGTCGGCGGGGCGGTGACGACCATCGTGCCGCCCGGCTCGTAGCGCACGCCTGTCTCCCACCCGCGGGGAGCGGGTGCGGCGGGGTGCAGCACCTCGCTCGGCTGAGCTTGGGCGGTCGGCACCGGCTGGAGTAGGGCGGTGAGGTCCTGCGAGAGAGTCATCGGGGGCACCTGCACCCGTTCGGCTGGCCCCGGCGTCGGTGCCGCGCCACGGTGTTCGAGGCGACAGCGGGGCCGTGCTGGCTCAGGACGGCCGCGATGGCAGTCGAGGTCACGGTGGCAGTGTCGAGTATTCGGTGCAGAGTCTCTGCGGTCTCTGGGGCGATGCTGGACAGGACCGCTCCGACGGTGCACGGCGGGCCCTTCCGAGTCGTCGATGTCTCTGGCAGAGCGGCGAGTTCGGCATCAAGACCGTCAAGTGCGGTGGTCTGCACGGGCGTTCCCCTGTGAGTTGCTGATGTTGGCGAGTTCGAGGAGGGGGCGCCGCTGAAGTTCGCGCGGCGCCCCCTCTGTTGGGCTGGATCAGCTGGTGGGAGCGGTCCAGGTGCCGATCACGAAGCTCTCCGGGCGGGGGATTTCGAGCGCGACCCGCTCATCCGCTCGGAACGTAACCAGGCCCTTCTCGACGTTCTCGCCGTTCTCGGTGCTGACCGTGACGGAGACGGACTCCCGGTCGTGGAGCTGGGCGCCGAGGCCGAAGGCGCCCACGAGGAACTGCTCGTCGGCCATGGCGGTCGTCTCGACGACGTCCAGCCTCCAGACACGCTTGGTCGCGCCGACCGCGATCTGGAGGGCGACGCGGAAGGCGCCCGTGTCGTCCTCCTCGACCTCGACGTGCTCCCACATCGTCGGAGACAGAACGATGCCTGTGGGGTCGTACTCGGCGAGCAGAGCCTTCGTGATGCTGCGGCGGATCTGGACGCTGTACTTGTCGGTCGCGAGCCCTCGGTACTGCTGGACCCCGGGGGTGTTGAAGATGCCCGTGAGGGACTGGCCGTCACCGACGGAGTGCAGGAGGTCCCAGTCCTCCTGATACTTCACACCCTCAACCATTCGAGAGTTAATGAATGTCTTCAGTCGCGGCTCGTCAGAGAGAATATTCTTATGCGCATCGAGTAGATGGGCAATCTCACTGATCGGGTACATGACAGGCACTAGGGCCAGCTTCGATCGCGGTGCGCGGCCCCAGGTGTCGGTGTCCGCGCCGGTCGCCGGGCTGGAGCCGTCGGCGCCGTAACGTTCCTTCACCTGCTTGGCGTTGTTGGTCCACCCGGTCTCGCGGGCGCCGTAGAGCACGGACTGCTTGGTGGAGCTCTTCGGGAAGAGGTCCCGAATGTGCATCTTGCGGTACTCGCGCTCGGCGATCCCGAGGTTCTGCGCGGAACCGAGCGTCTGGTGCGTGACGGTGCCGCCAGACAGACTGAAGATCGACTTCCCCTCCATCTCCGCCCTCACGTACGGGCGGTCACGGAAGCCGGCCTGGGCCGCGTTCTTGTACGCGTCGCTCTCGACGAACAGGTCACCGAGGCTCTTGCCCTCCATGCCGCCGTGCGCTGGCTGCTTGCCGTAGAACTGCCCGGCGGAGGAAGGGCCGTCGGGCTCGGCGAGGTACTGCTTCACCTCGCTCATGCCCGCCGCGTCGGCGAGGAGCTGCTTGAGCTCCATCGCCTCGTTGGAGATCTTCTTGAAGGCCGCGGCCTGCTCGGTCGAGACGACGAAGCCGCCGTTGTCTTCGACCTTGAAGGTGTGGCTGATTCGTTCGGCCTCCGCCGACTTCTCGGCGAGCTGCTGGCGGAGGTTGTTGATCAGGGACTTGCTCTCAGCCATCTCGGCTGTCTCTCCACGTGCTGGGGGGCGGTTGACGTGCGTCGCTCGCCCGGCCAGCACCGGGACGACCCGACAACGCCGGGCATTGGAGAGAGTGGAGGCCCTTAACGTCGTGCTGAACGGGTCTGACCTGGGGAAATGCCTTCCGTGAGGGGGCGTGGAGCTGGATCGCGCTATAGCTGGATCGCAGCTAGGCGCGCCTTCACCTCTGTCGCGTCGAGATGAACGGTGTCGCTGGTCTCTTCGGCCTCTTCCCCGGCGTGGTCGCCGTCCTCGGGATCGTCGTCTTCGTCGACATCGTGAGGTTCGTCGTACGGGTCGTCCCACAGATCGATGCCGTTGCCGGCCACCGCAGCCGGGCCGCTGGCGGGGTCCGGCTCCCCGTCCTCGTCGTTCTCGTCGTCCTCGGTGGCGAGGTCGAGACCCTTGGCGGACAGGGCGCTGAGGAGGTTGCTCACCGACGCTCGTACGGGCTCCAGTTGCTCATTGCCCTCCGCGGCCTGGACGCGGGAGGTCGCTTCCGCGAGCGCGCGCAGGGTGGGGCGAACGACGAGGTTGTCAGCCGTCTCGACGCCGTCGGCAGGGCGGACCGATCCCTCGTCGGGAATGACCACGGTGGCCAACTCGACGGGCTGGGGCGTTTCGAGGGCTATCTCCGTTCCGGACACGCTGTAGGGGACGGCGTAGGTTCGAGCGCCCGAATCACCCTGGTGGACGGAGACGATGGCCCGGTCCGGGTAGGTCGCCTCGGCGCAGCACCAGATGCCGTCCTCGGAGGCGAGCAGGCCGTGGATGGCAGAGCTGACCCGCTCGCGGATGTCCTCGTAGGAGGCGGGAAGAGGCTGGAGAGGCGACACGGGAACTCCTTTGGGGATAAGGGACTTGGCGTCGAGGACTGCGGCACGGGCGCTCGCGCGGGCCCAGGGGGGCGCGGCCAGGGCCTGGCGGACGGCCTGGTGCGCGGACTTCTCCTCCGCTGGGGCCGGAGAGGGGAGGCGTGGCTCTGTCACTGCCGGCCCGGCGTGAGCATCGGACATGAGAGGGCCGTGCAGGCGGATGGGAGTCGAGTCCGGTCCTCGTACGACGTGGACGGTGTCGAAGGAGACCGGGATGGACGGCGTGGGTGCGGTGTCCAGCGGCAGGTCGTATCCGAGGGTGATGTGCGGCATGAAGCCGTGGTCGACGTTCAGCGAGGACGCGAGCGGGGACAACTCGATCGCGTCCACGATCCGCTGCCGCAGCGACGCCAACCCCGGAACGTCGACCGGCACGAAGACTGGCTCGCCGTGGCCCGTGTCCGGGAACCGGCCGATCCCCCCGATCTTCCCCTCCACGGGGCTCGCGCCCCGAAGGGCTGTGGCCACGAGGTCGGCGAGGTCGTCGGGGTGGCCGGGAAGCTGCTCGGCGTCGCCGAGGTAGGCCAGCGTGATGTGCAGGTCCCGTGCGGAGGTGCCGTCCGGCTGGGCGATCCTGCCCGCGATCTCGCCCGGCACGTACAGCGCCACCATCGCACCGCGACCGACCTGCCGCTCGGCGGCCTTGAAGTCGACGTGCCCGCCCGCTGTGGTCTTGTGCTCCAACTCCGAGGCACCACCATCGGCCTTGACCTCCAAGGACCGGGTCATCGGGTGCGCACCATGAAGGACGGGGGAGACCTCGTAGAGGTCGAGCTTGTGGATCACCCGAACCCCGTCCGAACGCTTCGTCGCGCCGCTCGGGGGCACGCGGTACCCGATGCTGAACTGGGCCTCACCGTGCTCGTGCCACTGACGGACCTGCTCGTAGACATCGCGGCCCCGCTGGGTCCTCAAGTTGAACTGGATGGTCGCGACCAGTGCCCCGGCCTCCGCCGGCCAGTTCGGTATCGAGGCGAACCGCGCATCACCCGGTCGCCACTCGGCGATCTCCAGAACCACGCCGATGGGGTCCGTCCACGCGTGGTGCCAGACCGTTTTCACAGGTCTGGTCGCCAGGGTGTGAGCGAACGCACCCGGAACGATCAAGTCGGCGACCTCGTCGACGACTCCGGTCACGGCGAAGATGGCTCGGCAGATGCCCTTACGTGACGCAGGCGCGCGGGGCGCGGACGCGGTCGGCACAGTGGTGTTCCTTCAGCGGCTGGACGAATGGCCGCCGCGGACCGTGCAGTGCCGGCCTGGCTACTGTCCTGTGGTGCGCCACCGCCCCGATCCGGTCGGCAGCTCCCCCGTGGAGAGCTTCGCCCTCAGCAGAACGAGTCATGTCCCGAGGCTCTGTCCACAAAAATCTTGCGCATGTCTCGAAGTCGCGCGCCACGGCAGAAGGTGCGAATCAACCGCCGCCCGCAGGATGATTTTACTGAGCGCGTGACGCAAGCCGCAGCTAAGCAGACAGTGAAAGATCAACGCCTGAACTTGAGGATCGCCGCCCTGGTAGCGATCCTCTCGGTGCCATCTCTCCTCATTAGCCTTGGCGGCCTTTATTTGCAGAAACAGAACGAAGATGAATCAGGAACAAAAGAGGCTGCGCGCATTAACTGGAGCCTGAAAACGGCACCCGACAACATCACAGTGACCGGCATCGCGATTGAGAACCGAAGCCTCAACCCTGCATCTGACGTCACCCTGATCAACAGGGACGGGAATGGAGGTGAGGTGCATCGCTATGTCTTCGACTATATACCGCCATGCACGCGGAAAACGTACACCTTTCCCAAAGGTTCGACCGAGGTGGTCGAAGAGTTCGACAGACCGGGTTGGGTGAGCCTCTACTTCGTGGACAGTCTCGGCAAGGCTTGGGTAAACGATGGCTACGTCCCCGAGGAGGCCAATCACGATTTCGCGGCTGACGACGGAAAGAATGTAATCGAGAAATTCAAGATCAGGTACAGGTCAGACGAACTGGACGCTTGCGGTTGATTCGAAATCAAGGGGTGAAATGCCGATGTGCCCCGGGATTCCGTCGGAGCGAACCCGCGACCTGTACGCATCGATCGACGAACGCCTACTCGGCATTGTCGCTAGGCAGTTCGCCGGTGGCCTCTCGACGCCCAAAAATGGGTTGGATGACCGCAAGCTCGTCGACGTCCAACCAGTCCTCACAGCCGCTCGGCGAACTCGGCACCTGCGTCGCGTGCGGCCGATGGGACGCGCTTCATGGCAGCCGGGTAGTCCTCGGATGTGCGAGCCCGCCTACGGAGCCGCTTCGGAGTCCGGCTCAGGGATGGCGGCTTCGGCGGCGGTCCGGGCTTCGGACCATCCACGGCACCAGTACCAGGCGCCGAACTGCTGCTCGGCGTCGGCACTGCGGGCGTCGTAGGGACAGGCGTCGCCCGGGTCTCCCTGTGCGAACGCGTCCTTCCCCTCCTGCATCAGGTTCCAGGCGATCTGGCGGTTGAGCTGCACTGCTGAGGGCTCCTATCTCGTCGGCGGGAACAAGGGGTCCTGGCCGCCATGCTCGTCCGGCGGCCCGGCGGTGGCCTGACTGTGAGTGCGGGTCATCGGAGCGTCGTCGACATCGATGGCCCACGTGTTTGGATCTGTGTAGCGCCACACCTGGCCAGTCTCGTCCCTGACCCACCCCGTCAGTGTGCCGTCCGGAGCCTGATCGAGCCACGCCTCCTCGCCGCCTGGGCCCTTGTACGCGGCGAAGGCATCGGCGGGGTTCGTCTCGTCTCCCTCATCGTACGGATCGCCCGACCAGGGGCGCGCGTCGCTCTCGGGAACGGCGGCGGCATTACCGTCCGTCGACGAGGAGCCGCGATCGTCCGGCTCGGGTTCGGTCTCGTCGAGCGGCGGCTCCTCGACTGCCTCCGTGCCGCCCTCCACACTCGATGACAAAGCATTCGGCTCGGACACGGCGGGCTCGGCTGACGCTGGCGCGCCGTCCTCGGGCCGCGGGCCGTTTTCCAGCTCAGGGGTGTCGTCCTGGTCCTCCTCGTCGCCGAACGGCTTGCCGCTCTTGGGGAGAGCCTTGATTGCGAATCCGTATCTGATCACGCCGGGCAGGGTGAGGACGGCAGACCCCTAGTGTCCTGCGCTCACCGGGGACCTCCTTACGGCGTGGAGTCGAGCACGGTGGTGTGCCGCCCGAGGACGGCGCGCACCGCCTGGACGTCGTCCCCGGCGACGGTGCGCTGGGGCCCGGCGGGGGAGAGCAGGATCGGCTTGCCCGCGTGCAGCTCGACGAGAGCAGCCGCGCGCACGGAGCCGATCACCGGCCGCTCCGAGTCTCCGGTGACCCGCACCTGGTAGGCGGAGCCGTCTTCAAAGCGACCGGTGACCAACATCTTTACCTCTCCTATCGGGTGGCCAGCAGACCGAGGAGGAAGGCCCGCAGGTCGTCGTCCTCGTACCAGTCCCCGGTGAACATGGCCTGCATCGAGCGAGCGAGGGTGTCACCCGTCGTCCTCTGCGTCTGCTGCTGGGCCAGGAGGCGGCTGAGCCCCGAGGAGTTGCGGACACGGGCGCCCGGGCGGCCCGAGTGCGTCCGCGTGAACCAGTACATCTGCGCCGCCATTTCCAGGTCCGGGATGTGCGTGACCAGGTGCTGTCCCAGAGCGTGTGCGGCTGTGCCGTTGCCCTCGTCCCCGAGGTCAGCGACCGTGGCGCGGCCGACGCCCGGCTCGTACCTGCCGGCGTCTCCGCTGGTCGCGGTCAGACGGCGCACACCCGGCGTGCCCAGCCAGTCCCGAGGAAGGAGCCGCTGCACCCTGCGGACGGCGCGCTCGGCATCAGGAACGGTGTCGGGGCCGAATACGAACCCCGCGCTGCCCTCAGGGCCGAGAGCCCGGATGCCGGCCAGCGCCCCGGCGACCGCCTCGGGAACGGCTGCGGCGTACTGGCGCCGCAAGCCCTCCCACTCGCGCCGTGCGATGGCGACCTCCATACGCGCGGCAGCGATCTCGACCTCGACGTCGGGGGCCAGCGCCGTGGTCCGGGCAGCCTGAAGGTTGAGCAGACGACGCTCCGCGGCCGTCAGGTAGTCGTCCGCGTGCTGGAGCGTGCTGTGCGGGTCGTCGCCGAAGTCGTCGCCCAGCAGGGAGGACAGGCGGCGGGTCACGTCCCGGTCGACGTCAGCGCCAGCGGCACGTACGGCGGCGAGGTGCCGCAGGGCGGCGAGGCCCGGCCCGTTGTCGGAAGCCCGGTCGAGCTCGGAGCGGCGGCCGGTGGCGCGGCCGGGCAGGCGACCGCCGGCAAGCTGCGCCCACGTCGTCGGCTTCCACCACGACGTACTGTGCTCCCTGTGGCCGAACTGACCGGGTTCCGGGAGCAAGTTGGCCCACTGGAACACTCGGGAGGCCAGCGAGTCACCCTCGACGTCCGGCAGATCCAGCGCGGCATGAAGGCGGGCCAGACGCCGGGACTCGGGCCAGTCCCGTACGCGGGTCACCATGCGGTTCAGGAAGGCCCGCAGGCGGGACAAGCGGTCACGGCTGTTGCGCCACAGCTCGGCGATCTTGCGGGCCGTGGCCTTCACCAGCTCGACGAGCCGACGGCCCAGGCGCCAGAGCAGTCCCATGACCTGGGCGAGGAGTCCCGGCTGCTTCGCGGCATCCGGGGCGGTACGGCGGACGATCCGCTCTGCCGTCGCCTGCCTGCCGTTGTCGAGCTGACGCGTCAGGTACGCGGCCAGCGCATCGAGATCTGCCGGATCAACGCCGCCGTCCTGAAGGTGCCGGAGCAGCGACGCCACGGCGTCATCGGCGTGCCCCGTCACCTCCGGCAACGCAGCGCCCCGGGCGCGGGTACCGGGCGCGGATGGGGCGCTGCGGGGCCTGACGGGGGCGGGCTCGTTGGGGACGGGGATGAGCCGAAGGAGTCCAGCGGCCCGCTGCGCCAGGTCCTCGTCAGGCTCACCGGGGAGGGGTTCGAGGTCGTTGATGGTGCGGAGCGCGGCGCGGACGGTCCGGTCGTGGGCCTTGTCCCGCGCACGGCGAAGGGCCTGCTGCGCTGACACACGGTCCCGGCCCGTGATCCCGGCGGCGTCCAGCGCGGCGCTGGCTTCTCGGCGGGCCTGCTCGCGGGCATCGCGAAGAGCGGCCGGTGTGAGCCGAAGCGCGATCTGCTCGCGCAGTGCGTGGATGCTCCCGGGCTGCTCCGTGCCGGCCACCGCCTCGTCGATGATGCGGAGGGCCACCATCCGGCCGTGCTCGGCGATGATCTGGCGGCGTACGGACGCCAGCGGGGGGTTCGGCTCGCGCGGAGTGGGGGTCTCGGGTGCTGTAGCGGCCGGGGTGGCGCTGACCTCGGCGCGGGCGGGCTCCGGCAACTGCCACACGGGCATGCTGGCGGGGACCATGCGACGCCTCCACTGCCGGTCCTCGTCCTCCAGCAGGAGACTCCGCATTGCGCCGGGCGCCTCCTCGACGTCGAGGACGCGGTAGGTGCGGACCTCGTTGTCATGACGCTCGTCGGGTATTGCGATGACATCGCCTTCGCCGACCTGGGCGGCTGTGGATGGACGGGGACGGCCGAGTCCTTCCGGAGCGTTGTCCGGGTCCAGGTGGTCAGCGGCGCGCAGCGCTGCCCGTCCGTCTCGGGTGGTGGAGTCGCCGTTGGCCCGGAGCTGGGCGGCAAGCGCACTGGCCTGGGTGTCCGTCACAGGCAGATTGGCTGCGATACGGGCGACGGCCTGCTGCGCGTCGGGGTCGTCCTCCGGCGCGGAGCCGTGGTCGGCGATCACGTCTCGATCTGCCGGCGTGAGGTCCGGATCGACGGTCGGACCGGCGACGGGGTCGAGGACGGCGGGCGGCTCATGCACGGTGAAGTCGCCCTGGGTCTCCGGCACGGTGTTGCCGAGCGCGGGGGTGCTGCCGTCGGGGCCTTCGGCCTTCGAGATGACGGTGGCGGCGTCCATCTCGATACCGCCGAGCTCGCCCGTCGCGATGTCGACGTAGTCGAGGGTGACCCGGTCGCCTTCCCGGGCCGCGTCCCGGACTTCCACCGTGATCAGGGCGCCGTCGAGGTCGAGGACGATGACGTCGCCCTTGGCGGTGTCCCCACCCGTGTGAGGGGTGACGCTGGTGACCGGCGCCTCTTGCGGGGTCTCGTCACGGACTTCGCGGACCACGCTCAGGCGGGATGCGTCGCGGGTGACCGTGCCGTCAGCGGTGGTGACCGTGATGCGGTCTCCATCGGCCTCGTCGACGGGACCGAGGAGCACGCCGTCGTCAGCGACGAGGTGGCCCGGACGAATCCGCTGGCCGGTGGAGGTCCAGCCAGCGGGGCGGTGGTCGTCCGTGCCGTCAGCGGTCAGGGACGTCGGCGCGACGCCCGTGTCTGTGTCGCCGTCAGACCACCGGACATTGGCGGTGGTATCGGTGACGCCCGTGACCATGCCGTCGCGTCCGTCAGTGCCGGTGACGTGGCTGCCAGGGAAGAGACCCGCCCCGGTGGAGTCAGTGGCGATACGGTCCGGCAGATCACCGGTAGCGACCTCGCCCTGGGCGCCGCTCACTGAGGTACCCGGCGCGGACGACTCGGACGCCTCGGCGCGGGCGGCCGTGGCAGTGAGCGGCGTGTAGACGGAACTGCGGGCGCCGGTACGGGCGTCCGGGGACTCGCCGATCCGGATGCGCCACATCTCCTCGGTGCGGCCCCGGCGGGTCACGGCGACCCGCTCCGGATAGTCGAGCACGTATCCGGCGAGCGTGGTGGCACGACCGCGCCGGGTGGTGCCGTCGACACGAGCCATGTCGCCCGGGGCCAGGTGGTCGATGCTGGCCCAATGAGCGCGCTGGCCACCGACCGGCTCCGGCTCGGCGCTCGGCTCAGCTCGGGCCTCCGAGTCCTCGGACTCGCCAGGCTCTGCCACGGGCTCCGCGGCGGGCCCGGCTTCTGGAGCCCGCGTCCGGCCCCCGGACTCGTCGTCCTGCCGGGTACGCGCGTCCTGGTCGCCGTCCTCGCGCGCCGCCCCGGGCAGAGGCCCCCGATCCTGCCTGCGGCTCGTGCTGCCGCTGGACGCGGTGGGCTGCTCGCCGATGCTGCTGGAAGGGGCGACGGAGTCCGTCGGCGACGTGCCTGTGGCCTCGTGGGGGAGACCCGTGCTGCTCAGGGCAGAGCCAGAGTGCTCGGGGCCGTCGGGGGCACCCTCCGCCTCATCGTGGTCCTCGGGGGGCAAGCTCTCACGGAGCCAGGAAGCGAAGAGGGCGCGTCGCTCCAGATCCTTGAGCACGTCGCGGTTCTGCTCCTTGGCCGGCAGCTTGGACAGGACCTCCCCCAGCCATTCGAATTCGCCCTTCGCGTGATCGATGTCCTGGCGCAGGTCGCCGCTGATGAGCTCGCTGGAGCGGAAGCTCGCGACGACCTGGACGACCCCCTCGTAACGCTCGCGTACCGCAGGGTCCTTGGCGAGCCGGGCGGGCAGCTCCGGAAGCTCCGGGTAGTGCCCTGCAAGATCCATCCTGACGGTTGCCCAGATGTCCTCGTCCGGGGAGGTGGCGCTGACCGGAGTACGCAGAGCCCGTACGACGAGCGCAGCGACGGCCAAGTCCCTGGACGCGGTGCGGGTGATGCCACCGTCACCAAGGACGAGGGAGGGGCTGCTGTCCCAGGTGGAATCCTTCGCCGCGCTCCCGCCGACGAGGCGGACGTGACCAACCCTGCGGCCATCCATCCACACCGAGAACACGCCGTCGCCGCCGCCCTTGTGTATCTGGGTGCGCTCAACGAAGGCACGGACCTGCTCGGGGCCGCCGAAGCGCGCGGCGCCTTCCTCCTCGCTCTCCTGGCCCGGAGCAGCCGACGCCAAGCTGACGCCGTCGACATCGGCCTGGGTGCCGGCGTCAGCTTCGGGCGTGCGCGGCTCCTCGACCGGAGCAGGGCTGGACGGAGCCGACGAGGTTCCGGAGACGGGGCTCGCGTTGCGCTGCTGCTCCTCGTACTGCTCCCGCTCGATCTTCTCGTGGGCGCGCCGTTGGGCCTTGAAGGCGTTGTACGTGACGCGGCCTCCGTTGGCGTCGTACCAGTCGACCAGCTCCTCGCTCGCATAGTCGCGCCAGCGGCCGAACCGGGAGAGCGAACCCCCGGAGAACAGGTCGCGCTCGTTCACGCGCGGCAGACGACGGCTGTTCTTACTGAAGAAGTAACCGTTGGTGGCCTCGATCGCCGCCTGATAGCGCGCCTCGTCCCAGTCCGCGAACTCCTGCTGCATCCGCTCCTCGCGCGTCAGCGGACGGCGAGCGGCGTCGGCGCCCGCGAACCCGAGCGCCGCGTCCATCGCCTCACCGCGGCGCCGCACCTCGTCGGCGTCGGCGGCGGGGGTCTCGGGGAGGGCTTCGCGGACACGCTGGTCGGCGTCGTCGCGGCGGTCCATCTCCGCGATGACGCGCTGCTGGTCGGCCGGGGACAGGCCCGTTCGCCATGCGTCGGCGAGATCTTCATCGGTCCAGCCGTTCAGGTCCTCCGGCAGCGTGATCAGGGGCTTGTCCAGTCCGGCTTCCTGCTCGTCGCCGTCCTGAAACAGGTCGCGCAGGTGCCGCAGTGCCGCCGGCAGAGTCCGCCCGTCGCGGTCGCTCCACCCGGCGATGGCGCTCGCCGTGAGCGGCTGGTGCCAGTCGATCTGCTGCCCGCCAGCACCGGCAAGGATCTCGAAGAGGTCTGCGAGGTCCCGAGCGTCGTCCGCAGTTCGAGCGGTGAGGGTAGTCCCTCCAAACCGGCCGCCGTTGCGCGCCTGTGCGAAGTGCCAGCGTCGCATCCCGTCGGGCGAGGTGCTGTCAGTCCAGGTGACGATCCCTCCCCCTGAAGAGAGTGTCAGCGTGGGGTTGTCGGCGAGCTGGGCGAGGAAGGTCCGGCGTTCCGGGGTGCTCTCCTCGGAGGTCAGGCCCGCGCCGCGCCGCCATGATTCGCGCAGGCCCTGCACGTCGCGAGGCCCTCTGCGGGGGGACGACCTGTCGTGAGCCTCGCCGCCATGACGGCGGGTGTCCGAGTCGGCATCGGGCAGATGAGGGAGGCCCGGAAGCCCAGGCATGCCCGGTCCGCTGGGGCCCCGGCCGTTGGACCTGCGGTTCCTGCGGCGCCGACGCCGGCGTCGCTGGGCGTGCTCCTCACTGTGCTCATCGGCGGGGTCCTTGCCGTCCCCGTCACCCTCGTTGGCATTCTCTTCGCTGTCGTCGCCGTCCTCCTCGGTCTGGTCGGTGTCCGGCTGCGGGGGGCCGCCGGAGCCAGCGAATGGGGCACCATCCGGGGAGGCCCCGTCGGCGTCACCGTCACGGCGGCGTTCGTCCCGTCGTTCGCTCTCGTCGCTCTCGTCGCTCTCGTCGCTCTCGTCGCTCTCGGGGGTGCTGGGGTCGCTGATCTCGGTGTCGATCGGATCGCCGGAGGCGTCGCGGTCGCCCTGGTCCTGCCCCTCGGCGTCGTCGATCTCCTCGTCCGGGTAGCGGAGCTGGAGTTCGGCATCGCGGTTGTAGAAGTGCTCCTCACCGTCCCCCGTCACGATGCGGACCCGGCCACGGCCGGTGCGCTTCGGCGGTTCGGCCACCGTGTGCGTACGGCCGTCCGCGTCCGTGTACCGGTCGCTCTCGGCCAGGTCTTCCGGAGCGCGCATCTGCACGGGGCGTAGACGGCTCGTGTCTCGGCCCTCGTGGTCGGCGAACATGTCCGGCGTGCCGTACACATCGTCGGGCTGGTCGAGCGGGTTGTTCGGGTCGGCGGCGGTCGGCTCCTGCGGCGCGGGAGCTGCGACGTCGAAGAGGCCCCCGTCATAGACGGCGTCGGGGACGGGCTTCTTGGGCTCCGACTTCGGGGTGCGTCCTGCCCTGCGGTCGTTCTCCGCCTCCAGGACGGCCATGCGCGTGCGGTCGGCGCCGGTCAGCTCGCCTTCCAGCATCTCCCGTTCCATCAGGGAGACGATCTCGTCGGCGATCTCCTGCTCGCTCATCGAGGACGGCGCGCGGTCGCCTGAGGGGCGGATGGCTACGAGCTGCTGCTCGACATCGTCGCGGTCGAGCGTGACCGTGCCGTCGCGGTCCTCGGTCTCGGCGTCCGGTACGGCCGGGTCAGGAGCGGGGTTCTGGCGGGCGCTGGTCAGTTCCTCCGGCCGGAACGTCTCGCGGCTGGGGCCGTTGGAGACGTTCACGGAGCCGTCGGCGTTCTCGCTGCTGACGTACCACCCCTGGCCGTCGGGGTCGGTGACGGGCTCGTCGAACCGGAAGCGGTCCGCGATGAGGTCGCTGCCCGCTGCTGCCGGGGGTTCCTTCGGGGCGCCTTCCGCTAGGGGGCGCGGGGATTCCCCGTCCGGAGAGGAGTCGATGTCTCCGGCCGAGTCTCCGGTGCCGGCCAACGGCTCGATGGCATCGTTCTCGTCGGTGCGGATCGCGTCGAGGACTTGAGCGACCTCGTCGGCCGGAAGCCGTACCTCCTCCTGCTCCCGGTCGCGGGGGCGCTCCGGGCGCTCGGGCTCGGGGAACTTCCTGTCGAACTCCTCCAGGGTCAGGACGGCAGAGCCGACCGCCCCCTGAAGGGGTACCCGGGCCGTGCGACGTTCCTCGACGATCTCGCGCCGCTGGGCCTTGGTGAGCTTCTTGTCGAAGTCGTCCTCGTCGATCTCCGGCAGCTTGTCGAGGTCAGCGATCCGTCCCACGATGTCGTCGAGCAGGTTGGCGCGGGCACGGGCGTGCTCGATCTGCGGACTGAGATCGGCAGCGCTCTGCGCGGACTGGAGCAGGGCTATCTGCTCGTCGAGTTCCGGCAGCCGCCGCCGGTCGGCCTCTTGGAGGGCCGGGGCCTTCTCCAACGCGTTGGTGAGCCGGGTGATCATGCCCGATCCCGCGCCGCGCTTCTTCAGGTCGTCCGGGGTGCGCTCGAAGCTGGAACGGGCCAGGTCGGGGAAGCCGACGTGGGCGACGAGCTTCCCGTCCGCGCGTCGTTCCGTGCGCACGGCGACGTCCAGGCCGCCGAGCCGGCTGACGGTCTTCCACGGGCTCACGCCGTCGTGGGTGTGGTCCAGGAGTTGGGTGGTCACCTGCCGGTGCAGGGCCGCCGACGCGTCGGCGCGCTCCGAGTAGGGCATGCCTCCGATGGCCATGGTGAAGGCGCATCGTACGTCGCGGATTCGGGGCAGCGCCGTCTCGCGGCGGGTGATGCCGGCCCGGGTATCGGCGGTCTCCTGCTCCAGATCCGCCAGTGCCTCGGCGCGCCGAACGCGTTCGGCGGCCTCGTTGTGCTGGTCGATCTCCAGGTCACGCAGCTGACGGCGGGCCTTCATGAGCTGGCTCATGTAGGGACTGCCGCCGATCTCCGCTTCCATCGTTTCGTAGTCGGGGTAGTCGACGTCGAGTTCGGTGACGGTGTCGCGGGTGTCGTTGTCGGCCATCTCGGGGCGCTGGATGTCGACCAGCCCCTCGGCCTTGGAGGCGACGAATCCAGCCTTCCAGCCGTCGAGGCTGCCCTTGGTCGCGAAGATGTCGACCTCGACCTCGTCGTTCTGGTTGCCGTAGCGCAGGATGCGGCCGTTGCGCTGTTCCATCTGCGCGGCGCCCCAGTCCAGGTCCACGTGAGTGAGGGAGATCATGCGGTTCTGCGCGTTCATGCCGGTGCCGGCGACGCTGCTGGAGCCGATGAGGACGGAGACCTCACCGTCCCGCGCTCGGCGGAAGAGCTCGGCCAGGTGCTCGGGCTTGCCGGACTTCTTGGCGTCCTGGACGAAGGCGATCTTGTCGGCGGGTATGCCGCCCTCGACCATGAGCCGCTTCAGCTCGGCGTACGCATCGAAGTCACCACGGTTGTTGCCGCCCGGGACGCCCTCGTTGAGGAAGATCATCTGGAGGGCGCCGGGGACCGGGTGGTCCTCCGTGCTGCCGTAGTGGGTCTTGTAGACCCGGTCCTTGTGCTGGTGGTAGCGCTCGACGTGGCGGGCGGCGACGGTGGCGAGCTTCTTGCCGGCCGGGGCCTTGGCGTCGACGAGCCGCGGGTCCAGGGCGACGGACGTGCCCTCGTTGGACACGGCGAGCATGTTGTCCTCGGAGCGGTCGACCTCGCCGTTGTGGATCGCGCGGCCACGGGCGACCAGCTTCTTCAGCCGGGCGGTCTGGTCCTTTGTGGGGTCGACCATGACCAGATTCGGCTGCCTACCCTTGATCTTGGGCCGGGGAATGCCGACGTCGTCGGCGCGCTTGGTGTCCGCGACCAGGCCCCACATGGTCTTCATGGCACGCCGGTTGTGGAACTCGCTGAACCGCTCCACGACCCGCAGGCCCGAGCCGTCGGGCGCGTTCTCGATACGGAGGGTCTTGCGGCCGAAGGTGGCAGCCCACAGGTCGGGGGCACCGGCCTTGTAGGAGTCGAGGACCCAGGGGGCGGCCAGGGCGAGCATCGTGTACTGCTCGGTGATCGAGTTCGACAGCGGCGTGCCGGTGGCCAGGGTGACGGTGGCGCGGCCGGTGCGACGCCGGTGTAGGTCGGTCAGCTTCTGGTGCAGGTCGACGCCGCGGATGGACGCGGGGTCGCCGCCGCCCTCGCGGGAGCGGAAGCCGACGCCCTTGTACCGGTGGGCCTCGTCGACGACGGCGTAGTCGAACCCGAGGTCGTCCCAGTACGTGGCGCCGGGGGTGCGCATGGGCGCGGCGTTCTTGCTGATCTTGTTCTGGACCGTCGCGATGCGCTGTTCGATCTTGGCGACGATGAACGGGTGGTTCGGGTTGTCGGCGTCCTCGTACTGCCGGTCGAGCTGTTCGCGCAGTGCCTCCAGCTCGCGGAACTCGTAGTCCTCCTGCGCCTCCGGGCTCATCTTGATCGACCCGAAAGCGGGCTCGGTGAAGATGACCAGGTCTGGCTTATTGGCGCGGAGCCACTCCAGGGTGCTGTCGCGGCGGCCGTCGGCGAGGTCGGCCGACGTGATCAGGTGGACCTCGGCATTGGGGTAGAGGTAGCGGGCCTCGTCGTACCACTGCTGTGCGAGGTGGTCGGGGACGACGGCGAACGGCTTCTCGATCTGGCCAGAGCCCTTGAGGGCCTGGGTGCCCATGACGAGGGTGGACGTCTTGCCGAGACCGACTTCGTGGGCGAGGATCACCGACCGCTCGAACTGCATGCGGGCGGCACCGCTCAGCTGCCAGGCGTGCGGGTCGCGGTCCGGGGTGAAGCCGTCCAGGGACGGGCTCATGCCGTCGTACGAACGGACGACGTGTCCGTTCATGATCGTGTTGTAGGAGTTGGTCAAGCGGGTGAGGCGGTCAGCGTTAGCCGTGGCGTACTTCGCGAACTCCGACCGCATCTGGTCGGCCTTCTGCCGCACCAGGCGTGACGTTTCTTCGTCGACGTCCCGCCGCTTGTCGTCGCGGTAGATCGTCAGCGAGCCGTGGCCGAGGATCGCGCGGGCGATGTCGACCGCACCCTTGCCCTTGGTCCCCTTCTCCTCGTCGGCCGCGACGCCGTGCAGGATGTTCTGGGCCTTCGGGACCTTGCCCGTGTAGAGCATCCAGCCGTAGCGGTCGTCGTGGGCGACGCGAAGCGTCTTGTCGCCCAGGTACTCGCGCAGGAACCCCTGAAGCAGCTCGGGCGGCGTCCAGTGCGCGCCCATTTCGGGCGTGAACTCGCCGATCGTGCGGTCCGTGGGCTGGACGGCTTCGAGCGCGGCGACGTTGACCTGGAACGCCGGATCGCGGTCGGCGGCGCGGCGGGCGTCGGCGAGCTTGTCGCGGACCGGGCCGGACAGGTAGGCGCCGGCCAGCTCAAGGCGGCCTGTGGTCGGGTCGGTGAACACCTCGGCGCCAAGGGCCCGCACGGCGTCCTGCGGAGTGGTGTTCAGCAGGCGGGCGATCTCGCCGAGGTCGACCTCGCCGGTGGCGGCAACGACCGCGGACAGGGCGGTCTTCGGGTCGTCGGTCTGGTCGAGCGGCTGTCGGCGGGCGGCGGCCCGCTCGGTGAAGACGCGGGAGAGGACGGGTTCCTGCTTGTCGGCGTCCCAGCGCTCCAGCGCGAGGACGGAACCGGCGTCGGGGTCGGAGCGGAAGTAGCCCCAGGCGGTCGGGGTGCGCTCCTTCGTGCCGTCCTCTCGGACGCCGGTCTTCATGCTGCGGAACTGGCCCGGCTTGGACAGCGGTCCGTACTGCTGTACGTACGAGGTGTGAAGGTCACGGAGCTGGGCGCGCAGCTTCTCGGCCCGCTTGTCTTCCTCCCGCTTGCGGTCCAGGAGACGCAGTTCGGCGGCGATGTCGCGGAGCTGCATCAGGGCCTGGAGCTGGTCGGCCCGGCCGTCGGACGGCGCGACCGCGACGGCGTTTCCGCCGTTGATGTGCTGGTAGAGCTGTCCGTCGTCGCCTTCGTAGAGGCGGCCGGTCCAGTCGTTGGCGTGCTTCTCGCGGGCGGTCTGAAGGTGTACGGGAAGGCGGTTGTCGCCGTCGGGGTGCGGCTCGTAGCCGCGGCCGTCCGCCTTGGCCTTCTCGGCGATGTCGCGGAGGGCGTCGCGAAGCTGGTCGGCCGCCTTGCCCGGGTCGCCCTTGACGGTCAGACGCGGGCCGTACGGCGACGACTCGGTGGTGAGGTCGCCGAGGATGTGCTCGGGGTGCTGGGTGAAGTAGTCGTTGACGTGCTCGCGGGTGCTTCCGACCTTCCGCTCGGGCGCGTTCAGCCAGGAGTCATCACCCGGCTCCTCGCCGTCGGCACGGCGGCGTAGGACGAGGACGTCGGCGACCACGCTGGTGCCGGCGTCGCTGAAGACTCCGGACGGCAGGCGGACGGCGCCGATGAGGTCGCCGTACTTCGCGATCTGCTTGCGGGCCTTGTCGCCCTTGGAGTCCAGGGTGTGGCGTGAGGTGATGAGGAGCGTGACGCCGCCGGGGCGGGTCAGCGCGAGTTCCTTGGTGACGAAGCCGTTGTGCAGGGACTCGGACGGGTAGCGCTTGTCTCCGAAGGGGACAGCGGCGAAGGGGACGTTGCCGATGGATGCGTCGAAGGTGCCGGCCGGGGCGTCCGTCTCGGCGAAGTTCTCGTTAAGGACGTTGACGTCGGGGTAGATCGCCTTCGCGATCCGTGCCGTGGTCGGATCGAGTTCGACGCCCGTGAGACGGGCGTCCTTTGGGGAGGCACCGAAGAACGTGCCCGGACCGGATCCCGCCTCCAGGACGTCGCCGCGCTCGAACCCGAGGGCCTTGAGGCCGTCCCACATGGCCTCGGCGATGCTCTGAGGCGTGTAGTGCATGGACAGTGTGCCGCGCCGAGCCTGCTGCCACTCCAGTGGCGTCAGCTCGTTGGAGAGCATCGCCCGCAGGTCGGTGTACTCGGCCCAACGGGCGTGGTCCTGTGAGAACTTCCCGAAGCGCGCACCGCCCTGCTGGTAGCGCGGCTCCTTCTCGTTCGGCTCCGACGCGAACATGATCGGAACCGAGCCCCAGCCACTCCAGCGGGCGAGGGTGCGCTGCTCCTTCTCGGTGGCCGGATGCTTCTCCCGCTCGAGCCGCTTCAGGACCCGGATCGCCTCGACGTTCGCGGCGGCACGCTGAACGGGCCCGCGGGTCGCTGCGTCGGCCGGGTCCGGCCGGAACCGGCCTACATGTCGTAGATCTCGTCCTTCATCGCCAGCAGATCCCGCATCTCCGGCGTGAGCGTCGGCTGCTCCTCGGTCTCCGGCTCGGGCTCGGGCAGCAGATCCCGCAGCACCATCTCGGTCGCGCTCGCCCTGATCTGCTTGAGCTGACCCGCCCTCTGCTCGTACTCCGTCGCCGCCGGCACGGTCTTCTCCAGCGCCTCCTCGGCCGTCAGGATCGCCGTCTCGATCTCCCTGCCCTTGCTCAGGAAGAACCGCTCCGGGTCGGCCATCTGCGCCAGCTCCCTGGGCAGGTACTTCGTCCAGTGATCCCTGGCCACCTGGCTGTAGATGCTCATCCTCAGCCCCCTCATCCGTGCTCAGCGCGGCGCGCAGGGCTGCCTGCTGCGCCTCGATCTCCTCGCGGGAGATGACCTTGCGGTCGTCGTCCCCGCCATCCTTTCGTACATCCGTGCGCGCGGCGTCGATGCCGTGCATCGCCGCGTTGATCGCGGCCAGGCGCGTCCGGGCCTTGGAGCGGTCCGACGAGTCGAGCTCGCGGTCGCTGGCCCGCAGCATCATCTCCCGGGACAGGTCCTCGGTAACCCGCTGGAACTCGGCGAGCAGACCCTCAGGGATCTCCAGGACCGCGCCCTTGCCGATCTTCCCCGTGATCGGATTCATGCGGTCCGACCAGCCGTAGCCGTGCCCCTTGAACTTGCCGTAGAGGGTCTGGCGCTCCTTGGTCGCCGACGGGAAGGAGTCCGCACGCCGGGAGGACTGGTACAGCTCGAAGAACATCTTCGGCACCCACACCTGATGGGTCCGGCCGTAGAGGCGGACCGGTTCGGTGTTGGGATCGGTGCCGTAGTTCTCGACGAGCGCGGCCAGGGCCTCGATCATGCTCGGGAAGGAGCCCAGCCCGCCTCCGTACCGGTCGGTCTTCGCATTCCAACCGGCCTTGGGGCCGCCCGACCAGGTGGATCCGGTGGCGTGGTACGAGACCTCGCCGTACGAGTTGCCGTCGACTCGGACCGAGATGTTGTAGCTCGCGTTCAGCGGATCGTCACGGGTCTCGGCGCGCCGTACGGTCTCCTCGTGGCCCTTCATGGCGCGACGGTTCTGTTCGTCGAAGACGGCCTTCCGTCGCTCCTCCAGGGCCTCACGCTCCGCGCCCGACGTCAGATGGCGTGCCTTGTGCAGCTCGCGGAACTCCTTGACGAGGTCGCCGTCTTCGAGGGCAGCGGGTTCGGGACGGCCTCGGTAGACGTTGGCCGTCCGGTTCTGGCGCTCCTCGTACAGGGCGGTGTGGCGAGCGGCGACGATCTTGTTCTGCTCGTCGCTCAGGTGCCGCAGCCGTGACGGGTGCTTGGTGAACTCCTCGTTCAGCTCGTCGTCGTCGAGGTCCTGAACCGGCGGGCGCTGCTCGATCTGACGGAGCCGCCGGGTCTGCTGCTCGACCTGTGCTTCGCCGAGCCGGGACGAGATCTCGTTCCACAGGTCTCGCTCGGGAGCGAGGTCGTCCTCCTCGTGCATCGAACCGCTGGGTTCGTGTGCGCGCTTCAGCCGGTCGAGGTCCTGGACGTGCGAGGTGAGGGCGTCGTCGTCAAGGTCCTGCGGTGCCGCGACGGACGAGATCCGCTCGGTGGAACGGCGACGGCGGTCCGCGTACAGGGCTCGCTCGTCGTCGTTGAGCTTGTCGCCACGACGGGAGCCGTAAGTGCCGCGCTCGCGCTCGGAGTTGCTGATCGCCTGGGCGAGGTCGACGTCGCTGAGGGCGGTGGCCCGCTCCTGCGGGGTCTTCTGCTCGCCTTCCTCGGTGATGGTGCGGCGACGTTCCAGCTCTGCCTCCGCCCTGCGCAGGGAGTTGAGGGCCTGCTGCTTGGAGCGGGGGCTCCTTGCCGCCTGGGCATGGATCTGGAGGTTGTCGCGGCTTCCGCGCAGGTCCGCCTCGGACATGGCGCGCAGCCGCTTCGTCTCCTCATCGAGCGGCTGGGACGTGTCGGAAGAGCCGGTAGCGCTGGTCGTCTCGTCAATGACGCGGACGTTGCGGCCCTGGCGGACGAAGGCGGCGAGGATGTCGGCAGCCTTGCGGTCGCGGGTCTCCGGCTTCCATTGGGTGCCGGTGACGCGCGCCTTCTGCACTGGGGACCAGGCGAGCTTGCCGGCCGCGTTGACGGCGCGGTCATCGGTCGGGTCGTCCTTGACGGTGCCGCGCACGGCGGCAATGCGCTTGGTCTTGTGGATGGTCCATGCGAGGTGGACGCGGTCAGCCTGGGACGGGTCGGTGGCGGCCAGGTGGTGGCGGGCGATGATCTGGTCGGCGATGTTGAGGTGCCCGCCAATGGGGAGCCGTACGCCGTCGACGGTCGCGTGCCGGTCGCTGTATCCGCCCTCGACGGACGCGATCCGGCTGCCGTCGGGGCCGTACACGGTGAGCGGACCGGGGTTCCAGGGCGTTGCCCAGTAGCCGGGCACACCGTCGACGGGCTCGGCCTCCGCGGGCACGCCTTCCGGTCGGCCGCCGGCCTCGGGCGTCTGCTCGGGCTCGGGGGCCGGCTGCTCCTGCTCTGGCTGCTCGTCGTCCGGGCTCGGCTCGACCTCGGTGGTTCCGGCCTCGGAGACGTGGTTCTCGCCGCTGTTGTCCGGTGTCGGGGACGGCTCAGCGGGCTGCTCGACCTTGGCGTCCGGATTCGGCTGGTCGCCGAACGGCGGGCGCCGCAGCGTCTCGGCGAGCCGGTCGGTGGCGATGCTGTGCTTGGGCGGGTGCTCCCGGTCCCACAGGGCGCGGGCGGCCGTCCACTCCTGGTGGTAGTCGCGGCCCTTGTCCGACCGCCACGTGCCCCGGTAGTCGGCGAAGGCGGGGTCGGAGAAGTCGAGCGGCTTGCCGTCCGTGTCCTTCAGCGTGTCGACGATGTGGTCGGCGAAGCCCTTCGCGTCCGCCTGCTTGTCGAACCCCCAGCCCATCTGCTGGCCGGTGCCGGTCGCGTGCAGGTACCAGTCGCCGTCCACACGGCGGGTGACGAACTGGCCGTCGCCGACGAGCTTGAGGCGCTGTTCCTTGACCAGCTCGTCGAGAGCACGGACATCAGCGCGGTCCTGCTCGCTTCCCGAGGCCCACAGATGCGTGGCCCGCCGGGCCCAGTTCTCCCGAGCCTGCTGGAGGGTGGTGAAACGGCCTCGGGGCTGAGCGGTCTGCCGTGCCGGCTTAGGACGCTGGGCAGGGCCCTCCTTGTCGCGTGAGGCATGGAAGTCGCCCACCGCACGGCGGATGGCCTGCTCCGCGCCCTCGCCCTTTGTGGAGCGCCACCCCTGGATCCAGTTCCCGATCTTCGGGTCGGAGAAGTCGATGGGCTGGTTGAACTCACCCGGCATGACGCGGCCGTTGCGCACGGTCTCGTGAATGGAGTCGGCTGCGGCCTCAGCCTCGTTTCGGCTCGCGAAGTCGCCGACGTCGAGGTAGCCGCCGGTGCCGGTGGCCGTCAGATACCAGCGCCCATTGGCGTCGTCGCGGGTGGTGACCAGGCCGCCGGTCGGCGTGACCTGCAAGTCCTCGTCACCGGCAAGGCGCCGCAAAGCTGCCGAGTTGGTGCCGGGCTGCTCGGCCAGGTCGAGGAAGTGACGGCGCACGGCGGCCGTGTCCGCGAAGCGGCTGCCGGGCAGAGCCTGCCGATTCGACAGGGCGTCCGTGTCGACGTCGTGGGAGCCGTCCTCCGGCTCGTCCTGGTCGTCGTCCTCAGGAGCGTCGCCCTCGTCGTCGCCGATCGCGTTGCCTTCGTCGTCGACGTCGTGCGGGGCGTCGGGCGTGTCCGGGTCACCGAGGTCGTCGCGGGACAGCCCGAGGCCGCGGCGATCATCCCCGTCCCGGCGAGCGTCCTCCTCCTCGACCTTCTTCTGGTTCGCAGTGGGCGCGGAGCCGTCGGGACGCGCCACCATGGTGATCCACCTGGCGCTCGTGCTGTGCCGCCGTCCCGTGTACGTGCCGTCGGCTGCGCGGTCCTGGACGAGGACACGGTCGCGGGGCAGGGCGCGTACGACGCGGGCGAGGTTGCCCGACCACAACCGCGCGACGCCGCCGGTCTCGATGAACCTGCCCTTCGAGTCCCGAGGGTGGAGGGCAGGGTTCCACGGCCGTCGTACGGACTTGGCCTCAAGGGTGCGACTCAGGTCGGTCGGGGCGGTGCGCATCAGCATGCGCGGACGATGCAGAGCGCGACGGCCTAGCGTCGCGGCCTGCCTGTCCGGCGGGGGCGGCGACGCTCTACCGAGACGGGCTTACATCGTCTCGGTAAGGATGTGCACTGCGAACCAGACGGAGAATCCGGTCCACCCGACAGCGAACACTGCCCGCCCGGCCTTGGAGGTACGGGTGTGGAAGAGGGCACGGACGGTCTCGCTCAGGGTGTCGCCTTCGCGCCGGTTGACCAGCGCGATGGTCTCGGCGACGGCGAACATGCACGTCCAGACGAACCAGACGGCGGGCCAGATCACGGGGTCTCCTTCGGAGCAGGGCCGGTGCGGTACCGCAGTCGGCAGCGGCAGTTGGCGGTGAGGTCGGCGGGGGCGAATGGGTCGCTGGGGTACCGCAGGCGGACGTGGTCCACCTCGAACGCGGTGCCGGCAGGCAGGGTGATGCCGTCGAGCTGCTGGTGCTGCGGCCGTACGCGGGCGTCGCGCCTCGTCACCCAGGTACGCAGCACCGACGGCCCGATGCCCTCGGCGGCAGCGTCAGCGGCTCCGTTTACGGTGGTCACCGCACAGGACTCGGCGATGTGGCTGATGAACGGCGCGGCGCGGTCCGCGAAGAACCTGTTGGTCACCTCGTCGAGATCGGTGAGGGTCGTCGTCTCGTTCTGGGCGGCATCCAGGGCTTCAGCCAGATCCGCCAGAAGGGCGAGGACGGCGCGTCCGGCCACGGCAACCGCGGTGAGAGCAGCGGCAGCAGCACCGGCGGGCACGCTGGCAGTGCCCGTGAGGTGCGTGGTCACCTTCTGGGAGGTGGACGACGCCGTCTGCTGAAGGACCGGAGCGAGGGTGGAGGCCACCTCCTCCTCCCAGCGGGCAGCACCGACGACGCGCTGGCCGCCGATCGCCGCCGTCCCCCCGCGCAGATCGGTGTCCCCGTCCGGGGTCCAATACCTGGTGTGCTTGCGCAGCTTCGGAGAGCGCAGCCGGGCGCGGATCACGCCCTCCTGGCGTGCCAGGAGCGCGGCGAGGACGGCCGTGACAGCTGAGGCCGCGGTGTCGAAGTCGGAGTCGGTGACCTCGAAGCCGCCGTCGGAGACGGACTTGCCCTCCAGCGGAGTACGCGCGGCCTCGATATCCGCCGCCGCGTCCCCCGAGCCCGCTGCGGTGTCAGTGGAGCGGGCTGCCTCCACGTCTGCTGCTGCCGCGCCGCCGACCGGATGCGGGCGCTTCTCGCGCGCGGCAACGACGTCAGAGGCGGCCGAGCCGGAGGCGGGCGCGGGCGCGGGCGCGGGCGCGGGCGCGTCCAGCATGTTCCTTGCCGCCGCCACGTCCTCGGCGGCTGACGACCCGGAAGTGCCGGTGGCCTCGGCGACGGCGTCAGCCGCCGACTCCGCCCCGGCGGACGACGGCAGGGCAGGCGGGCCTCCGGTCCCAGGCAGCCCTGGTGCTCCACCAGCCGTGGGGTCCTGCGCGACGCCGAGCGCGGCGGCGTCCGCCTCGTTCGCGGGCACGGGTGCCTTCTGGGGGCTGATCCACAGGGCCCGGGTGTGGGGCACGTTGAACGGCCGGCGACCAGCGACCTCCCGGTACTCGTCGGCCGTGATCAGACCGGCGTTCCACTCTTCGCGGGCCTCCGCCCGGCGCTGCCGCCTCGGGAACTCCAACGCCTGGACGCCGCTCGTGTCGAAGCGGATCGACCAGCCGTCATCGAGATCGAAGTCGAAGGCAGACGCGATCAACCCCAGGTGCGGCAGCTCGGTGTGCTGCCAGTAGTTCCACTCCTCGCGATCCGCGTTCGCGTACGTCCTCTCGGACGCGTTGCCGACGATGCTCTCCGGCACCCCGAAGGCGCTCAAGATCTCGTCCTTCGCCGCCTTGGCCAAGGACTCGTAGTTCATGTCCCGGGGCCGGGTGCTGGTGTCGACGTAGTTGAGGCCCCCCGGCCCGCTGCCGACAACCACGGTCTCGCCCGCCTGCTGCGCCCCTGGCGCGAGCCGCTGCTGGATCCGGTCGATCTCCCGCTGATCCAGCCCGTCGACGTCGATGGCCACGATCCCGCTGGGCCTCGCATCGTTGTCGATGAACGCGATGTTGTAGAGCCGGGCCTTGACGTCGAGATCGACGGACAGGCCGGCGGCTTCGAGCGGGGTGACGCCGCAATAAGGGTCGGTCGGGTGTGGGTCGCGCAACCAGACGACGCGACTGGGATCGAGCTCGCGGATTCTGCCGTCGTACGTCGTGAACTGGTAGTGGCTGAGGTAGTCGCCGCGGGGGTCAGGTATCGGCTCGACCCGGTTGGGCGGCAAGAGATCCAGCCGAGTGATCGTGCCCGCGCGCGAGCGGGTGATCTCGACGAACGCGCCCTTCTTCGAGAGAAGGAACTGTGCGGAGAGCCGCTTCTTGAACACCGCCGCCGTCTCCAGAGGGTTCGCCCGGACGTTCAGCACGCGCAGCAGTGGATGGTCCGTGAGGGTTTCGGCGAACTGCCGGTCGTCACCGCCGCGCCCGATCTCGATGCTGAGCGCCCCGGGATGCTTCGAGATCGCCTCGACGGCCTTGAAGGTCCAGACGCTCCGTTCGTAGCCCTCCTGGATGACCCGGTCCAGGTCCCATCCGGCCCCGCGGTTCTCCGCGCCCCACACCGTCGTCGTTCCGGCGTACGTCATCGACACGTACGACGAGCCGATCGCCGCCGACTTCTCCTCCACCTCCACCTGCGCCGGGCGAGGAGCGAGGAGGCGCCGGAGACCGGGCAGGAACTCGCGCGGCATCAGGCCCCCTCACTGGCCAGCCACGCCCCCACGGCCACGGCCGCCGCGCCGATCTCCACCCATGCGAGCGGCGGCAGGTACAGAAAGGCCGTCACGATGCCGGACAGCGACGTGACCCCAGTGAGCACCCAGGCCGCGAAACGCCCGCGTCGTCCACGAGTGCGCAGGACGAAGTAGCTCAGGGCGAGAGCTGCCGTCGTCGAGACGGTGCTGCCCAGGACGGGGTGGATGCGCCCGAGGGAGAACAGGACGAGCAGCGCGCCGATCGCGGCGAGGAGCAGGCCGACGGCTTCTCGTACGAGGCGATCTGTCGAGGAGGACTCAGGTGGTGTGCTCACGGCGCGCACCCTGAGCGGAAGGTGAGGCTACTGTCGCGTGCTCGATGAGCAGGTCACCGCGGGCGGGTGACGCCAGCCATGTACGCGCCGATGCCCCGGCGCTGGATCCGCTCGCCGGGGACGATCCGCACGCCCTTCGGCGGCGGGGGCAACTTGCGCTTCTTGCGGATGGACTGATCCCCGCCGATCAAGTGGCGGTTGTCGACCTTCTCCTCGCAGGGCCTGCCCTTCACGTCGTCGTAAGGGCGACGACAGCCCTTGCAGTAGACCTCCAGTGCTTCCACTCGCTGCCCGGCGGTGGCCTTGAACGAGCCCCTGAAGTCGGCGATGCTCGCGACTCGCGGTTCGACCTGGATCTCGGCCGCGACCAACCACGTGTGCGAGAGATCCTGAGGTTCAGCGGGCGCGGCGGACGCAGGGGCATGGTCTGGCTGGTCCGCCTGACCAGCAGGTGCGGGGACTGGGTTGGTCGAGAAGAGGGATTCTTGCCAGAACGCCCGGCCCGAGGCCGGCAAGAGGGGAGCAGTGGCGGTCGTCACCCATTCCTCCAAGCCGATTCGCTGGGAGGTTGACGCAATCCGTAACCTCTCCCCTCGCCGTACGTCAACCAGGTGGGATCTGTTACAGGCCAAGTCCTTCGGCTAGGCCAGCGGCTTTCGGAGCAGCCGAGAGAGGGGGCGCCGCCCAGGAGCTGGCCGCTCGATCAGCGGAAAGCCGGGGTCTCGGGGGGGACAGCGGGGAAGCGGGGCCGGAGGCTACGGGGTGGCCGTCCAGCGCCCGCAGGTGAAGGTGGTATCGCCGTCAGGCGTGGTGGCGCCGGGTGGTCGCGCTGTTCAGGTGATCTACGTCCTGCTCTCACCGTGGAGAATCGCCGCCCTGGCTGCCCAGGCCAGGACGCTTTGGCTTCGCAGGGACAGGCCGAGCCGGTTCCAGTGGAAGATCACGTGGTAGCTGAGCACTTGCCGCAGACCACGGTCGAGCGTCCCAGCCTGAACGGCACGGCGCAGTTCGTGTCCTGTGCTGCGGAAGGCATCGACCCAGTCGCTGACCGGCTCCAGCAGCCCGCCGGGGCGCAGCAGTATGTCGCTGTCGGCGAAGAGCAGGGGCCGGATTTCCTGGGCGCGGGCGTCGAATCGGTCTGTTGGGACGTCGCTGACAGCCGATCGGTGTTCCTCCGTGATGACGCGGTGCCAGACGTCTCCTTGCTCGTACCACTCCAGGCCGGCGGCGCGCATCATGATGGTGCAGAGGAGCACGGACAGCTCCCGGGGGCCCACGGCCAGGTCGTTGCGCTGCCGTAGCCGTGACGCTTCCCGGCTGTCGGTGATGAACAGAGCGTGTGCGGCCGTCATGCTGGCCTCGCCGCCGAACGCGGGGGTTTCCGGCTCGTAGATTCCGGGCCACCACCGTTGCAGGTGCCCGTCCGAGACGAGTCGGTCGAAGCTGTCGTCGAACGCCAGCTCGGTTCCGGGCTCGGACTGGAGGCGGAGGCGTAGGCGCCAGCAGGGGTGTTTGCGGGTGTACCACCAGCCGTCGATGGTTCCTGCGGACTCCGCCTTCCGAAGCACGGGCAGGACGTGTGTGGTGAAGACGGTGTCGGCGTTCGCCCAGTCGGCGAAGTGGAGATATGCCTGGCGCCATTCGGTGGTGACAGCGTGGCGAGCCAGGGCTTCCCTGCCGGCCTGGTTGTAGACGGCCACGGCGTCGGACAGGACCGTGGACTCCACTTCGTGGCGGGCGGCGGCAGCATGGATCGACAGGCCGGTAAGGACAGCGGAGACTGCGCGCTGGATCCGGCTCGGTTCTGTCAGGGTCAGTTGTTCAAGAGACATGCGTCCCATCCGGTGCTCGGTGCCGAGGTGTCGGTGGTGAGGGCGAGCGCGGTGCCGGTGTCGCCGTTGATCAGGCCGGGCCCGGGAAGGCCGGGGTGCGCGTTCGCTGCGAGGATGCTGCCGAGACGTCTCGGGAGGGTGTGGAGCCGGAAGTCGAGGGCGTCGTCGGCGGCGCGGGTGGCGGTCTGGTAGATGCCTGCCCAGCCGTGGCACAGGCCGGAGTCGGTGACTTGGTCGAGCTGTTCGAGGTCGGTCAGGGCGCGGTACAGGGCGTCCTCGTAGAACTCCTGGACGTTGGGGGCGCGCAGGGCGATCCCCGCGAGTTGTCCGGCTCGTGCGATGCCTGTGGTTCCGTAGCACCAGCTCGGCCGGGTGGGTGAGTCGTGGTGCGGGCGTCCGCGGGTGAGGTCCTTGCGGGAGATGTGTTCGGGCCACCAGGGGCCGGCGGGACTGTGCTGGCACCAGGCGTCCAGGTGCTCGCAGATGCGCCACAGGGCTTCGCGGTGGCCTTTGACGGTGATCCCGCGCCGCAGAGCTTGGGCCAGGAGGAGGAGCGGGCCGGTGATGCCGTGCGCGGCGCCGAAGTTGCCGTGGCCGCCCGGGAAGTGGGGAGATTCGCCGCGGGCCGGGTCGTGGCGGACCCACCAGCCCGGCATGCCGCGTTCGTCGGAGGCGAGGGGGCGGGTCAGGGCGACGAGGTACTTCAGGACTCGCTCCAGCGTGAGCCCTTCGGGGTCGGTGCGCAGGAGGTACGCCCCGATACCGGTGAGGCCGTAGAACAGGTCGTACTCGGCGAACTCGGGCAGGTCTCCCTTGCGGATCCGGGTGAGGGCGGCGTCCACGCGGCGGTGGGCCAGGTCGATGACGTGCTGGTGCAAGGACTGGCGGGCCGAGGCGTACAGGTGCTGGAAGTCCGGGGGGACGGTGGCGAGTACGAAGCCGATGGCCGGGGCGCCGAGGAAGAGCCCGGCGGTATCGGCCGCGCTGATGTGGCCGGCGGTCGCAGCGGTGATCCACCGGTGTGCGGTGCGCCAGGAGCCGCCGTGTCGAGCTGCCAGCTCGATGTGCAGCAGGCTGATACCGGCGGCGCCGTCGGCCAGGGATTGCGCCGCCCAGGGCTCACCCGGGGACGGCGCAGCGGGTTGGGCGAGGCGGGCGGTGTACTGCTCCAGGAGTGTCGCGGAGGCGACGGTCGGCGGGGTCATCGGATTGACCTCCGATGCTGGAGGGCGGCGGTTCGTACGAGTCGCATGGTGGTTTCCTCGGCGCGCGGTTCGACACCCAGGGCCCGGACGTGGTGCTGGTGCAGGAGCGAGCGGGCGACGTCCAGCGGGTCACGTTGGCCGGTCAGGGCGTTCCGGTAGACCTCGACGGCGGTAGCGCGGGCCGCCCACGCGTCGGCCAACGACTGGCCGCCGGGAAGAGCCGCGAGCGCGGAGGCGCCGTTCGGTCCAGCCAGTTCGAGCGTCTGGGCGCGCAGGGTCCGATCGAGTCGCCCCGTGCCCTGGGGAAGGGCGCGTACCAGCCACTCCTCGGCGGCTGCGGCGTTCGGGGCCAGCGAGGTGACGAGGTGCAGGGCGCTGGCCGCCGCGAGGGCCTGCGCGGCGACGGCATCGGTGCGCTCGACGAGCCGGATCTGCGCGAGGGCGGCGGCGGAGTCTGCGGCGAACACCTGGTGCGCGGCATCCATGGCCGCCTCGTTGCCGAAGCGCCCGGTCTGCGGCTGGTAGGGGGCCAGGACGAGCCCGGCCGCCAGGCCAACCCCGTGCAGGTTGTCCGCCCACGTACGGACGTACTGGGCGGCGGCCGCGTAGGCGTCCGGAGACAGGTGCAGGGCGAGGTCGAGGCGCTGGTCGGCTTCGGGACGCGCCATCTCCCGGTGCCGGATGAACCACCAGAGCGGTCGGGTGTCGCCGAACGCGGCGAGGAGGCCCGGGAGGTGGCGGCTAAGGATCTCGTCGTAGCGGCGCGGGTGGGCGTGGAGCTGTGCGAACACCACGCTGCCGGCGCCGGGCAAATGCCGTCCGGCGGCCGTGGCGGGGCGTGGCCGCGGCACGGTGGCGGTGTCCGACTGCGTCCGGCCCAGGGAGAGCCAGATCTCGTGCGCGCGCCCGATCCAGCCGTGGGCGTCCGGGTCCGGGACCTCGCGCAGCTCCAGGCGGCGGGCCTTGTCGAGGTGGGTGCGCAGTACCCGGCGGTGGACCGGGTGGGACAGGTCGAGAGGAAGGCGCTGGTCGTACTCGATGATGGCGACTTGCATTGGGACCCGCAGCCGCTCCCGCCATGCGGTGAAGTGGTCCTCCCACTCCCCGGTCGGGGTCTTGTGGCCCGGCAGGCTGTCGGCCATCAGCAGCCATCGGGCCTGCGTGAGGATGGTGCGGCGGTAGCGCACCCGGGGGAGGAATGGGAGCCGGGAGCCGGCGCCGAAGTCGAGCGGTTTGTAGGCGGCGTACCGGCTGTGGGCGACTTCGGCGAGGAACCGGGCCAGGGGCGGGGTCTGCGTCCCGCCCTCCAGGGCGTGCAGGACCCGTACGTCGACGCGCTGGCCGGTGGAGATCTGCACCAGGTGGAAGCTGCGCGGGTCCGCCGTGACGCCGATGTCGGCAAGGGGGATCGCCCCCTCCTCGCTCTCCTGGCTGCCGGATAACTCCACAACGTGTGGGAGCAGTCGGGGGGTTCGGATGACGTTCTCGTTGCGGTGGCGGCGCGGCGGGAACACGAGCTGCGCGGCGAGGCTGTCCGGCGCTCCGAGGTACGTGGCAGCAAGCGCGTCCTGCTGCTCGGGCGGCAGAAGGTGGGCGAACCGGCCGGCCATGCTGCTGCCCGGCCGGGGGACGGCGGTGAGGAGGAGGCCGAAGGTGCCGCTGGAGAGGGCCTGGGTACTGGGGGCGTGGACCTCGAAGGCCATCTCCACCCGGGGTACGAACAGCCGCTCGTCCGTTCCGGCCGCCTTCTCCAGGGCGTCGATCATGTCGTCCGTCAACAGCAGTTCACGGCCCCCCTCCAGGAGGACCTGCTGCATGAGCGCAAGCAGCAATTCATCTCGTTCGGTGCGTACCTTCAGTGCGGTGCCGCGTTCGGATCCGACGTATCCGGCGGGCAGGCCCAGGCCGCTGTCGGCGACCAGGTCCATCACCGGCACTAGGGCGCCGACGCCGTACCGGGCCCGGAAGCGGCGGTGGTAGTCGCGCCAGTGCTGGTAGCCGTAGGGCTGCGGGGTGGTCCGGTAGAGAGCCGAGACGGCTGCCTGCGCTTCCGCGATCACGGTCTGCGGGAGCTGGGTCTCGCAGTCGAGGGCGGTGTCAATGAGCAGCGGTGTCGGAGTGACCGGCGTCAGGGCGCGCATGCGTGCGGCGATGGGGCTCACGCTGGTGTCGGAGAGCGTCGGTTGGTGTGCGGAGAGATCGTCGCGCAGAGCGTGCAGGGCGTGGACCAGGTCCCGCACTTCTCGGAGGTTGTCCGCCTGGTGCTGGTCCAGCTCGCGGCACAGATGCTGGAAGGCGTCCACGGTGGTCATGGGCGCCCACAGGCTCGTGAGGAGAAACCGCTGCTCGACCAGGCTGGTGAGAAGGGTGTCGATCTTCTCCGAGGTGGCCTGCGGGAAGCGGTCGCGGAGGTGGCTGTGGAGGTCGCTGTAACGGATGGGTGTGCGAGCCGCGTCCATGGCGGCGGCCACCGGACGAGCGTTGCGGACGGATATCTCGACCGGGGCCAGCAGAAGGGCGTGGCCGTCGGAGGGCGGGCCCGGCGCCACGAGCCGGTCGCCGCGGGCACGGGCAGTGTTGTTGGCGACGAGCGGCAACCGTCGCAGCAGTGCGGGGGCGCGCTGGAGCCGGAGCACCATCTCGGTAACCCATTCGGCGTCCGGTCGGATCAGAGTGAGGTGCTTGTCGCGCCACCGCGCGCCCGCCCGGGGTCCGACGGACACCGGGGCGATGCCGGCGAACAGGCCGAGCGGGGTCGGCCGGTGCTGCCAGCGCAGCAGGTAGGAGACCGTCGACAGCGCGGTGCGGCGGATGTGGCGGGGTTCGGTCTGTCGGCCGCGGACGACGGACTCGATGGCCTCGGACAGGACGGGTGTGGTCAGCTCCAAGGCACTGCGGAAGTCCTCGCTCTGCCAGATGCGGTTCAGCCAGCCGCGGGTGACGGCCACGTCGTCCAGGTTGAGGGTTCGGGGGATGTCTGCCGGCCCCGGGCTGGTGGTGGCGCGCAGCATCGCAACGCCCTGCCACAGGTATCCGGCGGCTGCTCGGGAAGCCATAGGGCTCCTTCCATGAGGCGGCGCGGGGAGGGAGAGGGGCCTGGGGGCCGGGCGAAGTGCGTCGCCCGGCCCCCAGGAGAGAAGCGGCCTTGATTAGGCCGGGTCCTCGGTGAAGGAGCCGCAGGCGGAGGCACCGGTCTGGCAGGTGGTGCCGCAGCCGTCGCCCGTGGAGCACATGAGGTGGCCGTAGCCGTGCTCGGCGACGACGATCTTCACGTTCAGGGGCGCGAAGTCGTCGTCCAGGTCGTCCGCCGGCGTGACCGCGGGCGGGGTGAGAGTGGCGCTGGTCATGGTGTGCCTTCCTTTTGTCGGGGTGTTGCGGGACTACCTGGTTCCGGGCGCTACGCCGGGGGCCAGGAGAGCGAGATCCGGCTGTGCACCTTGTCGATGACCCGGTCGGCCGGGATCTGGCCGTCGGGGGTGCTGGCCGGGTAGGCCCGGATGATCGGGCTGGGGCCGCCGCGGCGGTTGGCCTCCCAGTCGCGGAGCACGTCAGCCACCTTGTCGGCGAGCTGCTCCGCGCGTGGGCCGAGGGCGTGCACGCCGTACTCCAGGTGCTTGTTGTCCTCGGTGCGGCGGGTGACGAGGTAGGCGAAGGTGTCGTCGTCGACGGCCGCGAGGGCGAACCGCCTGTTGACGGGGTCGACCAGCTTCGTGTCCGAGTTCTCGTCGACGGCCATCGTGCAGAAGCCCGGCAGGCTGATCGCCATCGCCATCTGGAGGGTGTCGATGAGTTCCTGGATCCGGACGGTCACGCCGGTCCACATCTCGTGGCGCGTGAACGTCACCGCGTTGTCGAGCCGGTGCGGGTCGGCAGGCAGGCCGTCGTCGAACTTGAGCCCGATCTCCGGGGTGCCGTTGACGAGCAGGAGCTCTTCGCGGTGGGCGGTCGACCCCTGCATCGGGACGAAGCCGCAGATCCGGGCCGACTCGCTCTCCAGGTGAGGGCCGTGCTCGCCCTCCACCAGGGTGAAGGCGACCGACCGGGTCAGGCCACGCATCCGGAGCGGGACGATGAGGCGGCCGCCCTGCTTGAGCTGCGCGGTCCAAGCCGGCGAGATGTCCCAGGCCCCGGCGGTCACCATCACGACGTCGACCTCATCGAGGTCCGGGATGGGCTCGGCGGCGTCGGTGGTGACGACGTGGACCCACCCGTAGCCGTGCTCGTCCAGGAGCCGACGCGCGCGATCGGTGACGGCGGGGTCGATGTCGACGGTGACCACTTCACCCTGTTCGCCGACGAGTTCGGCGAGGTAGGCCGCGTTCAGTCCGCCCGAGCCGATCTCCAGGACGCGCATCCCCGGCTTCACCTGGGCCTGCTCCAGCATCATCGCCTGAATCTGCGGCGCGGAGACGGAGCTGAGCTGCACGCCGTGCTCGTCCGTCTTGGTGATCACGGCGGCGTACGTGTCGTACGCCTTCTCCAGCGGGGTGTCGGGGGTGAACGCGTGCCGAGGCACCAGGCGCATCACCGCCTCGATCTCCGGGGAGGAGATGTTGCCGTTCGCGCACAGCTCGTCCACCACCTTGTTCCGCAAGCGGGTCGCCTCGTCGGGCTCGACGGTCGTGTTCGTCATGGGCTTCCTTCGGTTGTTCATGTTCGGGGAGGGGAGACCGGCATCGCGTGCCGGTGGGCGGGGACGCTATCGGCAAGGGCTCTCCGTTCTGGCCAGACCACCAGGGGTTGGTGATTCTCGGGCTGGATGGCGCGCGATGGCTCGGCGCCGGTGGAGGCCGCCCGGCGCTCCCGTTCGGATCGCTCAGGAGGGCCGGGCGGCTGTCTAGGCGGCGGTCACGAGATCATCCGGACTGACGACCTCGTAGTCCCGCAGTTCGCGTACGAGCTGGCTCGCCAGGAACCAGCCCAGCTGGGGGTGCCCGTAGGGCACAGGAGCGTCGTCCTCCTCGACGGGAAGTGGCGCCAGGCCGGTGGCCGTGAGGCGGTACTGGGAGCCGATAACACCCCAGACCGACGTCGTGCGCGCGCGGAAGGCAACGTGCCCCTTCTGTAGGTGCGGGCACAGCTCCAGGGCCGGCCGCAAGTGCCTCAGGCACACCGGCGGCTGGGCCGTCCTCACGGGTCCCCCGGCACGGTGGGACTCGTCGTCCGTGACCCCGGCGAGGAAGATGTAGCCCTGGTCGGTCTCAGCCGGGCAGAGACCAACCTGACACCGAAGCCGCTCCATCGCCTCCCGCTGCCGAGCCGGGTTGACCAGTCGCCATTGCGGTTTGCCCGTCGGCTTCCCGGCGGCGTTGAGCGACTGGGAGCACCGCGCCCAGAGCTCTCGGCCCAGCCCACGATCCGCCGGGGTCTCGTCCTGGTAGGCGAGGCGCACGGAGCCGAAGGCGTCCATGCTGAGCGTGAGTTCCGACGCCAGCCCGCCGTACTCGCCCTCTCGCTGGGTGATGTACGGGACGAGCTTCGGCGCTGCGCTGGTCCTCTTCACGCGGCTGCCCTCGCCCTGGCGAGGGGCCGGTGCGGGGCCACGATACGGCCGTCAGGGAGGAGCTCCCCGGTGTCCTCGAAGAGAAGCACTCCGTTACACAGCAGGCTCCAACCCTGCTCAGGCCGGTGCGCAAGGGAGTGTGCGGCCTCCCTGTCGGGGTCCTCAGCCATGGGGCACGGCGGGTTGTGCGCGCACATGGTGCTCGTCCTCTCGGGTGGGAAGCTGGGCCCTCTTCGGCGAGCTACGGTGCCGTGGGGGGCCACGGTTCGGGCATGGCCGAAGAGGGAGTCGTGGGGTGCCGCCGCCGTATGAAGGCGGCGATGGCCGTTTCGCTGTAGCCGTAGAAGCGGCCAAGGGTGGTGTCGTCGTTGCCCCAGAGCCTCGGGAGTTTCTCTCCCCACTCGACGACGTCGCTGGTTTCCGGATCCTGCGACCAGTGCAGCCGCAGGTCCGGGAAACCGGCGTGCTCTCGGAGGAGGTCACGGACCGCGAGCCCGAAGCAGATACACGGCACGGGGTAGTACCCGCCTCGCCGTGTTCCTCCGACGGGGACCGCGAGGAACGGCATGCGCATGATGCGTACCGCGATGCTCTTCTCCACGAGCCAGGTGTCCGAGAGCAGCCGGACGTAGTAGTCGTAGTCGTAGGCGTCTTGTGGGTCGCCTACCGCCGTGGCCATCACGACCGGGTGTCTGGCGGAGTTGGGGTTGTGCATCACTCCGCTTCCTTGATGTATCGGGCTTCGATCAGTGCTTCGACCAGGTCTGAGGTGACGAAGGCCAGGCGGCGAGCGAGGCCGACGGCCTGCTGGTGGTCGGCTGGCGTGCGCTCTTCTCGCAAGGGGCGCCCTCGCTCGACGAGCTGAACCATCTCCGTGGTGGGCGGGTACTTGTCGTCGGCCACGGAGATGTCGCTGAGCTGCTTCACGTGCCCGCGAAGGCGGTCGATCAGGGTGTCGGTCGCCGCGGCGGCCAGCGGATGGTTGCCGATGGCGGTGTCGAGATCGTCGAAGACCTCCTCCACGTCGAACGGCTTCCAGTCCTTGATGCGTTCCAGGACCGACCGCAGGCCGTCTGCGTCGAGTGGGGGCATCCACTGCGGTGCCTTGGACTCGCCGGCGGGCGGAGGGACCACGTCGTTGTCCGGAACCAGAACGCTGAGGGGCATCGGGACTCCTGAAAGGGATCAGGTGCTGGCCGGGGACTAGGGGTGCTCGATCTCCTCCGGGAGCCCTATGAAGACCCACACGTCCTTGCCCGCGGGGGTCACAGAGACGGACGTGTCGTCCGCCAAGGCCCTCAGCAGCAGCAACCCGCGTCCGTCTTCGGCCATGAGGTCCTGCGTCGCGTACACGGGCAAGCTGGGGTCCTGGTCACGGACGACGGCGGTGACACCATCCGGCACCTTCTGGAGGAGGAGGCTAGCCATCCGGTGTCCGTCCGCGCCCGCGAGCGTGTGCTGCAAGACGTTGGTGAGGAGTTCGTTGACCACGGTCAGCAAGCGGTGCACGGTGCCGGCGTCGATGCGCCACCAGCGAAGGTGGGCTGCAACGATGTCCCGCACGGTTCCCAGGTCCTCCGCGCGGACGTCGAAGATCATGTCGAGTTGGGCGTCCACGCTTCTGGACGTGGCTCGAACAGAAGCATCCCGCTCGGTGGTGTTGACGAGCAGTTCCATCGTTGCTTCCTCCGTTCTGCCAGAACCCCTTCAGCGGGGGTGGGTTGCGGTGTGTACTGGGCTGGAGCCGATCAGCAACCATTTAGGCAGAGCGCGCCGAGCGCGTGCAGAGCCTGATGCCGAGAGCCGAAGAGTTCGGCATCAACGACTTCGGGGACAGACCATGCCGCAGCCCATGAAGCAGCTCGACCCGGGGGCGTCCCCCCAGGAATGGTTCGGAAACGAGCTGCGCAGACTCCGCCTTGAGCAGGGCCTCTCCGCCAAGGAGTTGGGCCGGTTAGTACAGGTCAGCGACGACATGATCTTGTCGATCGAGAAGGGCAAGTACCCCAGCTGCCGCCGTGATGTCGCTCAACGGCTCGACGACATCCTGCGCACCGGAGGGCTGTTCGATCGCGCGTGGCCGATGGTCTTCGGCAACCGTGATGCCGAGAAAAAGCGGCCTGATGCCGATAAGCCTCCCACGCGCGGGAAGGAGAGCCCCGCCCAGGCGTCTGCAGGCCGCATCCTGGGCAGAGACGAACCCACTCTGCGCCCTGGGAGCCATGAGCCCGTGATTCGACGCTCGTTCCTCCACCTCAGCGGCCTCGCCGCCATAGCCCCCCTCGACCTGACCAACGTCTTCGCCTCCTCCGAGCTGTCCCTTCCAGCAACCGTCAAGCCGAGTCACATCGATCAGGTCTTGGCCGCTGCCACCGCCATCAGCGGCATGGACAACGAGCTGGGCGGCGGCGGCATGGTCCGTGACGTGGCCAGTCGTGCAATGCAGTGGTCAGCCGGCCTGCTGCAAGCCCAGTGCCCCGAGCACCTACGCACCGAGTTGTTCGCCGCCGTATCCCGACTCGGGATCGTGGTGGGCGCCTCCGCCTTCGACGCCTATCACCACGATGAAGCCACCCGGACGTTCCGGTTCGCAGCAGACTGCGCTGAGGAGGCCGGGCACTGGCATCTGCGGGCCAAGACGTACTCGTTCCTTGCACGGCAGGCCGTCTGGATCGGAGCACCCGATGACGGCCTGACCTACGCCGAGAAGGGGCTCGTCCGCTCCGACCGCCTGACTGCGACGGAGCAGGCGATGCTCCACACCGCACGGGCCCGAGCCTTCGGGAAGATGGGCAACGTGCGCGACACGATGGCGGCTGTCGGCGCTGCGGATGAGGCGTTCGCCCGTGCGTGTCCTGCCGAAGACGCGCCGTGGATGGCCTACTACGACGAGGCGCAGCACAACGGGGACACAGCTCACGCCCTGTTCGATCTCGCCGTCCTCGCCGGGCAGGACCCCGGCCGGGCGGCGCGCCGCTTCGACACGGCAGTGAAGGGGCACGCGGACGCCTACAAGCGGTCGCGGGCGATCTCACGGACCAAGCTGGCCTCTCTGATCATGGCCAAGGGCGACCCGCGCCAGGCGGCGGCACTCGGTCATCACGCCCTAGACGAGGTCGGCCGACTCACTTCCCGGCGGGCCGCCGATGATCTGCGGCAGCTCGGCCACTTCGCTTCGAAGCATCGGACGGTTCCAGAGGCAACGGGGCTGCGGGAGCGCATCGCCGCTACGGTTTCCGCATGACTACTTCGGCAGCGGCACCCGCGCGCCAGGTCTTGGAACAGGCATGTGCTGCGGCCGGGCTGGACACTGGCGAGGCGGAGCCGCTTCGTCTGGCCGAGAACCAGATATGGCGGCTCCCTGGTCAGCGAGTGATCGTACGTATCGCGCGCGCGGGCCAAGGCGCTGCGACGGCTCGTGAGGTACGCGTCGCGCGTTGGCTCGCCGAGGAGGCCGTCGCCGCTGTTCGCCTCTTCGATGTGGAGCAGCCGGTCATCGCAGGCGGTAGGCCCGTGACCTTCTGGGTGGAGCTCCCGCCGCATGAGCACGGATCTGTCGAAGACGTCGCTCGCCTCCTGTCGCAGCTCCACTCTTTGCCTGCACCGGACATCGACCTGGGGTACCTCGATCCCTTCGTCCGGGTCAGCGAACGGCTGCAAGCGGCCACCACGATCAGCAGCGACGACAAAAAGTGGCTGCATGGCCTGCACCGCGACCTCGCAGCGGCGTGGGCCGAGCGGCCGTCGGGTCTGCCCGATCGGGCTGTGCACGGCGACGCCTGGCCCGGCAACATCGTCCGCACGGTCGACGGGGTCCTGATGATGGACCTGGAGCGTTTCTCCATGGGGCCTCCGGAGTGGGACCTGGTGTCCACTGCGGTGCGAGCGATGACCACGGGCGCGGTCAGCAGGCGCGAGTACGACCGATTCTGTGCGGTCTATGGGTACGACGTGACGGAGTGGGAGGGGTACTCCGTCCTAGCGCGCGCACGAGAACTGCGGATGGTGACATACGCGGCCCAGCACGCGGCCAGCCACGTGGAGTGGAGGGGTCAGGCGCAGCACCGGATCGACTGTCTGCGCGGTCGATCCGGCCCGCGGCCGTGGTCATGGAAGGGAATTCTCTGATGAAGGGCCGATTGGCTAGCTACGACAGCAGAAACATGAGAACCGGCAGGCACACCGCCATGGACCCGGCGAAGCCGAATCCGGCGCCCCGAAGACGCTCGGCTGTGGATGCGCCCTCGCTCTGCTTCACGTACGCAGCGGTGAGAGCGACACAGAAAGAGATCGACACGGCCAGCAGAAGGTAGAGAATCTTCAGTTCCCTCGGGCTCACCACAGCATGTCCTTCCCAGCATCAAGGAAGACAGTCTGGCCCGTCGCACTACGACATCAGGAGCCAGACCGCCCATGAAAGCGATCAACCTGCCGCACTGGCGGCATTTCCCTGATGTGCCTGCGAGGTGAACTGTCGGGTGCCGGCGGTAACTAGCGCCAATCGGCCCTGCGTTCGCAGAGCTTGCACCCCGAGGCGCGGCTCGTAGAGCCGACCTCCCGCGCTCTTGCCCCTGCTGCTCTCCTGCGCAGATCTCGACAGTCGCGAGCCCAACGAGGGCAGCGGCGCGGATGGGCAAGATTCGGCAAGGCCGCGCAGGAGCAGTGTACTTCGGCAGATTCATTGATGTTGGGCGTCGAGCACACCCGGTGCTCTTCCGAGCGTGGCATCTGGTCGAGGCCCGAAGGCACGACGACACCGGGGGTGGCTGATGGGCCACCCGGCGGCTTCCTCCACGGTGCGCACCGTGCGGGTGGTCTTGTCGGGGTCCTGGTGGGAGGTCCAGCCGCAGTCCCGGCCGTCGAAGACCTCGACCATGGTGACGCCGACCTCGCGGGACCGATTGAGCGTTCCAGGCGACGGCGGACTTCGTGAGGGGGCAGGACATAGCCGTGCCCCGGGGTGCATCGCATTGAGAGGCGGTCCCCGGGGCGTTCGGAAGAACCCTACGGCCCGCTTGGCCTGCTGACCAGTGGATTTCCGCCCGAGATCGAACCTCCGAACGCTCGGCCTGTCACAGCCGCAGCTCCTCTGCCGTTCCCCTCACCGGGAGACGGAGCGATCGTGGAGGGCAGTATGCCGGGCAAGGCGAGACCGGAGGAGTTCACCGGCCTCCGGGCGCGGCTGGCCCGGAAGGCGGCGGCTCCGCGCCGCCCGGTCAGGAAGCGGGCAGCGCTCGGGCCGGGCTCGGTGCCCGAGCAGCCGGATCTCCGCGAGGCCGTCGCCCGGACGCCTGGTGCCGGCCGGTCGTGGACCCTCCTGATGCCGTACGGGGACCTGCTGACCAGCAACCAGCGGCTCCACCACATGGCGGCGTACCGGGTGCAGCGGCGCCTGCGGCAGGAGGCGGCAGAGACCGCGCGGGCCCGCGGCCTGCCGAAGCTGGAGCGGGCCGCCATCTTCTACGTCCTCCACCCACGGCCGATCAAGAGGAAGCGCGACCCGGGGAACTGGTCCGTGAGCGCAAAGGCGTACGTCGATGGCCTGGTGGACGCCGGGCTCCTCCCGGACGACAACTCCACCCACCTCGCCGGGCCCTACCCAGAGATCGGTCCTCCCGTCCCGAGCGGCGGGGCCCGCATGTCCCTGGTCATCGTCGAACTTGAACCGATAGAGCCCTGACCTGCACGTTTCCAACCGGTGTAACAGAATCCGGCAGACGGCGTACTAGACGGCGGGACTCCAACCCGGAGGCCCGCCCTGTGATCCCGCACAAGGAGATGCCCCTCTTATGTCGGCTCTTGCTGTCGCCAGGCCCGCGTACCTCACCCCGATGACGCTCTCGGAGCTGGACGCCCTGATGGCGAACACCACCGGTCCCAGCGCCCACGTGATCGAGCTTCACCCCCAGCTCGCCGCCCGGCTCCTGCGCCGCAACAAGCACAACCGGCCCCTGCGGCCGACCGCCGTCGAGGACTATGCCCGCGACATCGCGACCGGCACCTGGCTGCTCAACGGCGAAGCGATCAAACTCGACGTGCGCGGCAACGTTCTCGACGGCCAGCACCGCCTCCACGCGATCGTGAAGGCCCACCAGCCGGTCACCACCTTCATGACCTGCGGACTTCCCACCGAGACGCAGGCCACCATGGACTCCGGCCGGCGCCGAACCGTGGCCGACGCCCTGTCCCTGGCCGACGAGGACAACTCCACCACCGTCGCCGCCGTCCTCGGCCGCGTCTGGGGCTGGAAGCAGGGCGACCGAAGGTTCAACCGCCGCAGCCGACCCACGACCGCCGAGTCCACGGCGCTCCTCGCCGACCACCCCGAGATCCGGCGCTCCGCCGAGATCGCGCTGCGGACCTACACCGCCTTCCCGCACATCCCGCCGTCGGCGCTCGGTACGGCGCACCACCTGTTCAACGCGATCGATCCGGCCGCCGCCACCTGGTTCTTCCAGCGCCTCGGCGATGGCGCCGAACTCCCCAGCGGCCATCCGATACTCGCCCTCCGCGCCCGCGTCACCTCCGAGCGAGCCAAGGAGGGGCAGATCGCCTGGGCCCGGCACCTCGCATACCTCGTCATCACGTGGAACGCCCAACGCGGCGACCGGAACCTCTCCCGCCTGGTCCTTCGCCCAGGCACCCCGGTCCCCACCCCGAAATAGCCCGAACCGCACAGGAGGTGCCCCCCCATGAGCACCCCGACCGTGATCCTTGCCGCCTCCTCTGCATAGGCGCGAGGCGGCGAGCAGGTTGCCTCATTCCTCCTGGACCTGCACGTGCCCCAGGTCGCCGAGAAACACCGCCTGCTCACGCATCCGACGCCGCTTCGCGCAGGCTTCCCACGCGTTGACTACCACGTATGCCGCCGGAGGGCGCCCGCCGCACATCATCGTGCCTTTGGCACAGGGGGACCGATGAAGACCGCTGCCACCCCCTATCGACCACGAACACGTCTACATCCGGCTCCAGGGCAACCTGGCGGTGGTGGTCCGCGAAGCGTCCCGCCTGCGGTCTCTGCCGCGTCCCCGCTTGGGGGCTGCCCGGACGCTCGCCGGATCAGCCTGCCACCGCCAGCCCGCCTTCATCATGCGGCTTACCGTGCCGGTCGGCCGGATCGGCATGCAAGCGTGAGCGCGCACGCTGTCGAGACCCTGGCGGCAGCAGGACCGGAATGCCTCATTGTCAGGGTCGGCGGGCGCCTGGTGAGGTGTCGTTGGACTGTCGCCCCGAGTCATGGACCGCAGTGGGCTTCCACGCGATCGTCCCTGATCAAGTGCATGGACGTGACGTCCATCACCTTCTGTGGCGCCTTCGGGATGTCGCGCTGCGCAGCACTTCCGGAACCCTTGATTCCGAATGTTGATGTTCTCGCGGGGCGCGGAGATCTGACTCCCGACTATTGACTACCAGTTGAGCGAAGTCGCTGGGATGCCGCCCCTGGCGTCCTGCGCCGATTGCTACTGGTTGTGACCGTCTTCCCTCGGGGGTGCCGCTAAGGGTCTGCTGGGAAGTGGGGCTGTATGTGCGCAGTTGCGTGCCGGTGTCGCGTCCTGCCGAGGCTGCGAATCTTCTTGACGTGGTGTTGAGGTATGCCGTTGGGTGATCCACCTACTGTGATCTGTGTGCAATGCAGGGGTGGGGATTGTGAAGAGACAGTGGGTGCCTTCGCGCGCCCGAAAAGTCGTGGTCGCGCTTTGCGTAACTACGGCGGTGGGTTTCGTTGCTCCACTCCCATCGGTCCATGCGGCCATCCCGGCCGCAGACTCGCCCGCGCTGGACGAAGCGCACCGCGCGCTCGAAGAGGCCGCTGACTCCGGGCAGCGCGTAGAGGTCGAGGGTGAACGGTCGGAGCAGATCACTGTGTTCGCCAATCCTGATGGCCAGACCTTCACGTTGGAGCAGTCCACCGTTCCGGTGCGCGTTGCCAAGCCTGGAGGGGGCTGGCAGGCGCCGGACGCGACCCTTGTCCGCCGGGCGGACGGCACGATCGGCCCTAAGGGGGCCTCGGCGGTCATGACGTTCTCGGGCGGCGGATCTTCTCAGCCGCTCGTCTCCATCGAGAAGCAGGGCCGCTCTCTGGAACTCGGATGGCCGGGTATCTTGCCGGCGCCGGTCTTCGACGGAAGCAGCGCGGTCTACCGTGACGTGCTTCCGGACGTCGACCTCAAGGTCACCGCCACCGTCGAGAGCTTTCAGCACGTCCTGGTGGTCAAGACTCCGCAGGCTGCTGCCGATCCGAAGTTGCAGGAAGTCACTTTCGGCCTCAAGGCCAAGGGTCTTGACATCCGTGCGGGTGCTGCGGGCAACCTCAGTGCAGTGGACGAGACCGGTAAGACGATCTTCCGCGCACCCCCGGCGCGCATGTGGAACTCTGCGGGCTCGGCTGCCGAGACCTCGGCCAAGCCGGACGCGCCTGCGACGCCGAGTGAGCTGAAATCCTCCGCGACCTCCACGACGCGGAACTCCGCCATGGACGTCTCGACCGACCCTACGCCGGCTGATCCGTCCGAGACGGCGCCTTCCGGCGAGGGTCTGGCGCCTGGTCAGGGCGATGAGGTCAAGCGCATGGAGGTGAAGGTGGGCGATGGCACCCTGTCCGTTGTGCCGGACGCTGCCATGCTCAGCACGACCGACGCGTCCGCGTTCCCCATCTTCATCGACCCGGTGGTGACTTGGGGCTCGTCCGAGCGGACGCTGCTGCGGGATGACGGCTACGAGTCGTACGGCTGGGGCAACGGCTCGGATGACCGCGGCATGGGTGTCGGCAAATGCGGGTCTTGGAATGGCTACTACTGCGGTCCCGGCTATCGGCAGCGCCTGTACTTCGAGTTCGCTCCCGACCACCTCAAGGGAAAGCGCGTCCTCGACGCAACCTTCGCCGTGACCGAGCCGTGGGCGTTCCAGTGCGAGGACCGACTGGTCGACCTGGTCCGTACGGAGAACATTTCTTCCAGCACGACCTGGGCGCCCAAGGAACTGGACTGGATGGTCGACAGGTGGGTCTCGGCGGGTCGTGGTTCGCTCTGTGATCCTGACTCCCCTGATGCGCCCATCGAGTTCAACGACAACCCGGAGGAGCCCAACGAGAACCTCACGCCGACCGTGGTTGATTTCGCGGCCGGCAAGTTCTCCCGCCTGACGCTGAGCCTGCGTGCCAACGACGAGGGTGACACCTCGGCTTGGAAGCGGTTCAAGAACGACGCCGTGCTGAGGGTCGACTATGTCGCCGTCCCGGCCAAGCCCACCGGTGTCGGGATCGTGAGTGGATCCGGCGTGGTCTGCAGCACGAACGCTGCGGACCCGACAATCGTCTCCGACTCGACTCCCACGCTGAATTCGACGCCCCAGACCGCGGCCGGCGGCGAAGTGGGCGCGAAGCTGAGAGCCTGGTTCCGTATTGAGACGCAGGCCGCCAACGGCACATGGTCGGGCAACGGCATCGCCATCCCCACCAGCGGATTCAACGCCGACAACCAGAAGGCCACCCACTCCTGGGGAACTGTCCTACCCGAGGGGCCACTGCACCGGTACATGTCGTTGACGCAGGTGTACTACGACAATGGCGCCCATGCGAATTCCTCGGGCTACAGTCCTCACTGCTACTTCAAGGTCGACCCGACGGCGCCGAAGGCCCCAACGGTGGCCTTCGACGGTCCCTACGTCGAGTGCCTGCCCGATCCTGCCCCCTGTCCGGAGGCTGGTGCTCCCGGTGTGGCCGGTGGTTTCACCTTCGGTCCCGCGCCTGGAGACACCAACAAGCAGTACGAGTATCGCCTGGCGCCCACCTCCACCACCTGGACCACGCTGGGCGAGGGTGTTCTGAAGGTGACCGTCAAGCCTCCGGCTGCTGGAACGTATGTACTGGAGGTCCGGGCGAAGGACACCTTGGGACGCGCGGGTGCCACCAAGGCGGTCCAGTTCAAGGTCGCGAGTGGCGCGGAGGCCGTTGGTCGCTGGAACTTCGATGAGCCCGATGGTGTGGCATTGGACAAGGCCCCAACTGGGGGTGCGTCCAACGCGACCCTGGCCGGCCTTGTCGACCGGGACAGCCGAGGTCGCCGCGGCCTGATCACGCATGACGAGCAAGGAGCGGAGCTGGAGGCCCCCGTCACGGACAAGGGGCTGGCTTACGGCGGCACCAGCGGCTACGCGGCCACCACCGGACCCGTTGTGGGCACGGGATCGTCCTACACCGTCTCTACGTGGGTGCGCTTGGAGGACGGCAGCCGTACGAGCACGGCTCTGAGCCAGGACGGCGCCATGACCCCCGCCTACTACAGCGCCTTCTACCTCGGCTACCGGTCGGAGTCCAAGAAGTGGGAGCTGCGCACCTCGCCGAAGGACGCGGCCGACGGTGACATCAGCAATCAGATCGTCCAATCCAAGCGCCCCGCGGTGATCGGTGTGTGGACACATCTGGCTGCCGTCTACGACAACGACGCCAAGGTGATCAAGCTCTACGTCAACGGTGAACTCCAGGGCACCGACACCGTCGCCCAGTCATGGACGTCCACGGGGAAGCTCCAGATTGGCCGCGTCTGGTGGCACAGCGGGTACTACGACTACTGGAAGGGCTCGATCGACGAGACAGCGGCCTGGCAGCGGGCCCTCATCGACTCCGAGATCGCGGAAGAGGCCCGGCTGACGATGCTCGGTGGCATGAACGGCGTCGAACTCGTCGGCAGCTGGACGGCGGCCAACTCCAACGGAACCATCGTCGGCGACTCCGTCTCGGAGTACGGCCGTGTGATGCAGCTGGAGGGTGGCCCGGCGCACGCCGGCGAGGAGATCGTGCTCGACGGAGTGGACGACGCGATGACAGTTGCGACCCCGGTCATCGACGACACGGGTTCGTTCACGGTATCGACGCAGGTCGCCCTGGACAGCAGCAAGGTGCTCACGCAGGCCAACGGCTACGTCGGCCAGGTGGTCGGCCAGCGCACGGCGGACGGTTCCGCTTGGGGTCTGTGGTTCCAGAAGACCGGCACCAGGTCGGAATGGAACGAGGAGACGGAGGCGGAGGTGACCTACCCTGTCGGCTTCTGGTTCTTCGGCCGGCTCAAGGCCGACGGGTCGTTCGATGCGGTGCAGTCGGACTCCGAGGCCGTCATGGGCGCCACCGTGCGCCTTACGGGCATCTTCGATGCTCAGAGCGGTGAGATCTCCCTCCGTGTCGGCAGCTTGCAGAACGGCGACTGGAAGGCGTACACCGCCGAGGCCGGCACCGGAGGGATCGCTGTCGGCAAGGGCATGACTGGCGGTGCGTGGAAGCACTTCTTGCCGGCCAAGGTCACCGACGTCCGGATCTGGGTTGGTGCCATGAACAACGAGAGCCAGATCGAGGCTCAGATCGGCTCCTGACCGGACCCGCTTTCGTCGGGCCGGGCGGCAACGCGAGCGCGTGCGTGCCCGGCCCGACCCATGTCCTGGGCGCACGGCGCCCGCCTCACAGTCAGTCAAAGGTGGGAAAGGGTATCTGTGGCATTCGGCATAGGTAGTTCACACACACGAAGGGGCAGAGCAGGCCGCAAGCGCCGCCGCGCGCTCGTAGTCCTGCCGCTCGCCCTGGCACTGTCCGTTCCGATCGGTCTCACACCGGTCGCGGCAGCGGACGGAAAGCCGGGCGGACTTGGTCGTCCCGATCTGCCCGAGCAGCGGGTCAGCAAGGTCAGGACCGTCAGCGGGCACGGGGCGAAGAAGGCTCGCGAGCAGGTCGCCAAGGACCTGCGTGACAACATCGCCCAAGCCCTGCGCGCCCGTTCCGAGCAGCAGCGGGGAGGCGGCTGGCCGAAGGCCGGCGCCGCCGACCTGAAGCTCACTGTCGGCGAGGCCGACGCGGCCCCGGGCGGCCTTCCGGTAACCCTGGCCCCCACGCGCGGCAAGACCGGAGCCGACGCGGGCACCGAGGCGACCGTCACGGTCCTTGACCAGGCTGCGGCCGACAGGCTCGGCATCACCGGCGTCGTGCTGACAGCGGAGGCCGACACGGCGGGCAAGGCCCGGATCGGTGTCGACTACGGGAGTTTCGCCTCCGCGATCGGAGGCGGCTGGTCAGGCCGCCTCCAGCTCGTCCAGCTTCCCGCATGCGCCCTGACGACACCGGCCAAGCAGGAGTGCCGCACGCAGACTGCGCTCGACTCGCGCAACGACGCCGGTGAGCAGACCGTCTCGGCCGAGGTCACCCTTGCGGCGGCGCCCGGTGGTCCGGTGCCGCAACTCGGCGCAGCTTCCTCTCCCGGAGCCACGGTGCTCGCCCTCACCGCAGGTGGCGGAGGCCAGTCGCCGAAGGGCGCGGGCGACTACAGCGCGACGCCGCTGGCCTCGTCGTCCTCCTGGGCGGGAGGAGGTAGTTCGGGCGCGTTCACCTGGACATACGGTCTCTCGACGCCGCCCGCGGCGGCCGGGCCGTCGCCTTCACTGACGTTGTCGTACGACTCGGGCAGCGTCGACGGGCGTACGGCCACCACGAACAACCAGCCCACCTCGGTCGGTGAGGGTTTCTCCCTCACCGAGTCGTACATCGAGCGGACATACGGCAGTTGTGACGACGACGGCCAGACGGATGTCGCCGACCGCTGCTGGACATACGACAACGCCCGTCTCGTGCTCAACGGCAAGTCCTCCCGCCTGGTCAAGACCTCGACGGCGGGTGTCTGGAAGCTGGAGAGCGACGACGCCTCGAAGGTGACCCGTCACACTGGCGCCACGAACAACGACAACGACGGCGAGTACTGGACGGTTGTCACCGGCGACGGCACGAAGTACGTCTTCGGCCAGGACAAGCTCGACGGGGCCACCACCCAGCGCACCAACTCCACCTGGACCGTGCCCGTCTTCGGCGACGACAGCGGCGAGCCCGGCTACGACGCGGGCAGCACCTTCGCCAACCGCGCGGTGACCCAGGCCTGGCGATGGAACCTCGACTACGTCGAGGACACCCAGGGCAACGCGGCCACGTACTGGTACGCCAAGGACACCAACTACTACAAGAAGAACAAGGCCGCCAAGGCCGACACCGAGTACGTCCGCAGCGGCCACCTGACGGAAATCAAGTACGGCCTCCGCAAGGACGCACTCTTCACCGACAACGCCGACGCGAAAGTCACCTTCGGCTACGCCGAGCGCTGCACTGCCGCGGACTGCACCTCGCTGACGAAGGAGACGGCGGACAACTGGCCCGACGTGCCCTTCGACGCGATCTGCGCCAAGGACTCGACCGAGTGCCTCACCCAGTCACCGTCCTTCTTCACCCGCAAGCGCCTCACCGACGTCAACACGTTCTCCTGGAACGCCACGACCAGCGGGTACGACCCGGTGGACACATGGGCGTTCACCCAGGAATTCCTCGACGGCGGCGACATCGGCGACACCTCCGACCAGGTGCTCACCCTCAAGTCTCTTAAGCGGACGCCGAAGGCCGGCGCGGCCATCCCGACGAATCCGATCTCGTTCACCTACCACATGCGCCCGAACCGCGTGGACGCCACGGACGACATCCTTCCCATGACCAGGCCCCGCGTCTCCTCCGTCACCACGGAGACCGGCGCGATCACCTCGGTCAACATGTCCGCGCCCGAGTGCGTCCGAAGCCAGGTCCTCACCGCGCCGCAGGACACCAACACCCGCAACTGCTACCCCCGGTTCTGGAACATCAACGGCGCCCAGGACGCGTCCGTCGACTGGTTCCACAAGTACCGCGTCCTCAGCGTGGTCGTCTCCGACCCGGCCGGCCAGAACGACGCCGTCGAGAACGAATACGCTTACAGCGGCGCAGCCTGGCACTACGACGACGACCCATTCACGCCGAAGACCGAGCGGACCTGGTCCGACTGGCGCGGCTACCGCGAGGTCACCGTCTACAAGGGATCGCGCAACGTCCCAGCACGCTCCAAGACGGTCTCCCTCTATATGCAGGGCATGCACGGCGACAAGAACAAGGACGGCACCACCAAGTCCGTCTCCCTCGCCCCGCTTGCCCAGCCTTCCATCGGCGTCCCCGCCATACAGGACTCCGGCATGTACACGGGGGCGCTGCGGGAGCAGGTCACCTACGACGGCGCGACCCCGATCTCGGCCACGGTCCATGAACCCTGGACCCAGGAGACCGCGCGTCAGACAGGCGTGCCCGAAGCAGGCGACCACGTCGCCCGCTTCGTGAAAACGAAGAAAACCACCAACTACACCCACCTCACGGCCGCAGGCGCCTGGCGCTCCAGCGCAGTCGAAACGCTGGACTACGACAACTACGGCCGGGCAGTCAAGGTTCTCAACACCGGAGACCTCGACGAGACTGGCGACGAGACCTGCACCCAGACCTGGTACGCCGACAACGACACCGCAGGTCTCAGCAACCTCGTCTCGCGGGTGCGCACCGTGGCCCTGGGCTGCTCGTTCGCCGAGACCGACCTGAAGCTGGAAGCGGCCGACGGAACCCGCGGGAACGTCCTCTCGGACACAGCCACCGCCTACGACGGCCTCGCCTGGACCACCGCGATGAAGCCGACCAAGGGACTTTCCACCTGGTTCAGCCGCGCCACGGCCTACGGGGCGGGAGGGGCGGTCACCTGGGACACAGGCACCACCACGGCCTACGACACCCTCGGCCGGCCCACCAAGGTCACCAACGCCGACCAAAAGTCGACCACCACGACCTACACACCCGCCGACTCCGGACCGCTCACCCGGACGATCAACGCCAACGCCGCGGCCCACCAGACCGTCACCTTCATCGACCCGCGTCGCGGACAGCCCCTTCGCATCTACGACGCGAACTCGCGGAAGACGGAACTCGCCTACGACGCGGCCGGCCGACTGACCGACGTCTGGCTGCCCAACCGAATCCGCGGCTCCCAGAGCCCCAACAGCAAGTACGCGTACAGCCTCAGCAACACCCAGCAGTCCTGGGTCTCCACGTCCTCCCTGAAGGCCGACGGCGAGACGTACAAGACCAGCTACGCCATCTACGACGCTCTGCTGCGACCGCTCCAGACGCAGACGCCAACCCCGCAGGGCGGGCGGCTGCTGACGGACACGCGCTACGACACACGCGGCCTCGCCTACGAGACCTTCGCGGACATCTTCGACAACACCACCACCCCGAACGGCACGTACACCCGAGCCGAGTACGGAGAGGCTCCGAAGCAGACACTCACCACTTTCGACGGCGCGGAGCGTGCCGTCACCAGCAGCCTGCTCGTCCTCGGCGTGCCCAAGTGGACGACCACCACCAGCTACACCGGTGACTCGGTGGCCACCACGGCCCTCGACGGCGGATCCGCAACCCGCACCATCACCGATGCTCTTGGCCGGACCACGGAGACCCGCGAGTACGCGGGCACCAGCCCGGCGGACACCCAGTACGGCGGAACACTTGGCGCGTCATACACGTCGACAAAGTTCGCGTACACCCTCGACGGCAAGCAGACGAAGATCACCGGTCCCGACGGAGCCGCCTGGACCTACGCCTACGACCTGTTTGGGCGACCGAAGCATGAGACTGACCCAGACAACGGAGCAACGGCAACTGAGTATGACCTTCTCGGCAGGGCCGTGAAGACGACGTCCGGCGGCAAGACCATCATCACCGCCTACGACACCATCGACCGGCCGACCGCGACGTGGGCTGGGAGTGCGACAGCCGCGAACCTGCTCACCAAGCGTACGTACGACAGTCTCCTTAAGGGCTTCCCGACGTCGTACACCCGCTACGTAGGAGGCGAGTCCGGATCGGCCTACACCAAGTCCGTCACCGCCTACGACGTACTGAACCGTCCCACGACGACTGAACTAACCCTCCCGGCCACGGACCCGATCACCGCAGCTGTCCCCGGAGGGAAGCTCTCACACACGAGCTCCTACCGGATCGACGGCACTCCCGACACCACGTCTGAGCCCGCGCTTGGGGGGCTGCCGTCCGAGATTGTCAAGTACGGCTACGGCGACCTCGGCCAGCTCACCTCGGCCAAGGGCACAACCGACTACCTCCAGAACATCGACTACTCGGCCCTCGGCCAGGTCCAGCAGCTCACCCTGGGCATGGGCGGCACCGGTAGCCGAAACGTCTACGTCACCAACACCTACGAAGCCGGCACCGGCCGACTGACCAACAGCAATGTCACGGACCAGACCCACCCGTACATGCTCCAGGACCTCACCTACACCTTTGACCAGGCCGGCAACGTCACCTCGATCGCCGACCCCACCACCCTCGGCGGCACCAGCCAGGCCGAGACCCAGTGCTTCACCTACGACGGCCACCGCCGCCTCATCGAAGCCTGGACCCCCACGTCCAAGAACTGCGCCGACCCGCGCGACGTGAATCAACTGTCCGGCCCGGCACCGTACTGGACCTCCTACACGTACAACCAAGCCGGCCAGCGGAAGACCGAAACGCAGCACGCTCTCGCAGGCAATGCCCAGACGACGTACTGCTACGACGCAACCGACCAGCCGCACGCCCTCCGGTTCACCACCGCCCGCACCGAGTGCGGCACGGTCGACCCGGCCAAGGACAAGGTCTACGACTACGACACGTCCGGCAACACCACCAGTCGGCCAGGCTCGACAGGCCAGCAGGACCTGACTTGGTCAGATGAGGGTGGTCTTGCCAAGCTCACGGAAAACGGCAAGTCTACGGAGTACCTCTACGACGCAGACGGCACACTGCTGATCCGCAACACCCAAGACGGGGAGCGGATCCTGTATGCAGGAGCCACCGAGCTTCACCTTCGAGCCGACGGGACGAAGTGGGCCCAACGTACCTATCAGGCGGGGGGAGTCGCCGTGGGGGTGCGCACCAATCAGTCGGGCACAAACGAACTCCAGTTTCTTGCCGGCGACCCCCACGGTACGCGGAGCCTTGCGGTCACCTCCGATGTCAATCAGAGGGTAAGCAAGCGCTACTTGACACCCTTCGGCGGTGAGCGAACCGGCGGCATCGGTACCTGGCCGACTGACAAGGGCTTCCTCAACAAAACTGCCGACAGAACCACGGGCCTCACACACATCGGAGCCCGACAGTACGACCCCGTGATCGGCCAGTTCATCAGCGTCGACCCGCTCCTGTCGACCGATCAGCATCAATCCCTCAACGGGTACAGCTACGCAAACCAGCACCCGACCACGTCCTCCGATCCCACCGGTATGCGCGAAACATGCGGCGCATACACGGTCGACTGCGCTGGCGGCGGAGGCGGTGGAGGCGGAGGCGGGTCCTGCCCGAGTTTGAGCAACCCCCAGTGCCCCGAGTACCAGGGCGGTGGCGGTGGCGGTGGCGGTGGCGGTGGCGGTGGCGGTGGCGGTGACAGCGACGCGGCCTCTACCGGCACGTCAGGCCTCAAGTGTGTCGGCACCGGACTCCTAACCCGATGCGGGGATGCAGCCAATGCCACGCTGGCCCCAGAAGACGACCCCGTCTCGCCGGTAGTCCTTGGACTGTTGAGCAACATCGCGTATTCGTCGGAGCTTTTTGGTTGGGTGGCCGACGGCGACTGCTGGAATGGTGGTCGAGGTGTTCCCGGATCGGGCTGCGACTACGGCTACCAGTACGACCAATGGGTTGCACGGCAGGGGTACGACACCGCGGGAGACCCCTACCTTGTTCCGGGGGCCCTCGCCGCCATCTTCGCGCACAGGCGAAACAATGAAATTGCCCCAACAAAGACCGCGACGCAGCTCCGTAATTCCCCGGGTGCAGTAACCGGAGGGTCGAAACTTGCTGCGGTCAACGGTCAATGGCTGGGAGGCAGCCACGGAAACGCTGGAAAAATACCCGGCCAGGTCGCGGCGGCGCTTCAGGGCAGAGAATTCAAGAATTTCGATGCCTTCCGTGAGGCGTTCTGGCTGCAGGTCTCGGCAACGCCCTCCCTCGCGTCACAGTTCTCGAAAGCGAATCAGACCATCATGAGTCGTGGAAGGGCGCCGCTGGTGGCCAACCTTCAAAACGTGGGGGCCAATAATCGATACGTCCTTCACCATGTGAAGCCGATCCAGCACGGCGGTGGAGTCTACGACCTGGACAACCTCATGGTCGTAACTCCCAGGTATCATGCCGAGGTGCTCGATCCCACGTACCATTCCAGGTAGGCGATCGATGCCTATCCGTACGGGAGGGGTGGCTATGCCGGACCTTACGCGTGACGAACTGATTCGCCTCGTCGAGGAGATTATGGAAGATGAGGGGAGTGAGGACGAAGCTGATGCCCGGATCGAGAAACTCAAGCAAAACGTGAGGCATCCCAGAGTGACGGATCTCATCTTCTACCCCGAAAATGGTGAGCCGACGGCTGAGCAGGTAGTTGACGCCGCACTTTCGTACAGGCCCATTGAGTTGTGAGACGAGATGCTGACCTGAGCCGAAGTGGATCATTCGGTCGTTAATTGAGGGCGGCCAACGGGCAAGGCTCTCAATATCGCCAGGCAGGGCCCCCGCCGAGTCGGCGGGGGCCCTGCTGTTCCATTTCCTGCTTTGTGTCGCGGATCAACGGCCGAATATTCCGTGCTGCTGCGTTCTACTGGACAGCTAGTTCAACAGTCCGCGGCGCCGGGGCTTGTGTAGGGGCTCGGGCTCGTACAAGGCGAGGAGGACGGCCTCGGCGCGGTCCGGCGACTTCATGCCGCGCCCCTTCATGGCCCGCTTGCTTTCGATCTGGGTGTAGCCGCTCGTCGTCGACAGCAGCTTCGGCGTCGACAGCTGCGCGGCGGCCTTCTTGTCGACGTGGAGCCGCAGCCGCCCCCGGCCCGAGGACGGATCGGGCTGGAGGAGGGATCTGGTGGCAAGCCACATCTCGTCGCGCTTCCTCCACGGCCGCATGACCGCTCCGGGGTCGTCCTGGCTGGGGGATTCCGACACCATGACGCCGACGATCTGCGCCGTGTGCTGCCCGGTCTCCGCCCAGCGTTCGAGCATGCTGACGACACCGTGACCGATGCCGTTCTGGTCGACCTTGACCCGGACCGGGTGCGGTGAGCCGAGAGCGTCGGCGAGCCGCTGCGCCGCCCGTATCTCCTCCAACACCTTCTCGGCGACGGAGACCTGATTGTCGTTCGCCGCGCCGGCGGAGGCGTGCCGGAATTCGAGCGCGTCTCCGACCGCGCGGTAGACCGTGAATTCATCGCCACCGTCGGCGGCCACGTCCACCCCGAGGCGGACCCATGCCCCGTCGCGGACGGTGTGAGTGGCGGTCTCGCCCTCCAGGTCGAGGTCGCAGATCCGGCGCCAGCCGTTGCCGGCAGGGTCCTCGAATGCCATCGCGGACTCGACCCAGCTGGGCGGGATGACGACGCCTCCACCGCCCTTCGGGAAGCGGGCGTACACCTTCGCGATGACATAGGGGTGGTCTTGGCCGTACGAGCGGATCGTGCGGGCGACCCAGTCCTGGTCAGGCATGTGGTCGGCGAGCGAGTGTCGCTCCACTCCGGCCGGGCAGTCCGTGCAGTACGGGGCGCGCTCCCCGGTGATCGCTGGGGAGTCGAGGGAGGAGATGGGGATCGTCACGGTGGTCGGCTCGGCCGGGTCGTCGCCCTCGACGCACAGCTCCTCGAACCAGCTGGACGGGTCGTCCATCGCGGGGTTGCCGATGGCCAACATGGCGGCGTGGCCACCGGTCAACAAGTTGTTGGTGCCGTGCCCGATCATCGGGGCGATGCCGCCCGCCTCGTCGACGATGAGCAGCAGGTGCGGCATATGGATGCCCTGCATCGCGGCCTCATCGTTGGCCGGGGCCGAGAACCCGTACGCGGCGACCACGTCGTTCCCGTATGGGTCGGGCATCTTGTACTGGACGGTGTCGCAGTAGCCGGGTAGGCCGGCGCGCGGGACGACCTTGCGGATGTGTGGCCAGAGCTGCCGCTGCACCTGCCGGAACCGGGTCGCGGTCGTGATGCACAGCGCGGTCCCGACGGGATAGACGTTGGTGAACCAGACGGCCGCCCGAGCGGCGAGGTGCGTCTTGCCGACGCCGAAGCCCGCGGGGACAGCGACGCGCTTGTGGTCGACGATCGCGTCGAGCACGGCCCGCTGCTTCGACCACAGGCTCTCGCCGAGCACGTCCTCGACGAACCCACTGGGCGAGTCCCGCCACAGGCCGTACAGCGAGCCGGTGGCCCGCTCGACCTCCGTCATCACCACCGCCCGCTCCCGGGCGGTCAGGTGGTGCTTGAAGGTGTTGCGGCGCTCGGTCGGCGGCAGGCGCAGGAGGATGTCGGCGATGTTCGCCGCGTCGCGGGAGACTACACCGGGGCGGGCGGATCGCAGCGTGGACGCCGGAGGGGCCACGGGGGTGGCTCTCGGCTGTTCAGGCTGCGTGCGGGGCATGATCGGGAAGGTGCCGTTCGGCAGGTTCTTACGTCGCGGTCTGGCCGGGGGCCCATGCCCAGACACCCGGCCAGACCACGCGCTTCCGGCGGTGACTAAGAACCGCGCCCTGTACGCGACACCGGAAGTCTTCACGCGCGAGGCCCCGCGCCCCTCCGGGGGGGAATGGGCTGGGGCGCAGGGCCTCGGCACCCCTTAGTACGTCGCGCGGCGAATCCTGTTACACCCTGCCGCAGGCGGGCGGCCGACCACGGCCTGAGCTACACCAGGGGCAGTAGGCGTACCCGGCGCGGCGCCGACAGCGTCCCGGCGAGGCCCTGGAGCAGCTGCCTCTCCTTCTCGGCGCGGTGCAGCGCCTCGGTGATCAGAGACGCCTCCGCCACGGCGACGGCCCGCTCGTCGTCGGTGAGCCGGAACCACGGCTTCGTCCGGAGCCCGGCGGCGCCCAGGACCTCCCGGCGGGCCTCGTAGTAGTGGCGGGCTAGGGTCAGCGGCGGCATGGAAGTCGTCATGCCTCGTGGAACGTCGTCCGCTCGAATCTGTGACAGCCGCCGCCCGGGCGCCTCGACGGGACTTCCCCCGTCCCCCCGGATGCCGACGGTGTCTGAGCGAAGCGAAGGCACCGTAACTACTTAATGGTGGTACTTGATGTTGGTACTAAAGGCGCCTGACCTACCGGAAGCCGGTCCGCCGGAGTCCGGTTTCACCGGCGCCGGAGAATCAGGCCCCGGTCACCGGAGACTGAAAACCCGGCCCCGGTGGTGCTTTGGGGCCGGGCAGGGAAGCGCGCGGTCAGCGGGTACGGGCCTTGGACGCCGCGTTCTTCAAGTCGCGGACGTACTTCGGCGTGACGTCGCCGAGTTCGGCGATCTGGCCCGTGGTCCAGGAGTACGGCTCCTCCGTGAGCGCGAGCGCCGCCTTCCGGAGGAACGGCAAGGCGGCCTTCCTGCGGGCGGTCGCCACGGACACCGTCTCGGACAGGTCAGGCAGCTGATCGGCGGCGCCCTCAACGTACGGCAGGCCGGCCTTCTTCGCCGCCGCGCGACGCTCCTCCGCGGACATCCGCTCGTCGTTGGCGGCGGTCAGCGGGGCCTTCCGCTCGCCGTACAGGGCAAGGGTGCGCATCTGCCGGAACGCGTTGGGGAGCATACCGAGGACGTTGCCCAGCCCGCGGACGCCGTCGTAGAAGAACAGCGACAGCGCAGCCTGGTTGCGCTCCTCGGAGTGCGCGGTGATCTCCAGGTCGGCCTGCTGCACGATCTCGATGGCCCTCTTGAAGCGGTCGTCGGTGCGCGCCAGCTCCCCAAGCTCTGCCTTGACAGCCAGCTCAGCGTCGGCGCGGAGCTTGGCGTGCTCGGGGATGCGCAGCAGGTGGTGGACACCCTTCCGGGACCTCTTTGCCTCGACGTGGGTGTTCGAGTCGTCGGTGGTTCCGAGCGAGTGGTCGGTCATCTTGGCCTCCGTCGTGCGTGGCACCGGGCCGGTGCCGGCGACGGCTGGGGCAACCCCATGCCGAGTGAACACGGAAATAGTACAGCCCGCGTCGTCGGGATGTCACGACGGCCCTGGCTTGCTGGTCTTGAGCACTGCAAACCCGATGCCTCTGACCAGCAGCATTCGGACGGTGACGTCCCCTAGCGTATTTCCTCTCGGGTGTCCCGGCTCCTCGGCGAACGCGAACCTGCCCACCCTCAGCCCACCCGGTCCCCCGAGCCGCCCCAGACCAAGCAGCCGGATCACCGCCACCACACCCAACGTCCGGAACGACGCAGCGGCTTGAACTCCTCGCTCTCCGGCCGCCACGGCGTGCCCGCCCGGAACGCCGCCCGAGAGCAGACGGCGAACACGGACCAGGACCGCCGCCCCACGCTCACCGTCAACCCGCACGGCTCGTACGAGGCCGCGCCGAACCGACGCACGCACCCGACCGAGAACAGCGTCCCCGAGCCCTCTCCGCCCGACCGGCTCACGGCCCAGCGGCCCCACCGACGCCACATCGGCGGGAGCAACCACGAAGCACCCGTCATCGGCCCGCCACCCGCACCAGGGACCGCGCGCCGCCCGCCGCCAGCCGGTAGACGCCCCCGCCGCCGTACAGAACCTCAACGTCCTGAGGACGCTGCGGCCGGCGCACCTTCCAACCCGCGTCGTACGCCTGCTGCGGATGGTCCTCGAACCACCCGTTACACAGGGTGCACACCAGGAGAAGGTTCTGCGGCTCGTTCACCCAGTTCTCCCGGGCGCCGCCCATGCCGCGGTTCACCCGGTGGTGGATCGTCAGCCCGTACGCCCGATCGCACCGTACGCACCGCCCGCCGTCGCGCTGATAGACGAGGTCCCTGACCTCGTCCGTCGGTCCGGTCCGCCGTCGAGCCACGATCGGTCTCCGTCCTGCCCCGCCGCCAGGCCGCGGGTGCGGCCCGAGCGAAGCCGGCGGGGCGAGCGGCAGGAGAGTGGAACGCGGCCGTGCCTTACGTCTCGGGCTCCTCGTCGGACTCGGCGGGCGTACCGCCGTGCTCCTCCAGGGCCCGGTTGACCGCGTCCAGGATCGCGACGGCATCCGGGATCGTCGCGCCCCAGACGTCCACCTTCCCGTGGCCGAGGTCGCCGAGGGTGAACTCGAAGAGGGACGAGGACGCCTCGCAGTCGTACGAGTACGTGCCCGGCGGCGCCTCGGCGAGCGGGCCGTCGGCGTAGTCGAGGTAGGGGAACTCCACCTCGTCGACCGCTCGAGCGATCACCCCGTTCGGGATGTGGTCGAGCGTGATGGTCGCCCGCCCCTCGTCCACGCACACGCAGCCACCGAGGCCGTCCTCCTCGTACTCAAGGCGCAGGATCGGGTGGCTGACGGGCCGCGGGTAGTCGGTCAGCGGCGGGAAGGCGGTCTTCAGCGCGGCAACGGCGGCCTCCAGGGCGTCGTTCCACTGCTCCTCCCAGGAGTCGATCGCGGCGGCGATATCGGCATGCATGGCTGCTCCGTTCGGTGATCCAGACAGCAGGGGAGGCCGCTGCCCGGAAGAGTCGGGTGAAAGGGCAGCATTCGGCCGCTGTCCGTTACTGTCGTGCCGTCCACGGGAGCGGTCGGAGGCAATTCGCACGCTGGCCGTGACGGGCGGACGTGTTCTGCGGCGAATGGATAATCGATGGCTAGCGGCACGTTCGTCCGGACGCGTCAGAGCACGATGTGAATGCTCTCGGCGCGCGCGGATCGCGGGTGAGCTAACCTGCGTGCATGCGCGGACAGTTCACCGGCTGGCCGGAGCAGGCCATGGACGTGTTGTGGCAGCTCCAGGGCGAACCTACCCACGCGACCCGCGAGCGCTACCGCGTGGACCGCGAACGCCTGGTCCGGCAGCCGATGATCGCTCTGCTCAACGAGGTCGCGGACACCGAGCCCCGGTACGAAGACTTCTCCGTCTGGCACTACCGCACCGACTCCTGGTGGTGGCAGCACCAGGCCGCGGTGATCCGGCTCGGCCGCAAGATCGAGATCGGTCTCCAGTTCTCCCTGGACGGCCTGCGGGTCCAGGGAGCTTGGTGGTACCCCGATCCCGGCCAGGTGGACATGTTCCGCAAAGCCGTGGCCTCCGAGGCGAGCGGCCGTGAACTGTCCGCCATCGTCGAGGACGTGCGGAAGAGGGGCTACCACATCTCCGGGAACGTGATGAAACGTCCCCCGCGCGGCTTTCCGACGGACCACTCTCGTACGAGCCTGCTCCGCCACCGTTCGCTTATCGCCGCCCGTCCCCTCGGCTGCGAGCAGTGGCTGCATACCCCCGAGGCGGTCGACCGGGTCCTCGAGGCCGCCGCCGACCTGGACGCCCTGCTGATGTGGCTGGTCCGCCACGTGAAGCGTGCCGCCTGATATCACGGGTCGGCTACCTCGCACCGGGGTCCCGTCCACGGGGCCCAGGCGACGTGGCTGTTCGAACGATGCAGGGTCTTCGCGGGCTTGATGTATGCCTTTCCGGTGGCCGCCTGGCGGCGGCGTACTGGTAACAGCCCCGGACTCACTGCCACCACCCTCACGAGGGACAAGCGTGGCGGCCCGGACCGTCTTTGGTCACGATGCCCGGACGCAGGATGACGAACCGCTGGAGGAAGGGGCGTGCGCCGGCGCGACCAGCGCTCGGCCTCAAAGGGGAAGCATCGCGCGGTGCCGCTCGGTGACAGCCCTCACCGCAGGGCCCATGTCGAACCGCTGGGGGAGCGATCCGCATCCCCGGCCGGCTATCACGTACCCGTTGGAGTGGAGAGCTCTGCGCTCCTCCCCAAGATTCCTTGCCATCTCCGCAGCTGGCTGGCAGAGTCCGGCGGATGACCGCGGCTTGGCGGCATGTTGGGAGGACTGCTGTGGGTGTGGGAATCGTGTTGCTCGTGTTCGGGATGGCCAGCCTGGGGTGGGGAGCCATGTTCCTCTTCAACTTGCGCGGCGCAGCCGACAAGGCTGCGGCACGCCGCAACGCTGTGCGGGCTGTTACTGCTTCCCGGACGATGGACTTGGGGCTTACGGAGCCGTCGCGGTTCGGACCGTGGTTCTTCAGGCTTCTGGGAGGTATAGCGCTGCCAGGCGGACTGTTCCTCGGCTTCATCGGCTTGGCCTTGACCCTTACAGGGTGAACCACCAGATCACACGTGACTGAGATGGCTCTGAGACGCGAGGGCGTCGAGTGGTGGTGATCAAGCCGCGTTACCAGATCCGCGTGGCGCGCCGACGCCCCGGCCCTCACTTGTGGCGTGAGGGCCCGAGCGCGGAGGTCAGACCACTAGGCGGTACTCGTCGGGCCAAGGCTCCTCGTCCCACAGGTCGTTGTAGTGATACAGGCCGGTCAGGTAGTCCCGGACCTGAGGCTCCCAATCCATGCCGTGAAGCACGCCCAGGACGTACGCGGCGACGGCCGGGCATACGACGTCTCCGGATTGTTGGAACTGGCTAGAGCGGGAGCCCTGCCACGGGTATGACGCCCGGAAGGAGACGAGGACCCCGGCCTCAGCGGGCGTGAGCCGTAGTCCGTCCCGCTCGCGGACCCAGGTGCGGGTCTTGCCGGTCAGGCACCACGACGGCTTGTCCGCCGAGTAGGTGTTGCCGCCCTTGGCGCGCCCCGTGGCCGGGTCGAAGGGCCGCTGGCCGCGGGTGTTCACCCGCTCGCCCTCTTCCCACCCGAGCGCTTCGGCCATCGTCGTGGTCGGCAGGGGCTCCTTCGGCGGCTCCAGGGTGACCCAGCGGTACCGGGAGGCGATCATGAAGGCCCGCTTCCTGCGGGAGGCGACGCCGAGGTCTGCGGCCTCCAGGATGGCCCACGTGGTGCGGAACCAGTCGGCGCCGCCGAACTCGACGCTCAGCTCCTCCAGGATCTCCTCGGGCAGGTTGTTCGACTGCTCCATGACCATCCACTCGATGGGCGCACCGGCGGCCTGCAGAGCGAGCGGCCAGAGGACCACTTCGAGCATGAGGCCGATGCGCGGGTCGGTGAGGCCGTCGAGCATGGCGCGGACGTCGTCCCAGGTCTGGCCGCTACGGGGGGCGTAGCCCTCGTGGTAGCCGAGGTCGGCGCACAGCGGGCAGTCGTCTTCGAGGTCGGGGTACAGCTCGTCGCAGCAGACCTCGTCGAGACGGATGAAGCCTCCGGCCTCGCCGACGGCGGCGATGGCGTCGCGCAGGATGCAGATGTTGCTGCGGAGGAGTCCGGCACGCTTCCCGGCGGTGGAGAAGCTGGGGCACGGCGGGCTGATGATGACGCCGACGGTCTCGTGCAGCGCGGGGTGCTCGGGGTTGAGCTTGGTGATGTCGGCGCATATTCGAGCGTGCCCGGCGGCGACGGCGGTGGCGCAGGCGTCCGCGCTCATGTCGACGCCGACGACGTCGTAGGCGGTGAGGCCGAGGACGGTCTTGAGTCCTTCCGCCCAGCCCCCGGGGCCGGCGCAGAGCTCGATGACGCGCTTGCGGTCACCGGGCTTGGAGGGGAGGAGCCAGCGGCCCGGCCAGGGCGCGGCGATCTGGTCCAGCTCGGCCATGACGCCCGCGGGGATGGGCTTGTCGGCGTAGTGGTAGTCGAGGAGGACGGTGTCGAGGAAGTCTTCTTCGGCGGCGGTCAGCTCGGACACGAAGGATGCTCTTTCGCTTTGGGTCGGTTGCCCGGTTGCTCTCCGGGCGGTGTCGGCGGCTGCTCTCCACCAACAAGAAGAAATAATACAGCAGGCGTCGCTTGGAAGTCGAATGTGCAGGTGGGTGCGTCGCTAGCGACGTGTGCTGACGTAAGGCTGGACTCTGGTGGGGGTGGTCCCCGGTCCTCAGCCGACGGGGACTCGGGGCACAGAAGCGCGCCCGGCGGATAGGCCGGGCGCGCGGAAGGGGCGGAGCGGGTCAGCGGGCGAGGAGCGGCGCGAGGCTGATCAGGTGGTCGATCCCGACCCCGTGCAGCTCGGCGCTGACCGGCGAGCTGTCGCTGACGGGCGCGCCCGGGTCGGAGGGCGGAGCGACGTATCCGAACGGGCCGCTCGCCGTGCCGATGCTCAGCCCCCCGTCGTCGAGACGATCGACCGTCGTGAACTGCGTCAGGTGCGCGGCGAGCCTGCGGCCCAATGCGGTCTTCACACCCCGGACGCGGCGCGGCAGCTTGGCGGGCTCCTCCAGGAACAGCGGCAACACAGCCTCCACCTCCCGCACAGGGCCCGAGAGCGCAAGGTCGACCGCCGGGTTCGAGCCGACCAGCGACGCCCGGTACCCCACGCCGCTGCCGCTGCGCCAGACCAGAGAGTTGGAGTGGACCAGCGGGCCCCGGTGCTCGGCCGGCTCGGCGCCGTGCGCGCGTAGCGCCGCCCCGATCAGTCCGAGCTGTCCCAGCCGCACGGGGGCGGCGTCGGCGGGCGCGGGCGCCTCGGCGAGAGCGGTCGCGTCGTCGAGGCGCGGCAGCACCAGGCGCAGGACCTCCCGGGCGATCGACTGCGGGGCCAGCCGGTCCGTCACCACGTCGGGGCCGTACGGCTCCCGCCCGTCGAGCTGGAAGGCGACCTCGGTGCGCCACGCGTGAACGGCGACGATCACGGCCCCGGCGCGACCGGTCTGCGTGAGGCGCGCGGCCGGACGGGCGGTCCACCACGCCGAGTAGGCAGCGGCGCTCCAGGCGCGGCCGTCGCGGTGCGGCAGGTGCTCGACGATTCGCTGGGCGAGTGCCAGTCCGGCGTGCCCGGGGGCGATGACGGTGCTCATAGGGTTCCTTCTCTTCGGGTCGACCGGCGTTGCTCTCGCCGGGGAGTGGACCGGCGGGAGGCTGCTTACGTCGCCTCCCGCAGGGGGTGCTGTCAGCCGTGCAGCCAGGAGCGCAGTTCGCGCGGGCTCACGGCGTAGTTGTCGCGGGCGATCGACTCGAAGTCGGCCCGGGGGTCGTCGAGGAGCGTCAGCGTTGCGTTCACGATCAGGTCGTCGATGTCGTCGGTCTGACGGCGGCGGCTGGCCTCGGCAACACGCCGCACGCCGTCGTCGACAGCACGGGCCACCTGGTCCCGGGTGAACTGCGCGAAGTCGTCGTCCTCGCGGGGGACCGGGGCGCCGTTGCGGTGCTCCCGGATGGCGGCCCATGCGGCGTCGGGCTCATCGAGCAGGACCAGCATGGCGGCCGATGCCCACACGAAGCGGTCCTCACCTTCGGACCGGTTCGCTTCGTCGGTGGCCAAGTCGATGCCCGCGCTGATTGCTTCCTTGACCTGGGTGCGGGTGAACAGCTCGGGTATGGCCGGGACGGAAACGGTGTCGACGGTGGTGTTCAAGGGGGTCTCCAGGGGGGCGTGGGTGAGCCGGCCGGGGCCGCGAAGGTGCGGCCCCCGGGGGGAGTCGGGCCGTCAGGCGGCGGCGTACTCGAAGGCGAGGATGGCGCTCATGGCGGAAGTGGCCGCGATCCGGCGCAATGCCCGGCGGGTCTTGCGGGGCGCGCCCGACGCGACGACGCCGTCTTCGATGGCGCGGGCCAGGTGACGCACTGCGAGCCCCCAGACGGGTGCGTTGCTGCGGTCGAAGGCGTAGGCGTACATCTCGTCGAGGCAGTCGGTCAGCTCGTCGGCGTCGCGGTGGAAGAAGCCGGTGTACGAGCGGTGTGCGGTGCGGGCGTCGGCGGCGAGGCGAGCGGCTGTGTTGGTCATGGTCAGACTCTCTTGCTCCGGGTCGGTGGCCGGTTGTTCTCCGGCCTGGGGCGCGCCCGGCGGCGCGCCCCAGGGTGATCAGGCGGCGCGCAGTTCGCGGATCTCCCGGATCCTGTCGGCGACGAGGTGCGCGAGGGGGAGCAGGCCGTCGGCGGCGGTGGAGTACAGGAAGTGGCTCCGGCGGTTGCTGTCGTCCTCGTCCTCCAGGAACAGGTCTCCCTCGTCGTCGACCCCGAGCACGAAGCCGCGCACGCTGCTGGTGCGCGTCAGGTGCGCGCCGACGCCGAAGGAGGAGGACTCGGCGTGCCAGTGGGAGCCGAGGACGTGCACGGCGGCACGGCCGATGTCCGAGACGTGGAACGGGTACTCCGTGCCCGGGGCGGGGACGTAGCGGCCGTGCTCGTCGTGGGGGAGCGTCACCGTCACCGAGTCGGCCTCCTCGAACGCGACGATGGCGTTCAGGGCGGCCGTCGCCGCCGCCTGGTGTTCGGCGCGGCCGGACACGGACGGCCGGGCGGGGGCCGGGCTGGCGGCTCGCAGGGCGCGGGTCAGGCGCTGGAGCGCGACGCCCCAGGGGCGTTCCGAGCTGCGGGGAGCGGCGTAGTCGCACATCTCGTCGAGACGGTCGATGAGTTCGGACGGATCGCGGTGCAGGAACGCGGCGTAGGCGCGGTGCGTGACGCGGGCGTCGGTGGCGAGCTGGGAGGCGGTGACGATGGCGGTGGTCATGGGGTGGTGCCTTTCGGGTGGGTCGGGGGCCGGTTGCTCTCCGGCCGGGAAGGGGCGCGCCCGGCGGCGCGCCCCCGGGGTGGTCAGACGGCGGCGGCGGGGGCGGTGATGGCGGGGCAGTCGTAGCCGAGGCAGGAGCAGACGAGGAACCGGCCCCACAGGTCCCCGTGGCCGCACGTGCAGGTCGCCCATTCGCGGACGCTGAATCGGACGTCGTGACCGGAGCACTCGGGGCAGGCGACGTGCTTGGCGAATACGGCCTGACGGTTGCAGGGACGGTGGTTGTCGACGTCGACCTCACCGGCCAGGCGCATCCACTTCGCCAGGACGCCGAGCACGGCGGTGAACCACTTGGCGGTGTCTTCGGCGGCGGCGGTCGTGTCGGCGTGGAGCCGGTCCAGTTCGGCGACAAGGGCGGCTTCCTCGGCCGCGTGCCGGTCCATCAGGGGCAGCAGCGGCTCCGGTATCGGCAGGGCGACGGCAGGAGAGAACGGGGCCACGATGTACGGCAGGACGCTGAGCGGCAGGCGGGCGTCAGGGTGAGCCCCCATCAGCTTCTGGGCTTCGGCGAGCGGGCGCATGACGGCCGGGAAGTCGACCGGGGTGGCCTCGCAGGCTGACGCGGTGTCGTCGAGGTGGACGGCGATCGAGTGGAGCGCGCGCATCGTCGCGGGCGGGGCGAAGCGGTCACGGCAGACGGCGGCGGCGGCGCGGGCCCGGGTCGCGACGGCGGTACGGGCAGGCAGGGAGAGGTTCACGGTGTGCTCCGGGGAAGGGGGCCGGGGCGCTGGGCGCCCCGGCGGGGAGGGTGGGCGATCAGCCAGCGTCGGGAGAGGGATCGGAGCGTTCCGCTTCCCAGTCGCGCGTGGCCCGGTGGAGGACGTCGGCCCCGTCGTCGGTGTCGCCGTCAGCCTCGGCGTCGGCGAGGTGGAGGAGGTCTGCGATCAGCTCGGCGATGTCGGCGGCCGGGAACGTCGTGCGGTAGGTGTCCCAGGCGGGGCGAGCGCCTTCGGCGAGGCTGAGGGTGTCGGTGTCGGACACGGGTTCTCTCCAGGGGTGGGCCGGGGCGCGAGGGTGCGCCCCGGCGAGGGCTTGTGTCCGTCAGGCAGCGAGTGCGAGGCGCGCGAAGAGGGCGGCGGCCTGCTTGTCCTTCGGCCGGTAGACGGCGAGGACGGCGGCGATCTGGGCCCGGGTCCACAGGGCGAACTCGACGAGCTTGGAGACGCGGCCCTTGAGCTTCTTGCGCTTGGTGCCGGTGGCGGCCGGGGTGTGACCGAGGGACTTCGCCTTGCGGGTGACGGCGCCGGAGAAGCGGTGAGCGGTGGCCGGGTCGAGACCGCCCGCGATCAGGTGGGCGGAGACGGCGGCGACGCCGGTCGAGACAGCCTGCGTGGCCTGATGCGCGGCGCGGTTGTCTCGGGCGCGGTTACGGAGGACGGCGGCGGCGCGGCGGGCGTTGGCGGAAGCCATGGGGATCTTCTTTCGCTTCGGGTCGGTGGCCCGGTTGCTCTCCGGGCGGTGTCGGCGGTTGCTCTCCGCCAACAAGGAAAATAGTACAGCAGACGTCACTATGCGTCTAACTGGGAAGGGAGTCGGGCTAGACTATGCGCTCTACCAGTGCTGTTATGCGGCGTTCCCCTCCTTGGGGGATCATTGGTGACGAGTGCTGTGGCTATTAGTCCAGGTCGAACAAGGCTTCCTCCTGAGGTGGCGCGCCCCCGCCCGTCCGCCTGCCCCGGGCTGGCGACGCCCCCACCTCGTCCCCGAACAGGGCCTCCGTCCCGTACGGGTCCGGCGCGGCCGGCACGCGGCCACCACCCCCGGGCGCAGCCGTGTCGAAGTCCGCCCGCGTCATCTCGCGCCAGTCCCGCCCCCTCACGCCCCGACCTCCTCCGGGGCGACGGGCACCGTCACCGTGCACGGCTCGCCACCCGCCTCCGAGACCGACCACCGCATCGTGGACATGGCCCCCAGCTGCTCCCGAACCCGCTCGGCCCCGAGTCGCGCCGCCTCCTCCGGGCTGCCCGCCTCCACCTCCACCGACCATGCCGCCGTGAACGGGCGCCGGATCGGCTTGCGCGTGGCCTTGGCCCGCTCCACCCGTTCAGCGCGTACCACGATCACGGGCCGGTTGCTCGGCTCGATCACGCACCCCTCGTCCCGCTCCGACGGGCAGAGGCACACGTACCGCCACGCGACGTCCGCGACCCGCCGGTGATCCGCCAAGGTCCACTCGTCCAGCTCATCGCACTCGGCGCACCCCTCGCACGGGCAGGCAGCGGGCGGGCGCGGCGCGGCTGGGAAGGGCCCGGGGCAGTGACTCACCTGCCGTGTCCCGGACTCCTCGAAGGTGAGCGCAACCACCAGGTCCCCGGGCTCCACCTCCCGGGCCCGGACGGCGACGGCGTCGTCGAGCGTGAGCCCGTACGGGAGGGGAGCGGCGAACAAGCAGTCGTCCACGGGCCGGTCGTCGACGAGCAGGGACTCAGTGCCGTCGGTGAGCGTCATCAAGCGCATGAGGGGGATTCCAATCCTGTCTGGCGGTTCGGCGAGGTGGTAGCCGGTCACGACTCGTCGTCGGGCTCGTGGCTGCGGTACGGGTAGGGGCTGTTCGAGTCGTCCAGGAAGGCGAGCACCGCCCCCGTGAACAGCCGCCGGTCGTCCGGCTGGCCGAAGTCGAAGTAGGCCGACAGGCAGTCGAACGCGTCGTTCGCGGCCCGCTCGACACGCTCCCGGCAGTAGCGCCGCCCAGGGGCCGGGAACACCCCGCTCCTCGCCCACGCGGGCACGATCACGAGAAGGTCGTCGGCGTTGTAGAGCTGGCAGACCGGGGCCAGGCCGTCGCGCGGCCAGACCGTGAGCGCGACCGGATCGGTGAGGTCCGTGAACGGGTCCGAGCGGACATCGGCGCACATCTCGCACGGGCACGCCGGGTCGAGAGCGCGCGGCCGGGCGGCGTACGGCACGCAGCCGTACGGCAGGTAGCTGACTCCGGCCCAGTGGCCCGGGTCGTGGCCGTAGACCTCCCCGAGTACGACGTCCCCATGCCGGATGCAGTCGGCGCGCACTATGCGCACGGCGGCGGGGTCGAACTCGTACGGGTGAGTGCCGGCCGGGCGCGCGGACAGGCGGACGGGGCGCGTCGTCGGGTCGAGGTCGAAGTATCTGGGCATCGCGGGTCCTTCCCGGAAGGGGGGGGCGGGGGCGCAGCGGCGCGGCTGCGCCCCCGGGTGGCAGGTGGTCAGTGCTGCTGGCGCCACTCGGCGTCGAGCACGGCCAGGGCGCTCGCGAACTCCGGGCTGCCCGGCGTCTCGTCGAGGTCGGCGATCAGCGTGCGGCCGTCCGGGTTGTCGGTGCGGGAACCGTCAGGGTTCGTCCATCCGTACGGCGGGCGACTGGCCACCGTTACGCACAGGTCCATCGCGGAGCCGACGCCCCTGCACTCGGCGGGAGCCGTGCGCGGGCCGCAGATGCGGTTGCCCATCGTCCGGCAGTCCCAGCCGGTCTCGTCCTCGTCGATCCGGCCGTCCTGGTTGTCGTCCCCGAGTTCGACGGGCAGTGGAGCTGCGACGACGTCCACCGGGTGGCCCACCTGCCCGGCGGGCGCAGCGCCGTCGGTGAGAGGCGAAGCCGAGGCGAACGCGAGAACCGTGCCCGCCGCAACGGCGACGAGGAGCGCCGCGGGGCGGGGCAGGTGGGGGCGAAGACGCGATGAGCGCATGGGAGTTGTCTCCAGAGGTGGGTCGGGGGCCCGGTTGCTCTCCAGGCCGGTGGTGCGCCCCGAACGCTACACAGCGACGCTGAAAAAGTACAGCTAGCGTCGATGGCGGAGCGCGGGAGGTCATCGAGAGCGCTAATTGCTGGGCAAGTGGCGACCGCTTTGCACATCAGGCGACGTTTGCTGTACTATTTTTCATGTCGGCGGGAAGTGATCGCCGACAACGCCCGGAGAGCAGCCGGGCACCGACCCAAAGCGAAAGGCACCACCATGCCCGTCAACCTCGACAAGGCCCCCCGCGCGTTCACCGTCTTCCTCCTCGACGAAGAGGTCTTCGGCGTCACCCTCACCCCGCACGACGACGACGAACGCGACGCGCTTCACCTGGACGCGTACTTCGGCATGTGCCTCCACGTGTACGAGGTCACCGCGATCGACCGCTACGACGCCTCCATCAATGGCACGGCAGCCCACACCCGTATCAAGGCGATCAACGAGGCCATCGAACGCGCCGAAGCCTGACCCTCACCGCCCCACCCGCCCCCTCGGCGGGTGGGGCCACACCCCGGCGCCCAACCGCCGAGCGCCGGCGCCGGACGCCCCGCCTCTCCCTGCCGCACAACGGCACGGAAGGCCCTCCCTGCGCGCGCACGCGTAGAGGTCTCGCAAAACTCGCGAAATCCCGCTCTTCGCTCTCCCCGGAGGACCCCCATGACCGCTTCCTTGACCCTCTCGAACCTGACCGCCGAGATGGTGACTGTCGGCCTCGACTGCTGGAACCGCCCCGTTGCCGTGGTGCCCGACGCCGTTGCCGCCCGGCTCGCCGCCGCCTCCTGCGAAGAGGTGCGGGACTACGGATACGGGCATCACGAATCCCGCCGCTTCGCCGCCGACTCGTACGAGACGCGCGCCGTCCGCGCCATCTTCAAGGCCCTCGTCCACTCCCACCCTGACGAGTTGGGAGTCCGCCAGTTCGATCGGTACGGGGTCGGCTACTTCTACGGCTTCGTTGTCGGCGTCTCTGGTTGGGACTGCTCCACCGGCTTCTGGAAGGACCGTGAGGTCTCCCGCCACGTCTCCGTGGCTGGCATCCACGTGAACCGCGACGGGCGCAGCCACTTCGGCTCCTAGTCGCTCACCGGCGCCCGCTACGGAAGCGGGCGCCGCCCTACCTCTCACCAGTAGCAGGAGGCAGTTCGCCATGCCCATCAACCCCGTCAAGCCCATCCGTACCTTCACCGTGCTCCACCAGCGTGGAGAAGTGCTGCACGTCCTTCCTGTACGCGCCGAGCTCCAGCCGGATGGATCCCTCGGCCCCTATGCCGCCGTGTGGCAGGCCATGTTCGCCCACGGCTGGAAGGCCACGGAAGTTCAGGCCGTCGACCGCTGGTCGGCCGTGCAGGCCGCTGCCGGAGAGATCGGCCCGTACATCTCCGAACGCGACTGGCTGATCGGTCAGATCGACTCCCGTACCGGGCACAGCAACTCGCCGGACCTGTCCCTGCCCATACGGGAACGCAGCACCGTCATCGACGTCCTCCTGGAGTCCGGCTTCCAGCCTCACATCGACCCCAGCGGCCCCGCCATCGAATGGGAGCCCGCTACCAGCGCCGAGCGCCGTGACTGGCTCGCTCGACAGCCGACAGCCGTCCTCGTGCGCTGGTACGGGCACGCACGCGACATCAAGCGCCCCGCGGTGACGCCCTGGGGCTGAACAGCCAGCACTCCGCCGGGAACAACGGGCCCCGCGCCGGCCGACCGCCGCGCGGGCCCGGACTCCCTACATCCTCGACCCTGAAGGGGTATCCGTGACCACCGACAGCTCCACCCGCACCCTGGCCCACCGCTCGACCTTCACCGTCCCCGACCCCTCCACCATGCTCGAAACCGTCCGCTGGGTGTCCGCTCAGTGGCTGAAGGGCAAGTTCGGTTCGGACGCTGTCCCCGCCGGAACCGGTCAGCACGCCATCGCCCCCAGCACCGTCCTGCTGACCGAAGCGGCCTACGACGACACCGGCGCCGAGTACGCCACTCGCATGCAGCTCCGCGAATACCAGCCGTCGGCCACCTGGCGCACCACCATCACCGCTGTGCGATCCGCCACGGGCCCGGGGGCCGTCGGCGTCGATCTGGAATGCTTCCCCAGCGGCAAACGCCGCCCGCGCACCGTCAAGCCGAAGATCGTCCGGGCGCTCGTCACCGAGCTGGAGGCGTACGACGGCCCTTCCCGGCTCACCCCCGACGCTCTTCGCGTCACCGCCGAGCAGGTTCCCTCGCTGGTGGCCATGCTCCGTGCCCCCGACCGGCACATGCCCCTGGTCGTCGCGGCCCGACCCACCCAGAGGCATCCGCTGTGGGCAGAGCGCGTGGCCGGCACCGTGCACGCCGTCTCCGGGGACGCCTCGGCCTACCTGCTGTGGGACCTTCCCGCCATCGACGCCTTCCGTGCAGCCGTCGGCTACGACCACCGTGTCAACGCCGGTGCCGTCCGGGTCTACCTGCCCCTCGTCGATCCTGCTTGGGCTGCCGACGGGGCCCGGCACCGCGTCTTGGGAGCGCCCCGCTGGACCAACCCTGAAGATCGGGCGTGGCACAGCATCACCACGAGCATCCTGTCCCTCGCGCGGGAGCAGCCGATGCCGCAGCAGCTCGCCGCCGTCGAGTTTCCGAACCGGGTCGCCGAACAGCACCGCCGGGAGCGTCAGGAGACCCTGGACAAGGCCCGCCAGGTGACGGACGCCCCCTCCGTCCAGCCCGAGGACCGTCTCACAGCGCTGCACGCGGAAGTGGAGCTGCTGAACGGCCTGCTGGGTCAGGCCGACGAGGAGCTGACGGAATTGGGCCGGGCCAAGGGCCTGACGGAGCGAGCGCACCTGTCCGCCCGCAGCGAGCTGGCCGCCGTCGCCGCTGAGCGAGACGCCGAGGTCGAGGACCACCTAGCCACTCTGGACGCGCTGTCGCAGGCCCGAGCGGAGGCGGACCGGTTCCGGGTGATGCTCCTGCGCCAGGACCGCCATGACGAGGCGGTGCAGGCCGGAGTGGGGCTCCCCGGCGTCCCCGGCTCGTTTGAGGAACTGTGGCAGCGACTGGAGGAGTGGGAGCGCGTGTTCGTCACGGCGGACCGTCGCACCGCCCTGGCGCTCGACGTCCACCCTCAGGCGCGGACCTGGGCGGCCAAGGCGTGGACAGCACTGGGCGCGCTCGACTCCTACGCAGCGGCGGCCACCGACGGCTTCACCGGCAACTTCTTCCAGTTCTGCCTGACCCCGCCGCCGGGAGCCCGTCCCTACCCTGTCCGGCACGTCGCGATGGCGGAGAGCCCGCCCACGATGGAGAAGTACGGGCACGAGCGCCTTTTCCCCGGCCCGGACCGGCGCCGGGTCGAGATGCAGGCCCACCTCAAGCTGGGCGCACGCGGCACGGTTGCACCCCGGCTGTACTTCCTGGATGGGGTGAAGAGCACAGAAGGCGCGGCTGCCGGCCGACTCGTGGTCGGGTACCTCGGCCCGCACCTGCACAACCAGATGACCAACTGATACAGCGTGTGGCGCACGTGTGCCGCATGAGGCTTCTGGACAGGGGCCACTAGACCAAGCGTGACGTCTGCTGTACTATTTTTCTTGTTGGGGGAGAGCAACCGCCGACACCGCCCGGAGAGCAACCGGGCCACCGACCCAACGCGAAAGCGACCCCAGTGCATCCCGAAACCCTCTTCGACGTGCCCGCCTCCGCGGTGACCGTCCCCACCCTCCCCGCCGGTCCCGCGAACCCCGGCCGCACCCTCCACCAGTACGGCGAGACCGACCGCTGGAGCTACCTCGGCACCCACCAGCCGTCATGGCTGGAACGCCCCGAGTTCGGCGGCAGCATGGTCGTCCCGCTGTGCGTCTCCCACCGCAGACTCACCGCCCGCCGCGCCCTGCCGCGCGCCGCCACACCCTGGATGCTCGACAGCGGAGGCTTCACCGAGCTGAGCCTGTACGGCGAATGGACCGTGCCCCCGGCCCAGTACGCCACCGCCGTCCGCCGATACGCCGACGAGATCGGCGAACTGGAACGAGCCGCGATCCAAGACTGGATGTGCGAACCGCAGATCCTCGCCAAGACCCGCCAGAGCGTCTACGACCACCAGAGCCGGACCGTCGCCTCGTACCTGAACCTGATGTGGCGCGACGACGAACTCCCCTGGATGCCCGTCCTCCAGGGCTGGACCCTCGACGACTACCTTCGCTGCGTCGACATGTACGCCGCCATGGGCATCGACCTCACCGTCGAACCGCTGGTCGGCCTCGGCTCCGTCTGCCGCCGCCAGTCCACCAAGAAAGCCGTCCGCATCGTCGAGCGACTGCACGGACTCGGCCTCCGCCTCCACGGCTTCGGCTTCAAGGTCACCGGCCTCCGCGAGGTCCACCACCTGCTCTACAGCTCCGACTCCCTCGCCTGGAGCTTCAACGCCCGCCACCACGCACCCCTGCCGGGCTGCACGCACAAGACGTGCTCCAACTGCCCCAGGTACGCCCTCGCGTGGCGAAACCGCCTCCTGGCCTCCCTGTCCGACTGGCACCAGGACACCGCCGTCCCCCTGCTCCACCTCGCGGCCTGAAGCAGCCCCCCGCCCAGGGCGCACCAGCCGCCCCGGGCCCACCTCCAGCCTCGAAAGGCCCGCGCCATGACCGCGCTCTTCCTCTCCGCCTTCCTGCCCGCCCCCCCCCGCAACCGCGACAGCCTCGCCGCCGTCGGGAAGCGGATGACCGAACTCGCCTACCGAACCCGCGCCACCCCCGTCGACGAGCCCGACGGCTGCACCCGCACCCGCTGCGCCGGAGTCCACAACGGCTACCCCGGCAGCGAACACCGCTGGACCCTGCACTGCCTGCTCTGCAACCAGGACATCGAGGTCTTCCCCAGCCACATGCGCAAGCGCACCGGAGCGAACCCCGCCCCGCCCCGCCGCCACAAGGGCTGCACCCACTCCGGACCCCGACGCGCCGCCCGCTACGCCGAACTCAGCATCGACCTCCCCGACTGGGACACCGACGCCCGCGCCGCGCTCGCCGCCTAACCGGAACCAGCCGGGGCGCGACACAACCGGCGCGCCCCGGCACTCTCCCACCACTCCCACCACGACCAGAGGTAGCCATGACCACCACCGACGTCACCGTGAAGAACAGCAGCGAACTCGCCCAGGGCGACATCGTCCTCACCCACGGCATGCGCATCCGGCTCGACTTCGGCGCCGCCCACACGCGCCCCTCCGGCACCTTCTACGCCTGGACCGGAACCGTCCTCAACCTCGACGACATCCGCGAGCAGGGCATCGTCCCCATGCCCTGCCTGCGCACGCAGCGATGGCAGGACGGCAAGGGCTGGATCGCCGACCGCGAGGACGTCTACGTCGTCGAGGGCATCGACTACCGCAACTGGCTCGTCGAGAACCCCTCCTAGGTCCTCCCCGCTCGGGGGCGCGCCCTGCGCCCCCGTCGCCAACAGCTCACATCCTCGCGGCTCGTACGCCGCCGCCTCCCGGCCGGAGAGCAACCGGCCACCGACCCGAACCGAAGGCACCCATGTCCAGGCACCAGTCCATGCGCTGCACCATCTGCACCACCACCTACAACCGCCACGCCCCCCGTGAGATCTCAGGCCACCAGTTCCGCATGCGCATCGGACGCCCCCGAGCCAGGCGCCTGACCGTCTCCGGGGAGCGCCAGATCGGCAGCGCCACCTACATCTTCAGCCTCGTTCCAGCCCGCAACCGGCCCCAGCGCAACGGCGGTGAACTACTGGTCCACCGCCTCGCGGTGACCGGAGCGACCGAGCAGGTCCACTACTTCCGCATCCCGTCCACGCCGGACTACTACGCCCTGCTCGACCAGGCTGGCACGCCCCTCAGCTGACCCACCCGAGGCCGCCCGCCCTGTGCGGGCGGCCCGCCCCAGGAGACCTCCATGTCCCGCACGACCCGCTCCCACACCATCGCGACCCACCTGACCAACGGGGGCCTCGCCCACCTCCGCCTCACCGAGGCCGAGCAGCGCGACGGACACCCCGGCCGGCACGACACCGACGGCTTCGCCCTCCGTCAGCACACTGACGGAACGGGCACGACCGTCGTCATAGCCGGGGCCTACGGCCCGGACTGGTTCACCACGATGCGCGAGATCATTCACCGCCTGGAACAGCCGCACATCAAGTGCACCGTCCTCTCCGACGAGCCCGTCCTCGCCGACAACGAGGTCCTGGTCCGCTGGGCCACCTCCGCCGAGCTCCAGCAGCGCAAGCACGCCCAGACCCGAGCCCAAGCATCCTTCCTCGCGCTGCTCCGACGGAACCATGCCGCAGCCAAGGCGGACGCCGAGCGGCAGGCCCTGGAGGACGCCGGTCAGACCAGCCTGTGGTGAGACCCCACACGACATCGGGCCGGTCCTCGTTGGCGAGGGCTCACATTGGACCGGCATCTCGTTGGAATGAGCTGACAACCTGTGCGCCGGGCAGGCGCCGATCGTGAACAGCGCGGGCGGGCCACCAGGTCTCGGCGGGCCCGCCCTTACCGTTCGAGCTTCGTGCGAGAGAAGCGCCCACGCACAACAATCTCCTCGCGCGGCGGCTCCCTCGTCGGCACACTGAGCCGATGAGCCTGTTCGACGCCGCCTTCTACGAACCTGACGACATGCTGGCGCACCCACGCCACCTCGCCATGCAACCGGTGCTTGCACGTCTCGTTCACCAGGTCCGAGCCATCGACTCGGCGGAAGCAGGCTTCGAGTTCCAACGGGATCTCCTTGACCGCTTGCTCGACGTGGAGAAGGACCAGCACGAACTGAAGCGAGCCGCCGAGCGCGTGAAGAGGGGGAAGCCCGTTCAAAGGGACGCCCCCGAGCCCCAGTCCGGCCGAGACCCGGTTGAGGAGGCGACCTGGCGATTCGAGCATGCCGTCTGCGAGCGGCTAACCCGGCAGCTTCGCTCCGTTGGCGATGCCCTCGCCTGGAGGGCCTTCGGGTTCCACCGTCCGTTCATCCTTGCCCTGAGCCGAAACCAATTCGCTGGTCCCATGTACGGAAAGATCGGCCTCGCAGCTGAACGAGACTATGCAGAGCGGGCCTTCAAGGAGAGCGGGCACTTCGCTCTCCTACACGACCTCACCAACTGTCTGCGCATCGGCGACATCACCGTCTGGGACGAGATCAACCCGCCCCACACAGATGAGATCAAGACCAACCCGCATGCGAAGAGAAGCGCCCAACTTCGCCGGATCAATGAGGCGAGGGCCGCCATTCTTGACGGAGGCCCCCTGCCCGGCACGAACACCGCCGAGCGCCTGCACGATCTTGATCTCCCACTGCGCACTCACATGGACATGCTCCGCGCGGCAGTCGGCCGGGCTGCCGTCGACGGCGTTCATGCCATTGTGGTGCCTGGAACCCGGGCCCTAGCCGTCGTCGACCAGCACGCCTGCACCCGGCTCGGACTTTCCTCGGAGCAGTTCAACCATCGGTTCCAGGAGGTGTTCGGAGCGGCACTTGCGAGTGCGGGGATTGCCAGCCGACGAGAAGACCACAACTGGCACGCCACCACATTGGACAGCACCGCCCGAGACCCGCTCCGTGTTCCCTGGGCGAACTACCCCCTCGACCCCGCCCTCTGCGCACGCATCATCGGCGACTACGTCATCTTCACCGTCGAGACCTCCGGCCCCTTGCTCACCCGCCTGCTGCGGGCCGCCGGCCTGGACGCCCACTGGATCAGACCGCCAGGACCGCGAGCTCCCCAGCCCGGCGAAGTGTTCATGGAGATCCACCACCAGGACCAACTACAGGCCCGCCTGCTTCCCGGCGGGATGACGATGACCCCCGGCTGGACGCTCCAGATGGCGCCCTCGGAACTCGACCGCTACCTGCTCGAACTCCTCCAGCCGGGAACGTGGATCGCGGGCATCAGGCACCTGCTGGCGGAACGACAGGTCGGTTGGCCCTGGCCACACTTCAAGGACGAGCACGAGGTCTGGGTGTAGACGCCCAAAAGTGTGCAGCCCGCGGGAATGGCCAACTCGGCCTAGAGAGTCGGTACGCTAGGTGACAGCTCTCGTCGGACACGGCCGACGGGGCGGTTCGAGGCCGCTGGGGAGCACGTAGCCGTAACGGATCCCGGACCGGGCGATGACTCAAACCGGGTGAACTGGCCAACGAAGTTCGTTGGACCAGGCCGTTGGGCTACGGTGAGCCGCCCCGTCAGTGCGGAAACGACGCACAGGCGGAGACGATGGTGTTCACCCTGTTCAGAGAGTCCCTTCCCGAGTTCATTGGCGCACTGGCCGCCGGGGTTGTTCTTACGGGAATTTCATGGGCCGCCCGTGCATGGAAGACCCGCCGGTCCCGAGGCGGTTCGGAGTAGGGCGACGCCCCGGGGATGATCACATGCTGATCATCCCCGGGGCTGATGCCTCGACAGATACAGCTCAGACAGCACGTCCCGGTTCTGTACAAGCTCCCGGATCCGTTCGAAGTCGTGGCCGTGGAACCATTCCTCGATACGGCCGCCGCGCATCCATCCGTTCAGTACAAAGTGCAGCTGGGTGAGGACGTCTCGCTCCTGATGCGAGGGCTTCGTACTCGTTTCAACGGGCGCGGACACCCAGCCGTCGACGAGGATGAAGCCGAAGTTCTGCGCCTGCGTCTGGTGCGCCTCGAATCGCTGCTCCGGGTTTCTGGTCAATCCGACCTTCACCACAGGCCGCGGACCCTGGAATCCCAGGACGTACAACCGGGCGCCCTCCTTCTCCGGCTCTGGCAGCTCCTCGCGTAGGCGCCGGCGCACCAAATAGGAGGTCAGCGACATGCAATCGAGCAGATCGTCATCACGCCATGGTGGATGAGCCCCGGCGGTGAGGGCAGCTATCGCCTTCGAGCGGGCCGCCTCAGGGCCGATCTGCTCGGCCAGCACATCCATCAGTACGTCACGGAGGATCTGCTTCGGGATACGTGGCATCCCGTCAGGGTCGCAGCTGTCACTGACAGTTGGTCGTCCTTTTGCTACTGCGCGGGGTGGGCGGTGATCCACACGTCGAGGTCGCTGCCCTCCATCCAGATGAGCGGGCGGGCAGCGAGCCACCCGGCGGTGTCGTCCTCACCGGCCGGGGTGGCGGCGTACGCTTCGATGCGGTCGATGATCACGTACGCATCCGTATAGAAGCCCTTCGGCGCGGCGGGGTCGTTGTTCATCGCCTTACGGATCTTGCGGACGTCGTCGACGTAGTCCTGGAGCCGGATCGCGCAGCCGTCGCCGTTCTCGTCGACGGAGCTGCCGTTGAGACAGCCGATGTCGTGCGTGGCCCACCAGTCCATCGTCTCCCGCCACTGGGCCGTGACCGGCCTTGCCGGAGCCTTCGCCGCGGACTGCGTGGCAGCGGGCTTACCGTCGGAAGCCGCGTCCGCCGCTTCCGAGCAGGCCGTCACTACGGAAATCACCGAGGCGGCGAACAGAATGCTCGCCACTGTCTTTCCCCACCCCTTGATCATGGCTCGATCATGCCACGACACCCCCAGTGACCTGTGGCGCAGTACAAGGAAGGCCCCGGCACGGGCATGTGCCGGGACCCTCCAGAATGCCAGTGCGCACGTCCCACCCCCGTGGGAACGGGCACACCGAGTTCGTCACACCAGCAGGCCGGGCGCCGTCGGCGCCGTGGGGAGGAGTGCGCCGAGGGCCTTCGCCGCGGCGATGACGCTGCGGTCGGCCAGGTACGGGCCGACGATCTGGATGGCCATCGGCAGCCCGTCCCGCGTCTTCCCGGCCGGCATCACGAGCGACGGCAGGCCGACCGGTGAGGCCAGGTTGATCCAGCTCGTCTGGTCGTAGAAGCTGCGCCGCACGCCGTCCACCGTGATGTACCGGTCCGCAGCAGGGACGGACGTCTGGTCCAAGACGGCGGCCGTCGGCGCGGCCGGGGTGATCAGCAGGTCGTGCGTCTCGAAGTACGCCGCCCACTTCGCGCGGAGCTTCTGCCGCTCCTCGTCGGCGCGCGCCCAATCGCGGTGCCGCATGGTCCGCGACTTCAGGTACAGGGCCGAGGGGGAGTCGTCCGGAACCGTCTCGGCGGCCTTGACCTCTCCGGCGAACGCGGCATCGGATGCCGTCGCCGACGAGGTGGCGTACATGAGCTGGGTGAACAGGGTGTTGCTCTTGGCGAAGTCGACGGGCCGGGACGTCTCGTCGAGGACGGCGCCGGCAGCGCGGGCTTCACGGACCACCTGCTCCAGCAGATCGCGGGTCGCGGTGTCCACGCGGCAGAACTCGTCGTCCGCCCAGATGCCGATGCGCTGCCCGCGCAGCGTCGTCGAGACCGGGGCGGGCAGGTCGATGCGCCAGGCGTCACGGTCGGCGGGAGCGGGCGCGGCAAGGACATCGAGCAGGAGGTCGAGGTCGTCGGCGTCGCGGGCGATCGGCCCGAGCGTGAGCATGTCCGAGCTGGTGAGCCACCCGGGCGGGCGGGGGATGTGCCCGCGGGTCGGGACGATCGGCGACGAGCCCCGCGAAGTGCGGAGCGCGAGCACGCCGCAGTACGCGGCCGGCAGGCGGAGCGAACCGGCGAGGTCGGAGCCGACCTCCAGCGAGCTCAAGCCCGTGGCGACGGCGGCGGCCGGACCACCTGAGGAGCCACCAGCGGTGTGGGCGGACGAGAAGGGATTGCTGGTCGTCCCGAACAGGCTGTTGGAGGTCTGGAGGTCCTGGCACATCGGCGGGACGTTCGTCTTGCCGACGATGACAGCCCCGGCCTCCCGCAGGAGCGCGACGACGTCCGCGTCCCGATCCGGGACATGGCTGGTCAGGTCTGGACTCCCGCACGTCGTGCGCAGTCCGGCGGTCTCCAACGCGTCCTTGACCGTCATCGGCAAACCGTGCAGCGGCCCCATGGTCCGCCCGGTGCGCGCCAGGTATTGGTCGGCCCTCTCGGCGGCGGCGCGGGCGCCCTCGACGTCGAGTGTCGCGACCGCGTTGACGCGCGGGTTCACCTGGGCGTGGTGCGCGAGGACTTGGTCCAGCAGCTCCCGAGCGGTGACCGTGCCCCGTCGGAGAGCGGCGAGCTGCGCGCGGGCGCTGGAACGGTACAGGGCGGAGGTGCGGCTCATGGCGTCCTTCACGTTGGTGGTGGGGGAGGCCACGGCCACGGAGGGCAGAGAAGCAGCGGCCACGCCGGTGGCAGCGGCGGTGAGCAGGGTTCGGCGGTTCACGGGCAGGTGGCTCCCGATGCGGTGGCGGGCTCCGGTCGCGGCGCCGGCACGGTGAAGTGCCGGGCGACTCGGACGAGGTGGGCGAGTTCCTGGCGAGGATCGAGCGTGTCCAGAGCCGCGTCTGCGTAGGACGAGGGGGCCTCGACCGGGCCCTCGTGGCGCTGGACGAGGGCCGCGTGGATCTGGGCCGCGGTGACGGCGGCGACGCGGTCCCGGCGGGAGCGCCACCACGCGAACCGTTGCACCTCGGCAGCCGCGCGTGCCTCGGGGGCGAGGTACGGCCGAAGCTCGATCTGGGCGTCTCGGATCTCGACCGACCGGCGGTACAGGTGGAACGAGACTTCCGTTGAGTCGGAGCCCGGCTCGACCAGAACGATGCTGGGCTCGGCGGCAGACACCGCGCGCCACAGCGGCTCCAGCGTCCGGTACTGCCGGGGTTCCTTGCGGGCGGTCCAGGCGGCGGCGACCTTGTGGGCGATGAGCGGCGTGAAATACCCGATTTGGGTCAGCGTCGCGCCGATGTCGCCGCAGATCCAGGCGTACGGCTCCAACGGCTTCACGCTGAACCCGAGTTCGGCGCCGAGGATGGCGGACAGGCGGATACCGGAGTACCCCAGGGTGATCACCGCGCCGACGGCGATGATGCGCAGCCCCCTGGCGATCCACGGGTCGCTGGTCTCCCCGGCGTACTTCCAGCAGACGCGCGCGAGGTAGATCTCGGCAGCGGTGTAGGTGCACATGTACAGCAGCAGGTAGGTCTGGAAGACCGGGTCGTGCGCGTAGTACAGGGTGAAGTCGGTCGGTCGCTGCGACACGGGCGTCAGCAGAGCGAACAGCACGGCCATGAGCACGATGACCGTCAGCGCCCCGGACATGAGCCACCGGACGCGGCGGGCTGCCTCGGCGGCCGGTTTCGTCCAGAAGGCCAGGACGCTTGCCTGGAGCCCGAGGACGAGGACGACGCAGCTCTGCGCGAGCGGTACGGCGATGTTGGTCACGCCGAGCCAGCCATCGATACGCACCCATACCGGGGTCAGGGAGATTGCGTAGCTCAGAGCCGAGAAGAAGTACGTGAACGCCAGCGCGGTCAGTGCAGGGTCACGCCTACCCGCTCGCAGGTCGCGCAGGAGCAGCAGGAAGCCGCTCCCCGCGATGACCAGGCAAAGCGGGTGAAGAAGGTCTTTCAAGATTTTCTCTTACATATCAGGCATCGCACCGCATGAGAGTGCGGGCGATGCGATTCGCCGACTCGCTCCTGGATGTCGGTCGGCTGGTGAACACATGTGCCTGGAGGAGGCTCCCGACCGCTTCGGCCCAGCGCTCGGGGTCCTCGTCGTATTCGGTACGGCCGAGGACCGTGACGAGCAGATCGTCATCGAGGAGGTCCAGATCGAAATCCTCTGCGGGTGCGGCGCCACGGTGGCCCAGGAGGAGGTGGGCCAGTTCGTGGGCGATGATGTGATCACGGTGAGCAGGGCTGGTCTCTGGGTCGTACCCGATGTAGTTGCCCTCGCCCTTCCTGACCACCGTGCCACACGGCAGAGATCCGTCGGTCTTCTCGTGCGGGGCGATGTGGATCGGTTCACCGATCTTCGCCTCGACGAAAGGGACGAGGTCCCGAACGCTCGTCGCCGGTGGCAGGCCCAGAGACTCAACGAACTCGCGACACTGGCCAACCAGCGGATCGACGGGAGTCGCCTCGGCGCTGATGGCGCGATGTGCACGGCGCCTCATAGGGGTTACTCCTTGGTGCTGGTGGTGCTGAGCCTCGATCAGATCTCTGCCGAGGCAGACGGCTCGGGCGGCAAGCCTTCGAGCCGACGAACATGCTCGATCATGGCCACAGCTGCATCTAGGCCCTGTGGAGATAGTCCGACCGCGCGCATCGCGATCCCTGTCACGCGGGCGTCCTTCAGCCGCTCCAAGTCGGCCGCGGTCACGCCTGCCGCGTTGAAGCGCTCCAGCGCCTCCAACTGACCCACCAGCTTCTCCGGGTCGACACCCTGACTCATGCGCTGGGTGAAGCCCTTGAGCTGCCGGTGCAACTGTTCCGGGGTGGCGCCCTTGGCCTTGAGGCCGTTCAGGCGCTTGATCATGACGTTCACGGCCGCAGCGGTGGCATCGTTCGCCCAGTAGTCCCGAGGGACGCCGAACATGTCGGCCAACGCGTCCATGGTCTTCTTCGTCGGATTGTCCGAGCGCCCTGTCCGGAGCTGCCAGATGTACGTACCCGACGGCGCCGGCATGTCCTCTTTTTCAAGCATCCGGACGACTTCAGGATTGCTGAAGGGCCCCCGGGGATCGTTCGTGCAGAGAAAGTCGAGCCGCTCCGCGAAGCTGTCGTCTCCCGGTGGTTGCTGTCTATCGATCTCGGTCACGATGGCACCTCCCTCCTCGATTCACCTCAGTTGATAGAAGTCGACCGGATGGTCGAGCTCCACTCAGGGAGGCTATCAACTCATCTTGACGCTCCTGGTTGCAGGGTGTCGCTCGCGATGGCGCCGTGTCGCACGGTTCACCTGGTCCTTTGTGAGTCGTAGGTGCCGCTGTCTCGCCGTAGGGCACCGTCCATCTCAGTTAACTGGAATAGTAGTCTTCGTTTTGTTTTCGGCTACGCTGTGAACTCAGGTTGCCCGCCCTGCTCTGAGCCGGGGGCTTTTGGCGCGTATGTGGGCGCCTTCGGGGTGAGAGTTGACCAGGGCCCCCGCGACCGCGCGGGCCCGCTCTTGGGGATGGGACGGATGGACGTGACGCTTTCCGCTGCCGAACACGGCTTGGGTGTCGGGCGGCTGCTGCCCTTGCTGGCGCCGAGCTCGCGGCTCGTTCTCGGGCGAGAAGCCGTCTTCTGTGTGGGGCCGGACATCGCGCCGGTCGACGCGATGGAGCGTGCTGTGGCCACCGTCCGCCGGACCCTCCCGCTGCTCCTTAGGGGAGCGCCCGCGGCGCTCGCGGCGAGGGAGGATGTCCTCTCCGTGGTCCGTGAACTCGTCGACATCACCGCCCGGGACCGGTCCAGCATCGACATCCTCGGGCGCATCACCTTCGACGGCATGCACGTGACGGTCTCCGTCGGCGAGAAGCGGGACCCGCTTCCTGCACCCGAAGTGGAGCCGGGTCTCTATCTTGTGCATCGTCTGGCCGACGAGGTTGGGCAATACCGGGGTGACGAAGACGGCTATGTCGTGTGGGCTGCTGTGAACGCCTCGCGTCGGTAGCCCGCAACTGAATGGCGAATGTCGGGGCGGCTTGGATGCATGATCTGCGATGCGTCATGGCGATCCCCGAGGGCGGCACCTCTTCTTCCATGTCCTCATATCGGCTTCGCCCGGCGCTGCTTTCCGGGGGGGGAGTCCTGGGGGTGGAGGAGCTGAAGTGGTGGGCGGTTCGGATGTGTTGGGGTTCCAGATTCATAGGCTTTTGGTGGCAGCGATAGTTGGGTGCACGGGTGGGGCTGCGGAATTCCGGAGGCCGCGCGAAGGGGGAGATTGGAAGTGACGCAAGTCACTCACTCTGTCCGTATTCTGGACAGCGGGAAGGGCGTGTGAGAGGTTCCGGCGGACGCCCGGGGGCATTCGACTATCTCCCTGGTCGGCCCGCGACAACAGCCTCTACGGCTGGTTGTAGTGCCGCTCCGGAGTAGCTGCGTAGCCTTCAAAGTAGCCATGGAGGCGGCCTGTTTGCGTATTCGTGCAGGTCATAGCGACGCGATGCATCTCCCTCAAGGAGAAACCGCTGGTGTCCCACCACACCCCCACCACCGAGGCCCCCACCGCCGTGCCCCGCGCCCGCGCGGGCGCCGCCCCCGCGTACACCGCGGGACTCCCCGTCTGCGGCACGGTCCAGCACCACGACGGCAGCCGTGTCCCGCGGGCCGCGCTGACCCTCATCGACGTCCAGGGACGCCAGATCGGCCGCGGCGGCAGCGGCGAGGACGGTCGGTACGCGCTGAGCGTGCCGGGACCCGGCTCGTACGTGCTGATCGCGGCGGCCGGCGGCCATCAGCCGCAGGCCGTCTCCGTCACCGTCGGCGAACGGCCCGTGGAGCTCGACGTCGTCCTCGGCGGCGCCGGACGGCTGGCCGGCTGCGTCCTGACCGCCGACGGAACTCCCGTACGGGACGCGGCGGTCACCCTGACCGACGTACGCGGCGAGGTCGTCGCCTCCACCCGCAGCGGGCGCGAGGGCGGCTACGTCATCACGGAGCTGGTGGCGGGGGAGTACACGCTCGCCGCGAGCGCCCCGGCCTTCCGGCCCGCAGCGCTGCCCGTGAGCGTGCAGGCCTCCCGGGAGACGCGCCAGGACATCGAGCTGGCGGGCGGAGCCGTACTGCGCGGGACCGTACGGGCCGGGGGCGGCCGGCCCGTCGAGGACGCGCGGGTGACGCTCCTCGACGCGGCCGGCAATGTCGTCGACACGCTCACGACCGGTCCGGACGGCACCTTCCGCTTCGTCGACCTGTCCTCGGGCGAGTACACGGTCATCGCGGCCGGCTATCCGCCGGTCGCCACCGTGCTCCAGGTCGCGGGCGGCGGACGCACCGAACGCGACCTGCAGCTCGGCCACGAGGACTGACCGGCCCAGCGCTCCTCAGGAGGCGGCGGTCGCCTTGCGCAGGGTGTCGATGCAGGTGCTGATCGCCGCCTGGAGGGCTTCGAGGCGCTGGAGCATGTCGTCCTCCATGACGTCCTCCTCCAGGACCTCGTCGAGGGTCAGCTCCTCGAAGACCTTCGTCGCCTTCTGCAGGCTGTTGTAGAACTTCGTGCGGCGCTCCTGGACGCGCAGCGCGGGGTCGGCCTCCACGGCCTCGGCGACCATGACCTTCACCGCGTCGTACGCCTCACCGGCCCACTCGCCCGCCTCTTCGGCGTCGTCGAGTTCGTCGATGAGGGAGAGGTGCCGCTCGGCCTCGGCCCGCAGCGCGGCGGGCGCCTCGACCGTCTGCCCGGCGGGCGTCCTGATCTGCCCGTTCTCCACGATCTGCCGTACGTAGCCGATCCGGTCGGCGGCCTTGGCCTCGTTCGCGACGGCCTTCTTCAGATCGCCGGTCCTGGCGATGGCGCGGGCCATCTCGGTCTGCAGCGCCGGGTCGTCCTTCATCCGGTCCAGCAGCGCGCCGCGCGCGGCCTCCGCCGTGCCGGGGTCGGCGAGGATCGCGGCCCGCAGGGCGGTCGGGTTCTCGGCGACCTCCAGTGCCTTCGTGGGCCGGATGCCCTCCGCCTCGGCGGCGGCGGTGATCGCGTGGCCGCGCACGGAGGAGGCGCTGGAGCGGGAGGAGTAGTACGAGAGCCAGACGTCGGCCTCGGGCAGCTCGATGTCCTCGCCCGGGGCCAGCGCCTCGAACTGCGGGACGAGGCCGTCGTCGGCGGCCATGTCCCAGGCCTTGTAGAAGCGCATGACCCGCTCGGGGGAGCACTCGGCCAGCTCGGCGAAGGCCTTCGCCGAGACCTTCCCGGACGCGTCGGCGGCCTGCCCGCCGGGGCGCACGCTCCGCGCCACCTTCAGCGCGAACGCCCAGCCGCCGGTCCGGGCGTAGACCCCGAACTCCCGGGCGTCGCGCACCACGACGTCGGGCACGTCCTGGACGACGAAGTCGGTCGCCTCGGGGGTGGTGGCTGCTGAGGGGGCGATCACGGTGGTCACCGAGAGGTCTCCTGGCGTAGGGGGCGGGCGGAAAACTGCAGCGGCCAGCCTATACGTACGCGTTGACGGGATATCGCCCGATTTCTGATCAAGGCGGGCATGGTGGCCGGAAGAGTATTGGACCGTGCGGTCCAATACTTGCTACGGTGCTCGCATGGCACGCCCGAAGACGTTCGACGAGGCGCGCGCCCTGGACGCCGCGATGCACCTGTTCTGGGAGAAGGGCTACGAAGCAGCCTCCACCCAGGATCTGTGCGAGGCGACCGGCCTGGGGCGCAGCTCCATCTACAACACCTTCGTCAGCAAGCACGCCCTGTTCCTGCGGGCGCTGACGCGCTACACCGAGATGACCACGAGCGAGCAACTCGCCCTCCTGGAGGACGAGTCGCTGCCGCCCGCGGACCGGCTGAAGGGTGTCATGGCGTCGATCGTCGCGATCGAGGAGGCCCATCGGAGGGCCGGGATCGGCATCGGCTGCCTCGGCGTCAACACCACCGTCGAGCTCTCCGGGCGGGACGCCCAGGTGGCCGCGCTCCTCGGTCGGGACCAGGAGCGCCGGCTCGCGGCGCTCACCGCGACCATCGCCGCGGGGCAGAGCGACGGCGTGTTCTCGCGGGCCCGCCGGCCCGAGGAGTTCGCGCGGTTCTTCACCGCCGCCGTGGCCGGGATGCGGGTCTCCGCGCAGAACGGCGCCGATCGCGCCGTCATCGAGTCCATCGCCGCGGTCGCTCTGGACGCCATGACCGTCTGACACCCGCCCGGCGGGCATGTCCGGTGGGGCCCGGCGGGCTCCTCCGGGCGTCCCCGCGCCCCTGTTTCGTACTGATCGGTCCAAAACTGGACCCGAGCAATGAAGGACGTGACCCCACGTGCCACGCGCCGTGTACGTACTGGCCATCGGCATCTTCGCCATGGTCACCAGCGAGTTCGTCGTCGCGGGCCTCATGCCGCAGATGGCGGCCGGCCTCGACGCGACCGTCCCGCAGATCGGCTACCTCATCACCACCTTCGCCGTCGCCATGGCCGTCGGCGGCCCCTTCCTCACCGTCGCCGTGCTCAGGCTGCGGCCCAAGCCCGCGCTCCTCGTGCTCTTCGGCGTCTTCCTGGCCGGCAACCTTCTTGCCGCGACGGCCGCTTCGTACGGGACGATGGTCGCCGCGCGCGTCGTCACGGGCGTCGCGAGCCAGGCCTTCTTCGGTGTCGCCATCTCCGTCTGCTCCGCGCTGACCCGGGAGGAGATCCGCGGCCGGGCCATCGGCGTGGCGATGAACGGCCTGATGCTCGGCACCCTTCTCGGGCTTCCGCTCGCGACGTTCATCGGCGGGCACCTGGGCTGGCGCGCGGCCTTCTGGGCGATCGCGGTCCTTGCCGTGCTCGCCGCCGCGGCGGTCGCGGTGGGCGTGCCCCACCTGGAACCGCCGAGCAACGGTGGCGACTCCCTGCGCGCCGAGGTCCAGGTCTTCCGCCGGCCCCGGCTCTGGTCGGCGCTGGTCACCAGCACCCTCATCATCGGTGCGACCTTCTCCGCCTTCAGCTACTTCAACCCGATCCTCACCGGGATCAGCGGGTTCGACGAGGGTGCCGTGCCCCTGCTGCTCGTCCTCTACGGCGCCGCCACCGTCGTCGGGAACACCGTCGTGGGCCGGCTCGCCGACCGCGCCACCATCGGGGTGCAGGTCGTGGGCCTCGCCCTCAACGCCCTGTTCCTCGCCGGCTTCGCGCTCCTCGCCGACCTCGGCCCGGCCGCCGTCCTCCTCATGACCGGCATCGGCCTGGTGGGCGTCACCATGAACCCGGCCATGGTCACCCGCGTCCAGCGCGCCGGAAACGCCGGGCCGCTCGTGAACACGGTCCACTCCTCCTTCATCACCCTCGGCGTCATCATCGGCTCGTCCGTCGGCGGCCTCCTCGTCGAGGCGCGCGGGCTGCGTTCGCCGCTCTGGCTCGGCGCGGGGCTCGCGGTCCTCGGTCTGCTGTCGCTGCTGCCCGAGCGGTCCCGCCGGCCGGACCGCGAGCGCGCCCTGATAGAGGTCTAGACCACTAAACCTTTCCAGGGTCCTGGCCTGGCCCTTCGTCGGGGCGTAACGTGACGCCGCAGGAGTGTCGTCGTCACCGAACGTGAGGGGACAAGGCTAGTGAAGATCCTGATCAGCGCCGACATGGAGGGTGCCACCGGCGTCACCTGGCCCGCCGACGTCCTTCCCGGGACGCCGGAATGGGAGCGGTGCCGGCCCATGTTCACCTCCGACGTGAACGCGGCGGTCCTCGGCTTCTTCGACGGCGGCGCCGACCAGGTGCTGATCAACGAGGCCCACTGGTCCATGCGCAACCTGCTGCTCGAACAGCTCGACGAGCGGGCCGAGATGATCACCGGGCGGCACAAGACCCTGTCCATCGTCGAGGGGGTGCAGCACGGCGACGTCGACGGCATCGCGTTCATCGGCTACCACACCGGCGCCGGTACCGAGGGCGTCCTCGCCCACACCTACCTGCCCAACTCCCTCACGGGCGTCTGGCTGAACGGAGTCCGGGCGAGCGAGGGGCTGCTCAACGCCCATGTGGTGGCGGAGTACGGCGTGCCCGTCGTCCTCGTCACGGGGGACGACCTGACCTGCGAGGACGCCCTCGGCTACGCGCCCGAGTCGCGCAAGGTCGCCGTCAAGGACTACGTGTCGCGGTACGCGGCGGTGTGCCGGACCCCGAAGCGCACGGCGAGCGAGATCCGGGCCGCCGCGAAGGACGCCGTCGCCCTCGCCGTACGACACGAGCCGGTGGCGGCCGGGCCGTTCACCGTCGAGCTGGAGTTCGACGCCGAGCATCTGGCCGGCGCCGCGACCGTCGTACCGGGGGTCGCGCGGAGCGGCGAGCGCCGGGTCGCGTACACCAGCGCGACGATGTACGAGGGCATTCGCACGTTCAAGGCGGTCACCACGATCGTCTCCGCAGCGGTGGAGGAGCAGTATGGCTGAGCCCGTCCCGAGCCCGGACGGCGCGGCGCTCGACAGCACGGCGCTCGACGAGGTGGTGACCTTCACCTCCGAGCTGATCCGGATCGACACCACCAACCGGGGCGGCGGGGACTGCCGCGAACGGCCCGCCGCCGAGTACGTCGCCGAGCGGCTCGCCGCCGCCGGTCTGGAGCCCGCCCTCCTGGAGCGGACACCGGGCCGGACGAACGTCGTCGCCCGGATCGAGGGCACCGACCCGTCCGCCGACGCCCTCCTCGTCCACGGCCACCTCGACGTCGTCCCGGCCGAGCCCGCCGACTGGGCCGTCCACCCCTTCTCCGGCGAGATCCGCGACGAAGTGGTCTGGGGGCGCGGCGCCGTCGACATGAAGAACATGGACGCGATGGTCCTCGCCGTCGTCCGTTCCTGGGCCCGGCAGGGCATCCGGCCGCGCCGGGACATCGTCCTCGCCTACACCGCCGACGAGGAGGCCAGCGCCGAGGACGGCTCGGGATTCCTCGCCGACCACCACCCCGGCCTCTTCGCGGGCTGCACCGAAGGCATCAGCGAGTCGGGCGCGTTCAGCTTCCATCCGCAACCCGGCATGACGCTCTACCCGATCGCGGCGGGCGAGCGCGGCACCGCCTGGGTCAAGCTCACCGCGCACGGCCGGGCCGGACACGGCTCCAAGGTCAACACCGCCAACGCCGTCACCCGCCTCGCCGAGGCCGTCGCCCGAATCGGCGCGCACAGCTGGCCCGTCCGCCTCACCCCGACCGTGCGCGCCGCGCTCACCGAACTCGCCGCGCTGTACGGCATCGAGACCGACGTGACCGCCGAGGAATTCGACGTCGACACGCTCCTGGAGAAGCTCGGGCCGGCCGCCGCGCTCGTCGAACCCACCGTGCGCAACAGCGCCAACCCGACGATGTTGGAGGCCGGTTACAAGGTCAACGTCATTCCGGGACGCGCCGTCGCGTACATCGACGGCCGCACGCTGCCCGGCGGCGAGGAGGAGTTCGCCGCGACCATGGACCTGCTCACCGGACCCGACGTGGAGTGGGAGTTCCACCACCGCGAGGTCCCCCTGGAGGCCCCGGTCGACTCGCCGACCTTCGCGAGACTGCGGGCGGCCGTCGAGCACTTCGACCCGGCCGGGCACGTCGTGCCGTTCGCCATGTCCGGCGGCACCGACGCCAAGCAGTTCTCCCGGCTCGGCATCACCGGCTACGGATTCTCCCCGCTGAGGCTGCCCCCGGAGCTCGACTACGCGGCGCTCTTCCACGGCGTGGACGAGCGCGTGCCGGTCGACGCCCTGCACTTCGGCGTCCGGGTCCTCGACCACTACCTGAAGTCGGCGTAGGTTTCGTCGAGTTCGCGTTCCACCGCCCGAGTCCGTGTAAAGGAAGTCGCGATGGTACCCACGGGCGCCTACGGCACCTGGCCTTCCCCGATCGACGCCGCGCTGGCCGCCCGCCACGACGGGCGGCCCGAGTACGTCGGCTTCGTCGGCGACGAGGTGTGGTGGACCGCGCCCCGCCCCACCGAGGGCGGTCGACGGGCGCTCGTCCGCAGGCGCGCCGACGGCACCGAGGAGTCGGTGCTCCCGGCCCCCTGGAACGTCCGCAGCCGGGTCATCGAGTACGGCGGACTGCCCTGGGCCGGGCGGGCGCGCGCGGACGGCGGCCCGCTCCTCGTCTTCGTCGACTTCGCCGACCAGCGGCTGTACGCGTACGAGCCCGACGCCCCCACCGGCGCCGGGCCCCGGCCGCTCACCCCCGTCTCCCCGGTCGGCGGCGGGCTGCGCTGGGTCGACCCGCTCATCCATCCCGAGCGCGACGAAGTCTGGTGCGTCCTGGAGGAGTTCACCGGCCCCGCCCCCACCGACGTGCGCCGGGTCCTGGCCGCCGTACCCCTCGACGGGTCGGCCGCCCAGGACCGGGCCGCGATCCGCGAACTCTCCGACGGACGCCACCGGTTCGTCACCGGACCCCGGCTCTCCCCGGACGGCGGGCAGGCCGCCTGGATCGGCTGGGACCACCCCCGCATGCCCTGGGACGGCACGGAGGTCCTCCTCGCCGACGTCGCCCCCGACGGCACCTTCGGCCCGGCGCGGACCGTGGCCGGCGGCCCCGAGGAGTCCGTGCCGCAGGTCGGCTGGTCGGCCGACGGACAGCTCCTCCACGTCAGCGACCGCAGCGGCTGGTGGAACCTCTACCGCACGGGCACGGGCACGGGCACGAGTACCGGCACGGGCACGGGCACGAGCACGAGTACCGGCACGGGCACGGGCACGAGCACGAGTACCGGCACGGGCACGGGCGCCGACGGCAGCGGCGAGCCGGTCGCCCTGTGCCCGCGCCCCGAGGAGTTCGGCGGGCCCCTCTGGAAGATCGGCCTCACCTGGTTCCAGCCGCTGGAGAACGGGCTCGTCGCCGTCATCCACGGCAAGGGCGCCACCGCCCTCGGGATACTCGACCCCGAGAGCGGCGAACTCGTCGACACCGCCGGACCGTGGACCGAGTGGGCCGCCACGTTGGCTGCGCACGGCCCCCGGGTCGTCGGCGTCGCCGCCAGCCCGCGCAGCGCGTACGAGGTCGTGGAGCTCGACACCCGCACCGGCCGGGCCCGGGTGCTCGGCTCCGCCCACGACGACCCCGTCGACCCGTCGTACTACCCCGAGCCCCAGATCCGCACCTTCACCGGTCCCGACAACCGCGAGATCCACGCCCACGTCTACCCGCCCCACAGCCCCGACCGGACCCCGTCGGGACAGGAGCTGCCGCCCTACGTGGTGTGGGCGCACGGCGGGCCGACCGGGCACGCCCCGCTCGTCCTCGACCTCGAGATCGCCTACTTCACCTCCCGGGGCATCGGCGTCGCCGAGGTCAACTACGGGGGCTCCACCGGCTATGGACGGGAGTACCGCGAACGGCTGCGTGAGCAGTGGGGCGTGGTCGACGTCGAGGACTGCGCCGCCGTCGCCGAGGCCCTCGCCGCCGAGGGCACCGCCGACCCGGCCCGGCTCGCCGTCCGGGGCGGCAGCGCGGGCGGCTGGACCACCGCTGCCTCCCTCGTCACCTCCGACGTCTACGCCTGCGGCACGATCATCTACCCCATCCTCGACCTCCTGGGCTGGGCCACCGACGAGACCCACGACTTCGAGTCCCAATACCTGGAGTCGCTCGTCGGCCCGCTCGCCGAGGTGCCCGCCCGCTACCAGGAACGCTCGCCGCTCGGCCACGTCGAGCGGATCTCCGCGCCCTTCCTGCTGCTCCAGGGCCTCGACGACGTGATCTGCCCGCCCGCGCAGGCCGAACGCTTCCTCGCCCGGATGGCGGGGCGGGGCGTTCCGCACGCGTACCTCGCCTTCGAGGGCGAGGGCCACGGCTTCCGCCGGGCCGAGACGATGGTCCGCGCCCTGGAGGCCGAACTCTCCCTGTACGCACAGACCTTCGGCGTCGTGCGCTCCGACGTGCCCCCGCTGGAGCTGAGGAAATGACCGTGACCGCGCTGACCCGGCCCGCCCGGCTCGGCCCGGGCGCCCGCGTGGCCGTCGTCGCCCCCAGCGGGCCGATCCCGGAGGACCGGCTCGCGGCCGGCCTCGACATCCTGCGCGGCTGGGAGCTCGAACCGGTCGTCGCGCCCCATGTCCTCGACACGCACGGGGAGCTGGGCTACCTCGCCGGAGGCGACCAGGACCGGGCCCGGGACCTCCAGGAGGCCTGGTGCGACCCGGACGTCTCCGCCGTGCTCTGCGCGCGCGGCGGCTACGGAGCCCAGCGGATGGTCGACCTGCTCGACTGGCCGGCGATCCGCGCCGCGGGCCCCAAGGTGTTCGTCGGCTACAGCGACGTCACCGCCCTGCACGAGGCGTTCGCCGTCCGCGCCGGTCTCGCGACCCTGCACGGCCCGATGGTCGCGGCGGCCACGTTCCTCAAGGACCCGCGCACCCAGGAGTCCCTGCGCGCCACGCTGTTCGAGCCCGAGTCGGTCCGGTCCCTCGGCCTTCCCACCGCCCGCCCGCTGGCTCCCGGCCGGGCGCACGGCGTCACCCTCGGCGGCTGCGTGAGCCTCCTCGCCGCCGAACTCGGCACCCCGCACGCCCGCTCCTCGGCCCGCGGCGGCCTGCTGCTCCTGGAGGACGTGGGGGAGGAGCCGTACCGGCTCGACCGCATCCTCACCCAGCTCCTGCGCTCCGGATGGCCGGCGGGCGTCGCGGGCATCGCCCTGGGCTCCTGGGAGGAGTGCGGACCCTACGAGGACGTCCGCGCGGTCCTCGCCGACCGGCTCGGCGGCCTCGGCGTGCCGGTCGTGGAGGAACTGGGCTTCGGCCACAGCGAGACCGCGCTCACCGTCCCGCTCGGCGTTCCAGGAGTCCTGGACGCGGAGGCGGCGACGCTGACCCTGGACGTGCCGGCGCTCGCCTGAGGCGCGCGTCCGGACCGGCCGCGCCCTCCGCACTCCTTCACTGAATCTCCGTCAACAACCGTTGTCCGACGCGTTGACGCGGTCTGACACGTGTCACACCATGGGCCCCGCTCGGTGCTTACCAGTCGGTAATCCTCAGTGTGGAGGCTCCCGTGTCCGTGTCCCGCGCGCTGCCGCTGTCCCGCAAGCTCCTCGCCCTGGCCGCGACCACGGCCCTCGCCGGGCCGCTCGCCGCGGCGGGCCCCGCGCAGGGCGCCGAGCCCGGCACGTACACCGTCACCCCGCTGACCTTCACCGTCGAGGTGGGCGGGCGCACCTGCGCCGTCGACGCCGACCTGTACCGGCCGGCCGGGGTGGACGCGGCGCACCCGGCACCCGCCGTGCTCGCCACCAACGGCTTCGGTGGCAGCAAGACGGACGGGTCCACGGACGCCATCGGGAAGGCCTTCGCCGAGCGGGGCTACGTCGGACTCGTCTACTCCGGGCTCGGCTTCGGCAGGTCGGGCTGCCTGATCTCCCTCGACGACCCGCGTATCGACGGGCAGGCCGCCGCCCGGCTCCTGGACTTCCTGGGCGGCACCCGCGCGGCCGACGACGGCACCCGCGCCGACTTCGTCACCCGGGACGGGGCGGGCGACCCGCGCGTCGGCATGGTCGGCGGTTCCTACGGCGGCGCCATCCAGCTCGCCACCGCATCCGTCGACCCCCGCCTCGACGCGCTCGTCCCGCTCATCACCTGGAACGACCTGGCGTACTCCCTCGCCCCGAACGCCGCCGACCGGGCCACCCCCGGCGTCTTCAAATGGCAGTGGGCCAACGGCTTCTACCTGATGGGGGAGGGGCAGCCGCTGCTCGTCCCCTCCCTCGACCCCACCCGGATCAACAGCCTGCGCTGTCTGCACTTCGTCACCGACGCCTGCGACACCGTCCGGCTGCTCAACTCCGGCCGCTACCCCGCCGCCGAGACGAAGAAGATGCTCGACTTCGCCCGGAGCGTCTCCCCGGTCTCCTACCTCGACCGGGTCACGGCGCCGACCCTGATCGTCCAGGGCCAGGCCGACAGCCTCTTCACCCTCAACGAGGCCCAGGACACCTACGAGCGTCTCCAGGCGCGCGGCGTCGAGACGAAGATGATCTGGCAGTCCTGGGGTCACAGCGGGGGCCAGGCCCCCGGCGAACTCGACCTCGGACAGGGCAACCTGGAGACCAGTTACGTCGGGCAGCGCGTCCTCGCCTGGTTCGACCGGTACCTGCGGCGCGACGCGGGCGTCGACACGGGCGCCGAGTTCGCCTACCACCGCTCCTGGCAGAGCGGCTACGGCACCGCGGCCGGCGTCCCCGCTCTCAGCCAGAAGCTCTACCTCTCAGGCGACGGCAAGCTCGTGGACAACCGCTCCAAGGTCGCCCGGGGTTCACGCACCTACACCAACTGGCTGGTCCCCACGAGCCACTCCGAGTCCTCGCTCGCCGGCCTGGTCGGCCTGCCCGACCCGCAGCCGTACGACCTCGCCGGCACCCACCTCGCCTGGACCAGCGCCCCGCTGGCCGCCCCAGTCGACCTCGTCGGCGCCCCGAAGGCCACCCTCCGGGTCGTCTCCCCGAAGACCGAGCGGGTCCAGGACTCGGGCGACGCCGCCGACCGTCTCGTGCTCTTCGCCAAGGTCTACGACGTCGCACCGGACGGGAAGAAGACCCTGGTCAACCGGCTCGTGGCGCCGGTGCGCGTGCCCGACGTGACCCGGCCGTTCACGGTCGAGCTGCCCGGCATCGCCCACCGCTACGAGGCGGGCCACCGGCTGGAGTTCGTGATCGCCGCGAGCGACGACGCCTACGCGGGGAACCGCGGCGTGAAGCCGGTGATCGTCACCGCCGCGCCCGAGGACACCGGGACCCTGGAGTTGCCTCTTGTCAAGGGCCGGGTGGGTTAGCAGCCAGAAGGGTGGATTCACGCGACCTTCGGTCGTTCTTTACCTGTTCTTTTCCCACTCTGCGGGCAGCGGGCCGCAGACTGTGCCTCCGCCTACGCACCGTGAGACGCCGGTGCGGGTGGCATCTCCCCGCCTCGTAGAAGGACCGAAGGCCCCGTGCCACTTTCCCTTGTGCTGTCCGGCCGCACCGTACGGCTGGAACCCCTCGCACCACAGCACGCCGTCGCGATCGCCGCGGCCGGCACCGAGGACCGTACGACGTACGCGTTCACGCCCGTCCCCCACAGCCTGGACGCGGCGGAGATCTATATCGAACGGGCCCTGGCCGACCAGGCCGCGGGCCGGGCGCTGCCCTTCGCCGTCATCAGTACCGCCGACGGGCGGGTCGTCGGCGCCACCCGCTTCCTGGAGCTCGACTACTGGCAGGGACCCCTGGTCTGGCCCGCCGTCCCCGGGGTGCCCTACGGCGACCCGCTCACCGCCGTCCCCGACGCGGCAGAGATCGGCAACACCTGGCTCGCCCCGGGAGCCCAGGGCACCGGCATCAACGCCGAGGCCAAGCTGCTGATGCTGCGCCACGCCTTCGAGGCGTGGGGCGTCCGACGCGTCTCGATGCGCGCCGACGCCCGTAACCTGCGCTCGCGGGCCGCCATCGAACGCCTCGGCGCCACCTGCGAGGGCGTTCGCCGGGCCCACTCGCGCGGCCTGGACGGCGCCGTACGGAGCACCGCCTTCTACTCGATCCTGGACGAGGAGTGGCCGATGGTGCGCGGGATCCTGGAAGCCCGGCAGGCGGCCCGCATGACCCGCGCCGTCGGCACCGCCGCGGACCCGCGCGGTCCGCTCGTCCCCGCGTAGCCGCCGCGCGGATCGGCCGGGCAGCCCCCGCTCGGACCGGGGGCTGCCCTGGCCCGCCCCCGGGCCAGGGTCTGCTGCTCTCAGGCCCCGGCCCGCGGCTCCAGGCGGCTTCCGCGCGGCCGCGTCAGGGACATGATGTCGCTGGGGACGTCCAGCGTGATCCGGTGCCACCGGCCCCGCGGGACGACCGCCGCGGCCCCGGCCGCGAGCTCGATCTCCTCCTCGGCGTCCCCCGGCCGCTCGGGGCGGAACGAGAGCCGGATCCCGCCCGTCAGGCAGGCCACCACCTCGTCCGCCTCGGTGTGGATCTCCCAGTGGTCGGCGTGGACGTCGGCGTCGTCCTCCACGTGGAAGGTCATCACCTGCCAGCCGTCCCGCTCGGGGTCGAAGACGGGAGGCACGGCGCGCACCTCGCCGCCGTGGTCGAGGCGGAGGAACGAGGAGAAGAGGTCGATCGGAGTGACGCTCATGTCGTGAGGCCTTTCCTCGGTGGTCGTCGGGAGGGTGCTGGTTCAGTCCGTGCCGGCGGTCAGCGCGCGCCGCAGGGCCGCGCAGAGCTCGGCGAGCTGCCGCTGGGAGACGTCGGCGGAGAGGATCGCGAGCGACCCGTGGAACGTGCCCGGCCACTGGTGCAGTTCGACCGGCACGCCCGCCCGGAGCAGGCGCAGCGCGTAGTCGAGGTCCTCGTCGCGCAGCGGATCGAGCTCCGCCGTGGAGACGTACGCGGGCGGGAGTCCGGACAGGTCGGCCGCCCGGGCCGGCGCCGCGTACGGGGTGGCGGGCTGCGAGCCCAGGTAGTGCCGCCACGCCACGGCGAGGGTCTCGCGGTCGTGGGCCGGGGTGTCGGTGAAGGTCCGCTGCGACCAGGTCTCCTGCCGGTCGTCCAGGGCGGGCTGGTTGAGCACCTGGAACCGGATCGCGGGACCCTGCTCGTCCCGTGCCCGCAGCGCCACCGCCGCCGCGAGCCCGCCACCGGCGCTGTGCCCGCCGACCGCGATCCGGTCGGGGTCGATGCCGAGTTCGGCCGCGTGCTCGGCCGTCCAGGACAGTACGGCGTACACGTCGTCCAGGGCGGCGGGGAACCGGTGCTCGGGAGACCGGCGGTAGTTCACCGAGATCACCACCGCGCCGGAGCCGGCGGCGAGCCGGGCGCCCCAGTGGCGCTCGGTGTCCAGGTCGCCCACGACCCAGCCGCCGCCGCTCAGCCAGAGCACGGCGCCCCGGGCGTCCTTCGGCCGGTAGATCCGTACCGGCACGTCCGGATCGGCGGGCACCGTGCGGTCCTGGACGTCCAGGCCGGTGGTGTCCGGCGCCGGTATCGAGGCGGCGAGCGCGGCGACTTTCGCACGGGCGGCCACCGGGTCGGTCAGGTCCTGTCGGGGGAGCAGCGGGACGAAGGGTTCGAGTTCGGGATCCATGCGGCTCATCCTCACGGCCACGGACCGCGCGGTCACCCCGGCGCCCGTCGCGCGTACCGCCCCGGAATCGCACCGATCGGCGCGCCCCTCCGAGGCCCCCGCGCGCTCTACTGTTGCGCCATGGAGGCACTCGCCGTACGGCTGTCGGGACTGGATGCGTACGCCGAAGGCGCGATCCGCGTCGTCGCGTTCTACGACACGCTCATGCGCCGCAGGGTCGACCTCCCGGCGCTCGCCCGCGCGTCGGCGGGCCTCGCCGAGTGCGTGGCCGGGATCCGGCTCCACGACACGGGACGGGCGTGGCGCGTGGCACCCGACGGCAGCCGTCCCTCGGACCCGCCGTCGCCGTCGTCGGGGCACGGCTCCGCGCCCGCGCACGGCTCCGCGCCCGCGTCGGCGCCCGTGCCGATCACGCTGGACGAAGAGGAGATCGGCGAGGTGTGGCTGGAGCGGCCGGGACCGCCGCTGGCGCTCGACACCGTGGTCCTCGAACGCCTCGCCCTCGCCGCCGCGACGGTCGTCGAGCGGTACGGTCCCGCCCGCACCACCATGGCCGACCCCGCCCTGGTCGAACTGGTCATCAGCTCCGGCGCCGACGAGGCCGCCACGGCACGGGCGTTACGGCTCCTGGGGTTCCCCGCCGACGCGCCGGTCGAGGTCGTCGCCGTACGGTCACGGCTGCCGCTCCACCGGATCGGAGCCCTCGTCTGCCCCGGCCGCACCGTGAAGGCGGCCACGGTCGGCGACGTGGGCGTCCTCCTGGCCGGCGGCGTGGACGAGGACCGGTTCCCCGCCGACGCCCGCGCGGGCATCGGCGCCGCCGAGAGCCCGGAACGGTCCTGGCGGCAGGCCCGCACCGCACTCCGCTTCACCACCGCGCACCGGCCCGTCGTCCACCACGCCCGGCTCGGGGCGCTGGCGCTCCTCGCCCACGTGACGCCGGACGCCGCACGGGAGAACGCGGACGTGGCGGCGATCGCCGCCCTCGCCGACAACCCGGGCGACCTCGCGACCCTGGACGCCTACTGCGCCACCGGATCCCAGCGCCGGGCCGCCCAGCTGCTCCACCTCCACCACAGCAGCGTCGCTCGCCGGCTGGAGCAGATCGGGAGGACCCTGGGCGTCGAACTCACCGAACCCGCGGGCCTCGTACGGGCCACCGTCGCGCTCACGACCTGGCGACTGCTCACCGACCGGGACGGCTGAGACGTGACACGGGCCGGGACGGCCGAGACGTGACACGGGCCGGGCGGTGTGGGATCCCCCGTCTCCCACACTGCCCGGCCCGTCCCGGCCCGCCGTCGTGCGCCTACGCCGCCTTGAGCGCCGCGTAACCCGGGCGGACGACCTCGTCGATCAGCCGCTGCCGCTCCGGGAGCGGCAGGAAGGCCGCGTTGAGGGCCGCGACCGTGAACTCCTCGAAGACCTCCGGGCCGTAGCCGAAGGCGTCCACCATGTGCTGGAACTCCTCGCTCATGGTGGTGCCGGAGACCAGCCGGTTGTCCGTGTTCAGCGTGATCCGGAAGCCGAGCCGGCGCAGCTCGTCGATCGGGTGCGAGGCGTAGTCCTTGGCCGCGCCCGTCTGGAGGTTGGAGGTCGGGCAGACCTCCAGGGCGATCCGGTTGTCGCGGACGTACGCGGCGAGACTGCCGAGCGTGCCGTCCTCGGCGATGTCGTCCGTGATCCGCACGCCGTGACCGATCCGCTCGGTGCCGCAGACCTGCACGGCCTCGTGGATCGACTCCGCGCCGACGGCCTCGCCCGCGTGGATCGTGAAGTGGCAGTTGTGCCGCTTCAGGTGCTGGAACGCGGGCAGGTGGCGGGCCGGCGGGTTGCCGATCTCGCCGCCGGCGATGTCGAAGCCGGCCACGCCCTGGTCCCGGTGCGCCACCGTGAGCTGGGCGATCTCCAGCGAACGGTCGGTGTGGCGCATGCCCGTGAGGAGGGTGCGGACGGTGATCCGGCCGCCCGAACGGCGCTCGCCCTCGCGGAAGCCCTCGTTCACCGCCTCGACGACCTCGTCCAGGGTCAGCCCGGCCGCCAGGTGCTGCTCGGGGGCGTAGCGGATCTCGGCGTAGACGACCCCGTCGGCCGCCAGGTCCTCGGCGCACTCGGCTGCGATCCGGTGCAGCGCCTCGCGGGTCTGCATCACCGCGCAGGTGTGGGCGAAGGTCTCCAGGTACCGCTCCAGCGAGCCGGAGTCGGCGGCGTCCCGGAACCAGACCGCGAGCGCGGCCGGGTCCTCGGTCGGCAGCGCGGTGTAGCCGCACTCCCGCGCCAGTTCGACGATCGTGGCGGGACGGAGCCCGCCGTCCAGGTGGTCGTGGAGGACGGCCTTCGGCGCGCGGCGGATCCACTCGGCGACGGCGACGGCGACGGGGGCGGCGGCAGGCGCAGCGGCAGGGTTGTCAGACAAGTGCATGGCGCGGAAGTGTACGCCACGACAGGCGCGGGGTGCTGTGGCGGTCGTCGCCCGCTCAGTTCGACTGGAGGACCGGCAGCGCGGGAGCGCCCGTCGGCAGCATGTGCTTGGCGGCCAGGACCGGGGTCTCCCCGACCCGCACCACCTGGGTGACCAGGACCGCGGGGGTGTCGGCCGGGCGGCCGAGCTGCTCGCCCCTGCGCTGCCCGAGCAGGGTCGCCGTCACGCTGCTGTGCGCGCCGAGCGACACGCCCCGCGAGGCCCCGGCGAGCACCGCCAGCATCGAGGTGCGCTCGGGCGCCGGCTCGGCGCGCAGCGCCTGGGCGAAGGCCGGGTGCGCCCGCTCCAGTACGTCGTCGGCCGCCGCCCACTCCTGGCTGAGGGCCGCCGCCGCGCCCTCCCCGGCCAGCAGCGACTCCCAGAACCGCAGCTCCGCCCTGGCCGGGGCGAGCAGGTGCTGGGTGGTGAAGTCGGTCGGCTCCTCGACCGCCCGCAGCAGCGCCCGCACCCGCAGGGGCGCGCCCGTGCCGATCAGCTCCTCCAGGGGCTGGATGTGCTCGAAGCCCCGGCGCGGCGGGTGGTCGTTGACGGTCCTGCCGACCCCGCGCCGCACGGACAGCAGGCCGTCCTCCTGGAGCAGCAGCAGGGCCTCGCGCAGGGCCGGGCGGCTGACGCCCAGCTCGCCGGCGAGCTTCGGCTCGGAGGGCAGGGTCGAGCCCGGGGGATAGGTGCCGTCGTGGATGGCGTCCGCGATGCGCTCGTAGAGCACCACGACCGGCCGCCGCTGCTGTCCGCTGACCGCCACTGCCCCTCCTCCTTCGACTTGTCGGCAAGTGAACGGTATTCCGAATCACAGGTCAAAGGGTCTTGACGTGTGACGCGCGTAGAACTCACTCTGTTCGGGAGTTGCTTGTCTGACAAGCTTCGTCCACTGCTAGGACATCCACGGCAAAGGGGCCCCAATGTCAGCCACATCCGACCTCAAGGGCCGAGGTCCCATGCTCCTGGCGATGGTGCTCGCCGTCCTCGGGTACCAGATCAACGCCACGATGCTCAGCCCCGCGCTGCCGGATGTGATCGAGCGGCTCGGCACCACCACGGCCGCTGCCGGCCTCTCCCAGACCCTCTTCTTCCTGATGGCGGCCATCGGCCAGGTCACCCTCGCCCGCCTCAGCGACCGGCGCGGCCGCAAGCCGATGATGATCGTCTGCGCCTTCGTCCTGATCGCCGGCAACCTGATGTGCGTCTTCGCGCCGAACATCGAGTTCTTCATCGCCGGCCGCATCCTCCAGGGCATCTCCGCGGCGATGTTCACCCTCGCCTTCCTCACCCTGAACCAGCTCCTCACCCCGGCCGGCTTCGGCAAGGCCGCGGGCGTCATCACCGCCGTCAACGGCGGCCTCGCCGGGGTGGACGCCATCGCCGGCGGCCAGATCGCCGACACCATCGGCTTCCGCGGCATCTTCGTCTGCTCCACCCTGATCGCCGTCGCGGGCCTGATCGGCGTACGGAAGTACGTCCCCGAGGTCCCGGCCACCGCGCCCGAGGGCCGCTTCGACTCCCGGGGCATCGCCGCCCTCGCGGTCGGCCTCACCGGCATCCTGGTCGGCCTCGCCCAGGGCGCGGCCTGGGGCTGGACCTCCGTCCTCACCCTCGGCTTCCTGCTCGGCGGCCTCGCCGCACTGGTCTTCTTCGTCGTCTCGCAGAAGAGCGCGGCCGACCCGGTCATCGACATCGAGGTACTGGCCTCCCGCCGGGCCTGGCCGCTGCTGCTCACCACCGTCTGCACCCTCGGCGGCGCCTTCGGCGCCATCGCCCTGACCATTCCGCTCTTCTCCCAGGACGCCCGGGTCGGCCTCGGCCTCTCCGCCGTGACCGCCGCCGTCCTCTTCCTCACCCCGATCCAGCTGATCGGCGTGGTCTCCGCCCCGCTGACCGGCCGCCTCGGCCCGAGGATCGGCTGGCGGAAGATCGTCGTGACCGGCGCCGTCGCCAACTTCGCGATCTTCCTCTTGGCCACCTTCTTCCTGCACGACGAGTGGGTCCTGGTCGCCTCGCTCGCCGCGCTCGGCGTCACCTACGGCGGTTTCATGCTGACCGGCCTCAACGGCCTCGCCGTCACCACCGCGCCCAAGGACAAGCCCGGCTCACTGTCCGGGCTCAACGGCGCCTGCTTCGGGATCGGCGCCTCCCTCGGCATCGCCCTGGCCTCCGCGATGATCACGGCGGGCAGCGACGCGGGCGGACCGACCGAAGCCGGCTACCAGCACGCCATGTACGCGGCCCTCGCCCTGCTCGGCATCGGCGTCGTCTCCGCCTTCCTCATCCAGCGCCCCGACCCGGCGGAGGAACCGGCCGACGAGCCGCAACTGGTCCTCGCCCACCACTGACCCGGTCGGCCCACAGCGGGGCCCACCGACGGGGCCCACCTGCCGGGCACGGCGGGCGAGGCCGCACCCTCACCCGTACGGCCCCTCCCACCGCCCCCGTGCGGACCGGATCCCTCCATCCTGGTCCCACGGGGGCGGCCGCGTACGACGGAGGAGAGGTCCGGGCATGAGTCCCAAGGAGACATCGAGCGGCGGGAGGCCCCGCTCCGACGGACCCTTCACGCCTGCCCGGATCGCCATGGCCGTCGTCGCCGTCCTCACCCTCGTCCTGATCTTCGAGAACACCCGGCAGGTCAGGATCCGGCTGATCATTCCCGAGGTGACGATGCCGCTCTATCTGGCGCTCCTCGCCACGACCCTGCTCGGCGGGGCCTGTGGCTACTACGCGGCGACCCGGCGGCGCGCATGAGGCGGGCGGCGTTCCTGGGGGTCGGTGCCCTCCTCGCCCTGGCGGCCGTGGCGGTCGCCTCGTCGCAGGACGCGGTCGCGGCCGACGACGCGGCGCCGGTGCCCGCCCGGCCGATGCCCGGGTTCCTCGGCAAGGGCCTCTGGCGGGTCTTCACCGCCCTCGCCCCGCGCACCCGCCTCGACGTCCACGACGTCCAAGGCCGCGACCGGCGGGTGCTGTGGCCGCCGAACTGGTGGGTGTGCACGCAGTACCCGGCCGAGGGCGAACCCCTCGACGGCCGGACGACGGTCGTGCTCGGCGTGGTCAAGCGGGGCGAGACCGTCCCGCCCCGAGTCCGCGCGGCCCGCCGCTGACGGGACCCCCCGAGCGACCGGCGCCACCGGAGTCATCGGCCCCACCGGCCCCACCGGCGCGACCCGTCGCGCCAGGGCCTGGCCCGATCGGCCCGACATGCGCGATCGGCTGCGCCGGCGCGATCGGCCCCACCGGCGCGACCGGCCGCGCCGGTGCCTGGCACCCTGGGGGCATGTCCGACGATCTTGGTCAGTACCTCACCGCCGGCCCGCGCGTCGGCCTGCGCGGCTACTCGCTCGACGACGCCGAGGAGTTCACCGCGCGGGCCCGCGAGAGCCGCGCCACCCACCGGCCGTGGCTCTTCCCGCCCGACAGGACCGAGACCTACGAGCCGTACGCCAGGGCCCTGACCGAGGACCCGGCGCGGGCCGGGTTCCTGATCTGCGAGCGGGCGGAGCAGGGCCGGATCGCCGGGTTCCTCAACATCAACAACATCGTCCGGGGCGCGTTCCTCAGCGGCGCGCTCGGCTACGGCGCCTTCGCCCACGCGGCGGGGCGGGGGCTGATGGGCGAGGCGCTCGGCCTGCTCCTCCCGTACGCCTTCGGCCCCCTCGGGCTGCACCGCCTGGAGGCCAACATCCAGCCGGGCAACGCCGCCTCCCGCGCGCTCGTGCGCCGGGCCGGCTTCCGCCTCGAAGGGTTCTCACCCGCCATGCTCCACATCGACGGCGCCTGGCGGGACCACGAACGCTGGGCGATCACCGCCCCGGAGAACGCGGCATCGGCTCAGCGCTTGTAGTTGATCTTCATCGTGTCCAGGTCGGTCACCTTCGACCTCAGCCTGCCGTGCGCGTGCCCCAGCTCCGCGAGCGCCCGCTCCACCCGGTCCTCGGCGAGCACACCGGCCATCTCCTCGCCGTCCGCCGCGTCCGAGACCACGACCAGGCGGTACGAGAAGTGCTTCAGCGTCCTGTCGTAGCTGAGCGAGCCCTCCTCGGAGAAGCGCATCGCCTCCATCCCGTGCGCGTCCACCTCGGCGAGCAGCCGGGCCCGGCTCTCCTCCGACAGTCCGTCGAACGTGCCGCGCACGATCACCCGGTAGGTGTGCTGGGTGCTCATCTCTCTCTCCGTACTCCCGAAACCCGTTGAAGTCGCAGAGTACGGCGGAGAGGATGAGGCGCATGCGGAATATCGTCGCGCTCGACGCCCCCTCGAACCTCGGTCTGCGCCCCCCGCTCCCCGGTACCGTGCCCGGCTGCCACAAGCTCGCCGGGGCCCTCCGTGAGAACCGGATCGTGGCCCGGCTCGGCGCCATCGAAGGCGGAGTCGTCGTCCCGCCCCGCTACGACCTCGGCGACTGGCAGGAGAGCGACGGCGTCTTCAACGCCGCCGCCCTCGCCACGTACACCCGCACGCTCGCCGACCGGATCGAGCACCACGTCAGGGCCGGGGACTTCCCTCTCGTCCTCGGCGGAGACTGCTCGATCCAGCTCGGCGCCTCGCTCGCCCTGCGCCGCATCGGCCGCTACGGACTCGCCGCAGTCGACGCCTCCCCGGACTTCCGCCACCCCGGCAACTCCGACCGGGTCGGCGCCGCGGGCGGCGAGGAACTGGCCCTCGCCACCGGCCGCGGCCAGCGGGACCTCACCGACCTGGAGGGCCGCGGCCCCTACCTCCGCGAGGAGGACGTCCGGCTCTTCGGCATCCGCGACGCCTACCACGACGACCCCGAACTCGTGGAGCTGCGCGCCCTGAAGGTCCCCGTCGTCACCGTCGCCGATCTGCGGGCCTGGGGCCCGGCCGAACTCGCCGCCGCCACGGTCACCGCCTTCGGGGCCCCCGCGCTCGACGGCTTCTGGGTGCACCTGGACGCCGACGTCCTCGACCCCTCCGTGATGCCGGCCGTCGACAGCCCCGACCCCGACGGGCTGCTGCCCGAGGAACTCCTGCCCCTGCTGCGGACCTTGGTCCGCTCCGAGCGCTGCGTCGGGCTCAACGTCACGATCTACGACCCCGACCTGGACCCCGACGGCACGGCCGGAGCGCTTCTGACGGACCTCGTCGTCGCCGCCTTTGCCGAAGACTGACGGACAGACCCCCTGGTCGGACGCGCGCCCGCCGTGTTCGATGACGCCATGACGACCGTACGACGTGCCGTACTGCCCCTGCCCGCGGCTCCGTTGGGCCCGGACAACCCGCTGCCCGCCCTGCGGCTCCTCGACGGGACCCCGGCGGTCGACCCGCGCGCCGTCGCGGACGACCTGCCGCGCGACATGGCCCGGCAGCTCGGGTACGCCCCGCTGCGCACCGTGCTGCCCGCGCCGGTCCGCGACGGCTACGGACGCGCGCGTGTGCCCACGGACCTCGACGCGATCGTCATCGAGAACGACCGGGTGCGCGCGATCGTGCTGCCCGGGCTCGGCGGGCGCGTCCACTCCCTGCAACACAAGGCCGACGGCCGTGAACTCGTCCACCGCAACCCGGTGTTCCAGCCGGCGGCGTTCGCGCTGAACGGCGCCTGGTTCGCCGGTGGCATCGAATGGAACATCGGCGCCACCGGCCACACCACTCTCTCCTGCTCCCCGGTGCACGCCGCGATCGTCGCGGCGCCCGGCGGCGGGCAGCTGCTGCGGCTGTGGGAGTGGGAGCGGCTGCGGGACCTGCCCTTCCAGGTCGACCTGTGGCTGCCCGAGGGCAGCGACTTCCTCCATGTCGGTGTCCGGATCCGCAATCCGCACGAGCGGACCGTCCCCGTCTACTGGTGGTCCAACACCGCCGTCCCCGAGGACCGCAGGATCCTCGCCCCGGCCGAGACCGCCTTCCACCACGGCTACGAGCGCGGCCTGCGCCGCGTGCCCGTCCCCGTCGCCCAGGACGGCACGGGCCGCTCCGAGGACCGCACGTATCCGCTGCGGAGCACGCTCCCCGCCGACTGGTTCTACGACGTCCCGGACACGGCACGGCGCTGGATCGCCGCCCTCGACGAGACGGGGGCGGGCCTGGTGCAGACCTCGACGGACCTGCTGCGCGGCCGCAAGCTCTTCCTCTGGGGCACCGCGCGCGGCGGCCGCCGCTGGCAGGAGTGGCTCACCGCCCCCGGCGCCCCCGGATACGCAGAGGTCCAGGCCGGCCTCGCCCGTACGCAGCTGGAGCACCTGAAGCTGGAGGGCGGCGCGGAGTTCAGCTGGCTCGAGACGTACGGACCGCTCACGGCCGAGGCCGGGACCGTCCACGGCGAGGACTGGTCGGCGGCCCGCGCGGACGTGGAGCGAGCCCTGGAGGCGGCGCTGCCGCGCGCCGCCGTCGACGCCGCGTACGCGAGTTGGAGGGAAACCGCCGCCGACGCCGAACCGGTCACCGTCCTCGCGACGGGATCCGGCTGGGGCGCCCTCGAAGTCCTGGCCCACGGACACGAACTGCCCGGGACACCGTTCCCCGCGTCGGCCCTGGGGGAGGAGCAGAAGCCCTGGCTGGAGCTGCTCCGCACGGGCGTCCTGCCACCGCTGCCGGAGGGGCCCGAGGGCGCCCCGCCCGGCCCGTCCCTGGTGGCGGACCACTGGCGGGACATGCTGGAGACCGCGACGCCGACGCCGCTGACGGAGTACCACCTGGGGATCGCGCAGTGGGCCGCGGGCGACCTGGCTCAGGCGGTACGGAGCTGGGAGCGCGGGCTCCGGCACGAGGGCGGCCTCCGCTGGCCGCTGCTGTACTGCCTGGCCGTCGCCGACCAGGAGGGCGGGCACCCGGTCAGGTCCGCCGACCGACACGCCCAGGCCTTCGACGCCTTCGAGGCCCTGGGCTCCGGGGACTCCGTGGTGCGGGCCGCGCTCGGCCGGGAGGCCGTGACCGCGCTCCTGGCCGCCGGATGCGCCCCGCGGGCGCGCGCACTCCTGGAGCGGCTGCCGGCGGACGTACGCGGGCGTGGCGCCTTCCGCCTCCTGGAGGCCCGCCTCCTCCTCGCCGAGGGGCGGAAGGCCGAGGCCCGGGCGGTCTTCGACACGGGCTTCGAGGTCGCCGACCTGCGGGAGGGCGCGGAGACCCTCGGCGAGCTGTGGTCGGCCCTGACCGACGAACCGCTGCCGGACGCCTACGAGTTCCGGATGCGGCCGTAGCCTGAACTCTTCCGGTCACGTTGATGACTTCCGTTGATGAATGACCGGAAACCGAACATCGAGGTGGCCGGCTTTCGCCGTATGACACACATACGCACGGCAGCCGGGCTCGCGCTCGCGCTGCTGTTCCTCGTGCTGGGCGTCGGCGCCCAGCACGGGGCATGGCCCTCACGCCGACCGGCGTCGGACCGGCGGACACCCTCTCTCCTGTCAACCATGGTTGACAGGAGAGAGGGTGTCAACGTAGGTTGACATCATGACCGATGCAACCGATCTCGCCGCGCGGGCGGGGGACCGTGATCCCCGGGTCGGCCTACGGGCCGTCACCGCCCTGCGGCGACTCCTCGAACAGTTGGAGGCCGTCCAGGTGCGCAGCGCCCGCGCCCAGGGCTGGTCGTGGCAGGAGATCGCGGCGGAGCTGGGTGTGAGCAGGCAGGCCGTGCACAAGAAGTACGGGAGGCATTGATGTTCGAGCGATTCTCGGCGGGGGCTCGGGCCGCGGTGATCGAGGCCGTGGAGCGGGCCCGGCGCGACCGCGCCGCCATGGTCACCGAAGAGCACCTGCTGCTCGCGATGTTCGACGCGGAGGGAACCAAGGCGTCCTTCGTCCTGCGGGCCCTCGGCGCGACCGACCGACGGGCCTCGCTGGAGGCGCAGCTCTCCGACGCCCACCGGCGGGGCGGCCTGTCGAAGGCCGACATGGAGGCGCTCGCGGGCCTCGGTATCGACGTGCCGGAGATCGTCGCCCGCGTCGAGGAGGCCCACGGGCCGGGCGCCCTCGCCGACGACCGCGAGGGGGGCTCCCGGCGCTTCGGAAGGCCCACCTTCAGCCGCGAGGCAGCGAGCGTCCTGGAGCGCTCCCTGCGGATCTGCCTGGGGCGCCGCGACAAGGTGATCGGCGACGAGCACCTGCTCCTCGCCCTGACCGCCCGCCCGGGCGTCGTCGCCGAGGTCCTCGCGGACCACGGCATCACCTACGAGTCGGTGGAACGCGCCCTCGGCCAGGGTGCGTCCGCCGCCTGACCCAGGGACTCAAGCGGCTCGCCGGTCGACGTACTCGAAGACCGAGCCGTCCGGGTGGACCGCGATCAGATTGCGGCCCACCGGCGTGGGGACCGGGCCCGCCAGGATCTTCGCGCCGGCCTCGGTGAGCGCGGTGAACGCCGCGTCCACGTCCTGGACGGAGATGGTCGCGGAGACCCGGCGCAGGACCTCCAACTCCGCCTCCGGACCGCTCATCAGGAGGAAACAGCCCACGGCCGCCACCGAGACCCCGCCCCGCTCGAATCGCTGGGCGGGGGCACCGGTGAGCCGCTCGTAGAACTCGACCGCTCCTTCGAGATCGTCGACGCAGACACGCAGTGTGGTTCCCAGAATCACCACATGGGCGAGCCTGGTTGAGGCTCACGGGACCCGGCAGAGGATCTCGCCGTGCGGGACCATGAACCAGCCGTCCTCCCGCTCGCCCCACTCGCGCCACGCCTCCGCGACCTCCCGCAGCGTGTCGGGGGTCGCGTGGCCACCCTCCACCGCGAGCCGCGCGTAGACCGACTCCGTCGTCCGGTCCGCCCACAGCCCGCTCCACCAGGCGCGCTCCTCGGGTGTCGCGTAGCACCAGGTGCCCGCCGTCGTCGTGATGTCGGTGAACCCCGCCTGCCGCGCCCAGGCGAACAGCCGCCGCCCCGCGTCCGGTTCGCCGCCGTTGGCCCGCGCCACCCGCCGGTACAGCTCCTGCCAGCGGTCCAGGGCGGGGGAGGCCGGGTACCAGGTGAAGGCCCCGTAGTCGCTGTCGCGCGCGGCTACCACACCGCCGGGGCGGCACACCCGTCGCATCTCGCGCAGCGCCTGGACCGGATCACCCACGTGCTGCAGTACCTGGTGGGCGTGGACGACGTCGAAGGAGTCGTCGGGGAAGTCCAGGGCGTGGACGTCGGCGACCGCGAACTCGACGTTCTCCAGCTCCCGTTCGGCGGCGACCGCGCGCGCCCGGTCCAGTACGTCCTCGGCGGCGTCGACCGCGGTCACCCGGCCCGGCGCGACCAGCGCGGCCAGGTCGGCGGTGATCGTGCCGGGGCCGCAGCCGACGTCCAGGACGTCCAGGCCGGGCTTCAGTTCGGGCAGCAGGTAGGCCGCGGAGTTCGCCGCGGTGCGCCAGGTGTGCGAGCGCAGCACCGACTCGTGGTGCCCGTGGGTGTAGACGGCGGTCTCGTGCGGCCTGGACTGTTCGGAGGCATGCGTCATGACCGGACTCCCTCTGTGTGGGTGGCTGTGCCAACCGTACGCCCGCCTGCCACATCGCGAGATGGTCATCTCGCGATGCGGACCTAGGGTCATGTGAAGAGGCGCCGCCGGTAGCGGAGTTCGTCGAGGGTCCGGCCCGCGGTCGTGTCCTGGGTGACGGTGCCGTCCGGCCGCCAGCCCGCGGCCTCGTAGAAACGGCGGCCCCGCGCGTTGTCCGCGAGGACCCACAGCGCCGCGTCCCGGAACCCGTCCGCCGCCAGCGCCTCCTCGGACGCGGCCAGCAGCCTCCGCCCCACGCCCGTCCCCCACACCTCCGGCAAGGCGTACAGCGCCGCGATCTCCCCGGTGGCGAGCGGGTCCAGGTCGTCGCTCCCGCCTCCCGGCCGTCCCCGGAAACAGCAGAACCCCACTACCGGCCCGGAGACCTCCTCCGTGGCCACGAACACACCGGGCGCCCCCACCCCACCGAGCCGCTCCGCCCAGACGGCGGCCCGCTCCTCGACGTCCAGCGCGTCGAGGTACGCACGCGGGAGCAGCCCGCGGTAGGCGGCCTGCCAGGACCGGACATGAACGCGGGCGATCGCCGCCGCGTCCTCGGGTAGCGCTGCTCGGATCGACATGCGCCGCATTCTCGACCCGCACGGCCGCACGCGGCGAACGCATGTGGCGCCGTACCGACACGCGGGCGACCGGATGCCTGGTGCCCGGACCGTCGTCGGCGGCGCCACTCGGACCGGGGCGTGAGGACCGGGCCGGGGTGTCGCGGCGGGGCCTCAGACGGGGAAGGTGACGCCCGTCAGGTCCTCCGAGACGGCCCAGAGGCGGTGCTGGACGGCCATGTCGTGGGAGAGCCGGCTGGACTCGACGAGCTTCGGATGGCCCCGTGTCTCGCCGATTCCGCTCGGTCCGTAGTACTGGCCGCCGCGCACGCCGGGGTCGGTCGCCGCGCGCAGTACCGGCAGCGCCCCCATCTCCGTGCTCTGGAGGACCAGCGGGCCGACGGCCGAGACGGCCACGCGCAGCGGTCGGGGCGTGTACCGCATGAGTTCGGTGTCGGCCATGCCCGGGTGGGCGGCGACCGCGACGGTGGTGTCCCGGTCGGAGAGCCGTCGCTGCAGCTCGTACGTGAACATCAGGTTCGCGAGCTTGGACTGTCCGTACGCGGGGACCCTGCTGTACGAACGCTCCCACTGCAGGTCGTCGAAGTGGATCCCGGCCCGGATCCGGTGCCCGACGCTGCTGACGGTCACCACCCGGGACCCCGCCACCGGCAGCAGCCGCTCCAGGAGCAGGCCGGTGAGGGCGAAGTGCCCGAGGTGGTTGGTGCCGAACTGCGACTCGAACCCGTCCCGCGTGGTCTGCTTCGGCGTGTACATCACGCCCGCGTTGTTGATGAGCAGGTCGATCCGGGGGTGGGCGTCCCGCAGCTCCGCCGCGGCCTGACGGACCGACTCCAGGGACGCGAGGTCGAGGCCCTGCACGGTGACGTCCGCACCGGGCACGGCGTCGGCGATGCGGGCGGCGGCGGCCTTGCCCTTCTCCACGTTCCGCACCGCCAGGACCACCGTCGCACCGCGTGCGGCAAGGGCTCGGGCGGTCTCGAAGCCGAGGCCGGTGTTCGCGCCGGTCACCACGGCGACGCGATGGTGCTGCTCGGGGATGTCGTCGCTGGTCCAGTTCTGCGTCATGACAGGTCCTCTCCTTACAGACCATCGGTCTCTTCCTTCCGACGGTAAGAGACCGACGGTCTGGTGTCAATGGACCGGCGGTCTGTAAAATGCCGTGCATGACGGCTTTCCAACGTGCGCGAAGCGAGGAGCAGCGGGAGGTCCGGCGTCGGGCCATCCTGGACACCACGGCCACGATGCTCGACACGATGCCGGTCAGCGAGATCAGCCTGAACGAGCTCAGCCGCCGGACCGGCCTCGCCAAGTCCAACGTCCTGCGCTACTTCGAGTCCCGCGAGGCGATCCTGCTCGAACTCTTCGGCCAGGCATGCAAGCAGTGGCTGGCCGAACTCGCCGAGCGTCTGCGCGCCGACATCGACCCGAGCGACCCGGTCGCCACGCGCGGCGACCGCCTCGCCGGCACGCTCGCCCGGTCCCTCTCCGGGCACCGGGTCCTCTGCGACCTGCTCGCGGCCCAGGCCGCCGTCCTGGAGCACAACGTGTCCCCGGAAGCCGCCGCACGCCACAAGCGGGCCGCCCACGCCGACCTCACCGCCCTGGCCGAGCTGATCCGCCTCCACGTCCCCGAACTCGGCGACGACGGCGCCTGGAAGGCGAGCGCCACGACCGTCCTGTTCACCGGCGCCCTCTGGCCCCACACCCAACCCGCCCCCAGCATGCTCGCCGCCTACGCGTCCGACCCCGCCCTGGCGGCGATGCGCATGGACTTCTGCCCCACCCTCGAGGACGCCCTGGCGACCCAGTTCGCAGGACTCCTGGCCCGCACGCGACAGGCGTGACTCCGGATCCGGCGCGACGGTACGACCTGCGGGCCCGGGCCCGGGCCCGGGCCAAGGGCGCGGCTGCGGTCGCCCCCGGCAGGCTCACGGATCGATGTCACATGCGGGCTGTACCTTCCGCGCATGGGTGTCTATGTGGTGAGCGTCGGCGCGGAGGAATGGTTCGGCGAGGAAGAGGACGGATGGGGTGAGGTCGCCTCGGCTCTCAACGCCGAACTCGGGCGGCGGGGCCTGCCGCCCTACGAGGACGTGCCCCCGGAGACGGACTTCGCCCGCGGCTCAGGGCAAGCCTTCGAGGAGAAGCTGGCCCCACCCATGACCGGGTTCCTCGCCTTGTGCAGGACGCACCTGACACGGGAAGAGTTGGAAACGCTCTGCGGCTGGACCGTCCTCGTGCCCTTCTCCCTCGACGAGGAGATCTGGTTGCCCATCGAATCGGATGAGCATGAATCCATGGTTGCCGGCGCTCCCCAGGTACTGCGCCTCGCGATGAAGCTGGCTACGGCCATCGACCTGCCCCGCGAGACCCCGATGACCTGCGACAACCTCGACCTGAGCATGTGGTTCAGGCACCAGGCGAAGGAACTGGCCGCTACGCGAACAGCACCGTGGAGCAAGGACCTGGACGCGACCTTCTACGTCGCGCTGTTCCTGCGCGCTGCCCAACACGCGATCCGACGCGGCTGCCCCCTCGTGTACACCTGAGAGCGGCTGCCGGGCCGTGCGGCCGGACGGCCGGCGCCGTCGGGCCGGCCTGACAGGCTGGTACCGGTCCACCCGAGTGGGTGGTAGACGCCAGAGGCAAGGCTTGACCTTGCCCGCCCCCGTCACCCGTACGGCCCTCGTCGACCGCGCCGTTGCGGTCCCGGTCTCCCCGTCGCGCGGCTGGGCGCGATCGTCGGTGGTGTCGCATGGGCCGGGGCGTCCGGTTCGTGGGTGGGGTGGTGGGCTGGGTTCGGCGGATGGGCGGCCGCTGGGACGGCGAAGCGTTCCGAACCTTCGTATAAAGGCACTGGGGGTGCCGTGTCGGCGGTGCTCTGTGTTTCGGTGTGCGGGAGGTGCGGGAGATGCGGCAGACGGCCCCGGAAGGGCGCGGACCGGTCAGTTACGGACCACCCGCCCCGGAGCCCGGTCTTCCCGTGCTGCCCGGCCTCGCCGCGATCCTGGCCGCCGCCGCGGGCCGTACCGCCGTCGAGCCGCCCGGCGGCGGACCCGTGCTCCGCGAGGCCGCCGCAGGCTACTGGTGGCGGCGTGGCCTGCGTACCCACGCCCAGGACGTGGTCTCCGCGCCGGGCGCCCGGCCGCTGATGCTCGCCCTGATCGCCGCCCACGGCGGCGACGTCCTCATGCCCCGGCCCTGCCCGGCCTGGTGGACCCCGCAGGCCCGGCTCCTCGGCCGTCCCGCCTATCACGTGCCCACCCCCGCCGAGTGCGGCGGCGTGCCCGACCCGTACGCCCTGCTCGAAACCGTCCGCCGGGTCCGCGCCGAGGGCGGTCACCCGCGACTGCTGCTGCTCTCCGTCGCCGACGACCCGACCGCCACCGTCGCCCCGCCCGAACTCGTCCGCGAGGCGTGCGAGGCCGCCGTCGCCGAGGGGCTGCACATCATCAGCGACGAGACCTGGCGCGACACCCTGCACCGGCGCGCCGACACCGTGCTGCTGAGCCCCGCCGAGATGTGCCCCGACGACGTCACCGTCCTGTACGACCTCGCGGGCGCCCTCGCCCCGCCCGCCTGGCCCTGTGCCGTGGCCCGCTTCCCACCCGCCGCGCCGGACCGGGCCGACCGTTACACCGACCCGCGCGCCCGCACCCTCGACGTCCTCACCGCCCTCGGCGCCTTCGTCGCGGGGCCCGTCGCCCCCGCCGCCGCGCACGCCCTCGACGAACCGGAGGACGTCACCGTACGGGCCGCCCGCGCCGCCGCCCTGCACGGACACGTGGCCGCCGCCGTCCACCGAGCCGTCCTCGCCGCGGGCGCCCTCGCCCGGCCGCCCCAGGCGGGCCGCCACCTCTACGCGGACCTCGGGCCACTGCGAGCCGGGCTCGCCGCGCGGGGCGTCACCGACTCCATGGAGCTGGAGAACCACCTCAGTCGGCGGCTCGGCACGCCCGTACCAGGCGGTCACCGATTCGGCGACGAACTCGGCGCCCTGCGCGTGCGGTTCGACACCGGCGCCTTCCTGGGGGCCGACGAGGAGGAACGCACGGAGTCCCTCGCCTCTCCGAACCCGGTGGAATTGCCATACGTGGCACGGGCGTTGGCCGAGTTCGGGGCGGCACTGGAGGAACTCCGGTGACCGCCGGGGCGCTTCGGCCACCGCCATCGAGACCGTCCCGACGAACCGCGTAGAAACGGAGCCCGCAGATGACGGAACAGACGGCACGGCCTACGCAGGCCCCGCAGCCCGTGCGCGAGAGCGGGACCGCCCCCGGACCGGCTCCCGCCGCCCCCGGACCGGTTCCCGCCGCCCCCGCCCCGTCCCCCGTCCTCCAGCCCCTGGGCCGGACCCGCCCCGACTGGCCCCGCTCCTTCGTCGACCGCCTCACCGCCCCGCTCCCCGGTGTCCGTGCCATGGCCAGGCTCGCCCGCGAGGGCGCCGTGCGCCCAGGCGTCGAGGGGCTCCGCGACATTCCGCTGCTGCCGTTCGCCCCCGGCCCGCTCCCCGAAGCCGGGCCCGACACCCTCGCCGTCACCTGGGCGGGCCACGCCAGCTGGATCCTGCGCATCGGCGGCCTCACCGTCCTCACCGACCCCGTCTGGTCCCGGCGCATCCTCGGCACCCCCGCCCGGATCACGCCCGTCGGGGTCCGCTGGGAGGACCTGCCGCCCGTGGACGCGGTCGTCATCAGCCACAACCACTTCGACCACCTCGACGCCCCGACCCTCAGACGGCTGCCGAGAGACACCCCCGTCTTCGTCCCCGCCGGTCTCGGGCGCTGGTTCGCCCGCCGCAGGTTCAGCCACGTCACCGAGCTCGACTGGTGGGAGGCGGCCGAACTCGACGGTGTGCGCTTCGAGTTCGTCCCCTCGCACCACTGGTCCAAGCGGACCCTCCTCGACACCTGTCGCTCGCTCTGGGGCGGCTGGGTCCTCTCGGAGCGGTCCGATCCCTCCGACCGGTCCGAACACCCCGACCGCGCCGACCGCCCCGGACGGCAGGTGTACTTCGCCGGCGACACCGGTTACGGCCACTGGTTCGCCGAGATCGGCGCCCGTCACCCCGGTATCGACCTCGCCCTGCTCCCCATCGGCGCCTACGCGCCCCGCTGGTGGCTCAGCGACGTCCACACCGACCCCGAGGAGGCCGTCCGCGCCTTCCAGGACCTCGGCGCGCGCCGCATGGCCCCCATGCACTGGGCGACGTTCGTGCTCTCCTCCGAGCCCGTCCTCGAACCGCTCACCCGGGTCAGGGCCGCCTGGGAGCGGGCCGGCCTGCCCCGCGAGGACCTCTGGGACCTCCCGGTCGGTGCCTCACGCCTGCTCGGTCCCTGACCCGCCGCCGCGCCCCTCTCCCCGTACCCGCCGCCACAGCGCCGGTGCCCCGCTGATCAGCAACGCCAGGCCCACCGCCGCCACGACGCCCTGCCACGGCTCCGGGAAGAGCGAACCGCCCAGGATGCCGATCAGCTGATACGTCGCCGCCCAGGCCAGGCACGCCGGCAGGTCCCCGCGCACGAACCTCCGCAGCGGCACCTTCGCGAGGAGACACGCCAGCATCACCGGGATCCGCCCGGCCGGCACCAGCCGCGACAGGACCAGCACCGAGACCTGGTGGGTGGCGAGCTTCTCCTGGGCCTGCGCGAGCCGCTCGGGCGTGACCCGGCCCCGCAGCGCGGCCAGCCACCGCGAGCCGTTGCGCGAACGGACCCCCCGCTGCCCCAGCCAGTACAGCGTCACGTCCCCGAGCAGCGCCGCGAGGGCGGCCACCAGGAAGACGTAGAGCAGCGCCAGCGGAGCCGTCTGGTGGAAGGCGACGACCGCCGCCGAGCTGACGATCGCCCCCGTCGGCACCACGGGCACCAGCGAGCCGAGGGCCACGAGCAGGAAGAGCGAGGGGTAGCCGACCGCCTGCTGCGTCGACTCCGGGGGCACATCGCCCGCCGCCGCCAACAGGCCATGGATCACCGGGCGACCTCGGGGCGCACCCGCGCGCCGTGACCGAGCAGGTGCACCACCACCTTCGGCGCGAGCCGCGCCGCCTGCCGGACGAACTCCTCGCCCGGCGCGTGGAACTCGTGCGGCCGCACCGCGTCCATCCCGATGGGCCAGTACGTGCCGTAGTGCACCGGCACCGCCGCCGCCGGGCAGAGCGCGGCGAGCGCCTGCGCCGCCCGGCCCGCGTCGAGATGGTTGTGTCCCAGATACGGCCCCCAGCCGCCCACCGGGAGCAGCGCCACGTCCACCGGGCCGACCGCCTCCGCCATGGACTCGAAGAGCCCGGTGTCACCGGCGAAGTACGTCCGCGCCTCGCCCTCGACGACGTAGCCGAGCGCGGGGGAGCGGTGCGGCCCCACCGGCAGCCGTCGCCCGTCGTGCAGCGCCGGGACGGCCCGTACCGTCACGCCCTCGACCGTCACCGTGTCGCCCGGCCCCACCTCGGTCAGCCGCAGCCCCCGCTCGCCGAGTCTGCGCAGTCCCGGCACGGCCCGGGGCGCGCCGCGCGGCACCACGACGACGGTGCCGGGCGCCAGCCGGGCCAGCGAGGGAACGTGCAGATGGTCGGCGTGCAGATGGGAGACGAGCGCCGCCTCGGCGCGCGCGGCCTCGGGTGGCGGCGCCGCGCCTCTGCGCCGCCGCAGATGCGCCAGCCTGCGGGCGAAGAGCGGATCGGTCAGGAACCTGACGCCGGAGTCCTCGACCGTGCAGCTGGCATGACCCCACCAGGTGACCTCCACCGGCCCGGCTCCTTCCGTTCCGTACCGCGGTACGTCCACGCCGTCGTCCGTCCTCGCCTTGTCTCGAGAGTAATTGTCCGCGGCGGGCGACGCGGGGCGTCTACGGTGGGATGCGGGGGTAGCCATCCGTCAGCAAGGGGATGGGAGTCGCGGTGAGCACGATGGGGACGACCTGCAATTCGGCGCAGTGCCCGCGTTGCGGGGGCGTCCTCGCCGTCACCCAGGACGGCTGGAAGATCTGCCACACCTGTGGCTACTCCTCGCCGCCGTGAGACCGGTGCGCGCCGCGCGGGCGTGGTCTGCTCGGGTGCCCCGGTTCGGAGTAGGGTCGGTCCATGGACGACGTTCGGGTGGCGGCGATCGCCAGCCTCACCCCGCTCGAGGAACTCGACAGCGACCCCTTCCTGGTCGACACGCGCAGCCAGCACGCCATGTGCGCCCGCTGGGCCCTGGACAAGGGCTACGCGGTGACCAGACAGCTCCTCTTCTACGGCATCAGGCCCGACCACGCCGTGCTCTGGGCGGACGTGGACGCCGGCCAGGTCGACCTCTTCGTCGCCCCCAACGAACGGGTCCTGTCGCGGGCGTTGACGGATGTGGCCGGCTTCCGCACCGAGTGCGAGCGGCGCGGTGTACGGCTGGAGACCGCGGGGCTCGACGAGCCGTCCTACGACTCGGCCCGCAAGGCCGACGTCCACCGCAGGCTCTCCATGCCCACCGCCGGCTACGACGGCTGCTGAAGCCGCCACCCGCCACCCGCCACCCGGGCCGAGCCCCAGGCCCCGAGTTCCGCAGGTCCCCAGGCCCTCAGGTCCGCGGGCCCCGCAGGCCCCCAGGCCCTCGCCCGCCCCCGCGGCCGCGCCGCGTCATGTGGGTGATGTGCCACGCTTGAGGCAGGTAACGGGTGAAAGGTGAACCAGGCGTGGGTGACGGGCGATGGCGTACCGACGGCCGCTGGCGGACCGCGGGCAGCGCCGTGGTGCGGGTGATCGTGGTCTGGGCGGTGTCCACACTGACCATGCTCGCCCTGGCCGGGCTGCTCCCCGACTTCCAACTCCAGTCCGCCGACGGCGACAGCATCACCCGCACCGCGCTGACCGCCGTGTGGGGCGCGGGCGTCTTCGGTCTGCTCACCGCGCTCGTCTGGCCCGTCGTCGTCCGCGCGCTGCTGCTCGTACCGGCCCTGGTCCTCGGCCTGTTGGTGTTCTTCCTCAACGGTTCGCTGCTGCTCATCGCGCTCTGGCTGGTCCCCGACGGGCGCGGCGCCGCCAACCCGGAGACGGCCGTCGTGGTCGCCGCCGTGATGTCGGCCGTCGCCTCGGCGACCTCCACCGCCCTCGCGGTCAGGGACGACGACGCCTACCGCAGGCGCCTGTACCGGCTCGCGGACCGCAAGCGGCCCCGGGCGGTGACCGGTGGCCCGCAGACCCCGCCCGGGACGCTCTTCCTCCAGCTCGACGGGGTCGGCCACCAGGTGCTCCGTGACGCGGTCGCCGACGGACTGATGCCGACCGTCGCCGACTGGCTCGACACCAGCCACCGGCTCACCCCCTGGCGCACCGACTGGTCCAGTCAGACCGGCGCCAGCCAGCTCGGCATCCTGCACGGCTCCAACGAGGACGTGCCCGCCTTCCGCTGGTACGAGAAGGACACCGGCCGGCTGATGGTCTCCAACCGGCCCGCGAGCGCCGTCGAGCTCCAGCGGCGCGCCATCGCCCGCACCGATGACGGCGGACTGCTCACCGTCGACGGGGCCTCGCGCGGCAACCTGTTCAGCGGCGGAGCGGACCAGCTGGCCCTGGTCCTGTCGATGGCGGCCCGCAGGGGCCGCCGCAACCGTTCCCGCGCCGGGTACTTCACGTACTTCTCCGACCCGGCCAACGCCGTCCGCACGGCGGGCTCCCTCGTCACCGAGGTGGTCCGCGAGATCGTCCAGTCGACGAGGTCCAGGCTGCGCAAGGACAGCCCCAGGGTCTCGCGGGGCGGCCTCTACCCCTTCGTCCGCGCCTTCGCCACCGTCGTCGAACGGGACGTGGTCGTCGCCGCCGTGATCGGTGATCTGCTGGCGGGGCGGACCGCCGTCTACGCCGACCTCGTCGCGTACGACGAGGTGGCGCACCACTCGGGGCCGCACGGCCACGACACCGACCGGGTGCTGGCCCGGCTCGACCGGTCGATCGCGCTGATCGCCAAGGTCGCCGAGCACGCGCCCCGCCCGTACCGGATCGTGCTCCTCTCCGACCACGGCCAGAGCGCGGGACCGACCTTCGAGGGCGCCTACGGGCTGACCCTGCGCGATCTCGTACGGGCGGGCTGCGGGCTGCCCGTGCCGCGCAGGGTCCGGCGGACCCGCTGGGGGCACCCCCAGACGGAGTCCGGGGGAGGCTCCGAGGCCCGTGACGCGGCCCGCGACGCGCTGCGCAGCGCGCTCCACCGGCCGGTGGACGAGGAGGGCGAAGGGGAGCGGGTTGGCGGCGAGGAGACCGGGGGCAGGGCCGAGCCCGTCGTGCTGGCCTCCGGGAACCTCGGGCTGATCTCCTTCCCCGAGGTTCCGCACCGGATGACCCGCGAGGAGATCGAGCGCCGTCATCCCGGGCTGCTGCGCACCCTCGCCAACCACCCCGGCATCGGTTTCCTGCTGGTGGCGAGCGCCGAGCACGGTTCGGTCGTGCTCGGGCGGGACGGGGCCGAGGTGCCGGTCGCGGCGCTCGACGACGACGGTCCGCTGGCGGTGTTCGGGCGTGGCGCGGCGGACGCGGTCCGGCGCACGGACGGCTTCCCGCACGTCGCCGACATCATGGTCAACTCGATGTACGACCCGGCGACCGGGACCGTGCACGCCTTCGAGGAGCAGATCGGCTCGCACGGCGGCCTCGGCGGGGAGCAGGGGCACCCGTTCCTGCTGTCGCCCGTGGACCTCTCGGAGCCGGTCGGGGACGGGGGCGAACTGGTGGGCGCCGAGCAGGTGCACCAGGTGCTGCGCCGCTGGCTGTGGGAGTGCGCGGGCCCGCAGGTGCCGCTGGAGATTTCCCCGCCCACGAGCGATGCGGAAGTGTTTCTTCCGGTTGACGGGGCGGTCGCACCGGAGAAAAACACCTGATTTGGCGAGGCGTCTCACCTCCCGGACCATGTTCGGGTTTGTACGACGAGAGGCGCACCACCCCCCATGAGCACGGCCACCCCCGCACCACCGTCCGATTCCGCCGAAGAGACCAGGCACGCCCGGCGGTTCGGACTCCCGATCGCCACCGCCCTGGTCATGGGCAACATCATCGGCGGCGGCATCTTCCTCCTCCCCGCCTCCGTCGCGCCCTTCGGCACGATCAGCCTCGTCGCCTTCGGCGTCCTCACCCTCGGCGCGATCGCCCTCGCCCTCGTCTTCGGCCGGCTCGCCCACCGTCACCCGCAGACCGGCGGCCCGTACGTCTACGCCCGCGCCGCCTTCGGCGACTTCGCCGGCTTCCTGGCGGCCTGGTCGTACTGGATCACCGCCTGGGTCTCCAACGCGGCCCTCGCCGTGGCCGCCGTCGGCTACCTCGACGTCCTGATCCCGGTCCACGAGTCGACGGCCGCCACCATCGCCGCCGCCCTGACGCTCCAGTGGCTGCCGGCCCTCGCCAACCTCGCGGGCACCCGCTACGTCGGCGCGGTCCAGCTGGTCGCGACCGTCCTCAAGTTCGTCCCGCTGCTCCTGGTCGCCGTCGGCGGGCTCTTCTTCTTCGACAGCGCCAACCTCGGCCCCTTCCAGGCGGGCGGCGACGACGCGCTCGGCGCGGTCTCCGCCTCCGCCGCGATCCTGCTCTTCAGCTACCTGGGCGTCGAGTCGGCCGCCGTCAGCGCCGGCGAGGTCCGCGACCCCCGCCGCAACGTCGGCCGCGCGACCGTCCTCGGCACCCTGGGCGCCGCCACCATCTACCTCCTCGGCACGGTCGCCGTCTTCGGTACGGTCGCCCACGACCGGCTCGTCGACTCCACCGCGCCCTTCTCGGACGCCGTGAACGTCATGTTCGGCGGCTCCTGGGGCGGCACCGCCATCGCCTGCATGGCCCTGGTCTCCATGGTCGGAGCGCTCAACGGCTGGACGCTGCTCAGCGCCCAGACCCCGTACGCCGCCGCCCGCGACGGCCTCTTCCCCCAGGTCTTCGCCCGCAAGCGGCGCGGGGTCCCGACGGTCGGCGTCCTCGTGACCGTGGTCCTGGCCTCGCTCCTGACGGTCTACAACTACACGGTCGGCACCGAGGGGGTCTTCGAGATCCTGGTCCTCGTCACCACCTTCACCGCCACCGTCCCGTACCTGCTGTCCACCGCCGCGCAGATCTACTTCCTGCTCTCCGGCCGCGCCGAGCGCGTCGACCGCGCGCGGCTCGCCCGCGACGGCGTCCTGGCCGCCGCCGCGTTCGGCTTCTCCATGTGGCTGGTGGCGGGCTCCGGTTACGCGGCCGTGTACCAGGGCGTCCTGTTCCTCTTCGCGGGCGTGCTCGTCTACGCGTGGATGTCGGCCCGCAAGACGCGCACGGCGGACGCGGGCGCGGACGCAGGCGCGGAAGCGGGCGCGAACGCCGGGATGGACGGCGGGGCGGACGCCGAGGCGGGCGCGGGCGCGGGTGCGGACGCCGGGCCGGAGGCCTCCCCGCACGCCGCCGACGGCGCGGCCGAGCGCGTGAATTCGGGCGTGCCCGCGTAGGCCGCTCGGGCGGATCCGCCGCCCGTTCCCGCACGTCGGGCCCGCCCCGGGGCAGTACGCATCTCCATGAGCCCCGGCACGACCCCCCACCCCGCGCCCGCCGCTCCGGCGAGTGCGGCCCGGCGTGCCGTGCTCGTCCTCGCGCTGGTGCTCGCCGCCCTGTTCGGGGTGGGCGCCGGCGTCGGTGGACCGGCCTGCGCGGAAGCCAGGCACCTGTCCACGAGCCAGCCCGCCGACCCCGGCAGTGAGGCGCACGAACTCGCCGAGGCGGCGGCCGCGGCACCCGGACGGTTCCGCTCCCGCCGCCGGGGCGTCCGCCCCCGGGACGCGCGCCGGGCTCCCGGCGGGGACCAGTCCGCCGCCCGGGTGTCCGCCCCCGCACCCGTACCGCGTCCGCACGGCGCCGCCCTGCGGTGTGTGGTGATGCGTTGCTGAGAGGCCCGTACCTCTCACGCACCTCACCCCCCACCCCAAGGAGCTTCGCCATGCCCACCGACCCCTTCGCCGTCCTGCGCGCCCTGCTGCGCGCCGAGGCCGCACGCGCCGAACGCGGCGCGCCCGCCGAGCCGGAACGGACACCCGCCCGGACCGCAGAGCCCGCCCCCGGCGGCCCGGCCCGACAGGTCCGACAGGTCCGGCAGGTCCGGGACGCCCGGGAGGAACGGCCCTCGTACTAGGCCGTGTCCGGAAGCAGGCCCGGCCGGCGGGCCGGTTGCACAACGGTGCACGGTGAACGAGGCTGAGCCGATGACCTCGACCGACCGGCACCCCACCACCGATCGGTCCGCCGGCTCCACTGACCCCACCGCCCGCACCGGCCCCGCCGCCCGGGTCGCGGCGCTCCGCGACCGGCTCCTGGCCCTCGTCCGCCGGCCCTACTGGGACCGCCCCGACCCCTCGTACCTGATCCGCCGCTGGCCCGACCTGACCGCGCTCTGCGCCGCCACCCTCTTCTTCTGGGCCTCCCTCACCCCCTCGCTCGTCCCGCGACCCTGGTACCTCCAGGGCGTCGTCGGCGGCATCACCGCCGCCATCGGCTACGCGCTCGGCTCCTCGGCCGCCTGGCTGGTCCGGGCGCTCGCGCCCCGGCTGCCCGGTGAGCGCGTGCGGGCCCGGTGCTGGCAGACGTACTGGGTGGCCGCGCCCGTGCTGTCGGGCCTGCTGATCTCCGAGAGCGCCCGGATGCAGCGTCAGCTCCGGGTCCTGCAAGGCCTGCCGCAGGGCCTGACCTGGCACACCCCGATGATCGCGCTGATGGCGACCGCCCTGCTGCTCGCCCTCCTCCTCGTCGCCCGGGCCGTGCGGCTCGCCTCGGCCAAGCTGATCCGGCTGCTCGGCAGGCTCCTGCCGAAACCCGTCGCCTTCGCCGTCGGGGCGCTGCTCTCCGCCCTCGCCGTCCTCGTCGGCGTCCGGGACGTGGTCTTCGACCGGGGGATCGTCGACGTCGCCGACCGGATCGCCGAGGCGACCAACGGCGGCACGAAGGACGGCATCCAGCGGCCCGTCTCGCGGTACGTCTCCGGCGGACCCGGCTCCCTCATCGCCTGGCAGGACCTCGGCTACCAGGGCCGCAACTTCACCGGATCCGTCCCCACCCGCGCCCGCGTCACCGCCGTCTCCGGAGGCCCCGCCAAGGACCCGGTCCGCGTCTACATACCCTCCGCGCTGCCGGCCGCCTTCACGGACGAGCGCCCCTTCGCCGCCCAGGCCCGGCTCGCCGTACGGGAGCTGGAGCGCACCGGCGCCTTCGACCGCCGGGTGCTCGTCGTCGCGGGCACCACCGGCACGGGCTGGGTCAACCCCAACGTGGCCGAGCCGCTGGAGTTCATGTACGGCGGCGACACCGCGATCGTCGCCGTCCAGTACTCGTACCTGCCCAGCTGGGTCTCCTTCCTCGTCGACAAGGAGAAGGCCGGCCAGGCCACCCGGGCGCTCGTGCGGGAAGTACGCGCCCGGCTCGACACGCTCCCGGCCGAGCGCCGCCCCACGTTCCTCGTCACCGGCGAGAGCCTCGGCGCCTACGCCGTGGAGGCCTCCTTCGACGGCCCCGACGACCTGCTCGCCCGCACGGACGGGGCCCTGCTGCTCGGCACCCCGAACTTCTCCCCGATCTCCCAGGAGATCCGGCGCGACCGGGACCCCGGCAGCCCCGTGTGGCGCCCGCAGTACGAGGGCGGGGCGCGGGTGCGCTTCGCCCAGTTCCCGGCGGCCGACCTCACCCGGCCCCCGGCCCGCTGGGGGTTCCCACGCGCGGTCTATCTGCAGAACGCCTCCGACCCCGTGGTCTGGTGGTCCCCGGCCCTCCTCCTGGAGCGCCCCGCGTGGCTCGCGGACCCGCTCGGCCCGGACATCACTCCCGAGATCGACTGGTTCCCGTTCGTCGCCTTCTGGCAGACCTCGATCGACATGGCCGTCAGCTACGGGGTGCAGGCACCCCACGGGCACCGCTACGGCGCCGGGGCCGTGGACGGCTGGGCGGCGGTGGCCCCGCCGGAGGGCTGGACGGCCGCCGACACGACCAGGCTGCGCGCCTACATCCAGCACCGCGCCGCCGCGTACTGAGCCGCCGCGTACCGAGGCCACCGCGCCGCCGGGTTCCGAGGGCACCGCGCCGCCGCGTACCGAGGCCCCGCGCTCCCCGGGATCAGAGGACGACCGTGAACGCCTGCGTGAGCAGCGTCTGTTCGAGACGGAGCTGAAGCTTCCGGGCGGTGCCCCGCAGCCGTTCGCGCTCCGCAACCGGCAGCGAGACGGCCACCGCCGACCGGACCGCGCCGACCGAGACGGGAACAGCAGCGCAGACGGTACCGAGCACGTACTCCTCCCACTCGTGCACCGGCGCCCCTCGGCGTATGCCGGAGAGCCGCCGCATCAGCGCCTCCTCGTCCGGGACCGTCCTCGGGGTCAGCCGGCCGACGGGATGCCGGGAGAGATAGGCGCGACGGGCGTCCGGGTCCAGCTGGGCCAGCAGACACTGCCCGAGGGCGTGCGCGTGCGCGCTGCTGCGGAACTCCGTCCACTCCTCGACCGCCGGTCGCTCCGGGGTGTCGGCGTACGCGACGAGTTCGACCTCCTCCGCCACGAACACGCCGTAGTACACGGGGGCGTCGAGCTCCTCGTGGAGCGCCCGTAACCAGTCCGGCAGCCGCGCGCCCCCGCCCTGACCCTCGCCGCCCAGCCGGTGCGCGGCGGGCCCGAGCCGGAACCTGCCCCGCTCGTGGTGCAGATAGCCGTCGTGGACCAGGGTCCGCAGCAGGTGGTACGTCGTGGCGAGCGGCAGTCCCGCGGTCCGGGAGACGCGCTTGGCGGTGACCTCGCCGTACTCGGAGACGATCTCCAGGAGGAGCAGGGCCCGCCGGACCGAGCCGATCAGGGTCGGCTTCCGCTCGGGCGGGCGACGGGGGACCGGGTGCGGGACCGTGGGAGCCATGGGGCCAGTGTGCCCAGGAGGGGGCGGGCGCGGGCCGGGGTCGCCGAGCCTTGTGGGATCGGCCCGCACGACGGCGCGAAGCTGTCGTGATCCTCCAAACCGGGCCGGAGGAAGGCCCTTTCAGCCCGCTTCGTGGGCGGGCCGCGCCCCGGCACCCCGGCCGTGCAGGGCGACCAGCGCGGTCAGCGCGGCGGCGAGGACCACGAGGGCCACGAGGGCGGGGACGAGACCGACGAGCGCGCCGGACGCGAGGGCGCACACCCCGCCCACGGCGAGGACCGTCGGACGGCGGCCCGAACTGCGCAGCACGATCGCGGCGCCGCCGAGCAGGAACACCCCGACCCCGCCGGTCAGCGACCAGGCCACGACCCCGTGCAGGGGCTCGGCGAGGTCGTAGTGGCCGGTGTCGGCGACCTGTTGCAGGACCTTCTTCATGCCGAGCGCGCACAGCACGACACCGGCGACCAGCGGCAGATGCAGGAAGGTGTAGACGTCCCGGGCGAACCGGGTCCGTTCGTCGCCCTCCAGAGCGGCGAGCCGGTGCTCGGCCCCCTCCGCGAGCCGCCAGAAGTACAGCGCCCACAGCGCGGCCGAGAGCAGCAGTCCGGCCGCCGCCGTGCCCAGGACGGCGACCGTGACGGGGAAGCCCCCGACACCCACGCCCATGGCCACGATCGACTCGCCGAGCGCGATGATGACGATGAGGCCGTGCCGCTCGGAGAAGTGCGCGGGGGAGTTGACCCGCCAGCCGGAGGCCCCGGTCACATAGATGCCGCCGTAGTCGATGACCACCGCGCCCAGCCACAGCAGGAGTTGCACACTGCCCGTGTACGCGGAGCCGATCAGCAGCAGCACCATCGGCGGCAGCACGGACAGCAGCGCCGTGCGCCGCAGCGTGGCTCGCAGGGCGGCATCCCCGGGGCTGGAGAGCCAGTACGAGACCAGATGGAGCACGCGCACGGCTCCGTAGCAGAGCACGAAGAGCAGGGGCGCCGAGAGCCCGCCCGGCTTGTCCGCGAACACCTCGGGCACCACGAGCGACACGATGAAGACGACCGCCATCACCGTGACGAGCACGGCGAACAGCGCGCCGGAGTCGGCCCGGACGACGTTGCCCAGCCACGCGAAGCAGCACCAGCACCACCACAGCAGCGCGAGCACGATCATCGCGCCGGCCACCCGCGTCGGCGAGGGATCGGCCGCCATGAGGGCCGTCACCTGAGTGATCGCGTACACGAACACCAGGTCGAAGAAGAGTTCCGCGGGAGTCACCCGGTGCTCGTCCCCGGTCGCGACCATCCGCGCCCGGTCCCTGCGCCACGCCATGTGCGTCTCCCGCCGTCCCGTGGGCGAACCCCCGCCGCCACGGCGCGAACAATACCCACGCGCGCGGTACGTGTCCGGCCCGACGCGAGCCGCTCTACCGGCCCGGCCGGAACACCCGCAGGTCACGCACCTCGAAGGACATCTCGCGCGTCTCCGGATCCGGCGCCGGGTGGTAACGGCCCGCGCAGACCGAGAGATTGACGATCAGAAAGGCGTGCCAGGACGCGCCGACCCCGCGCCCGTCGGCGAACACCTTCTCGTCGTCGAGCCACCACACCACCGAGCGGGAGCCGAACTCGGTCCGCAGCCGGATCCAGCCGCCCGGCCGGACCGAGGGGGAGCGGTGGTAGCGGTAGGTGCCCCGCACGCGGTTCGACAGTTCGAGCAGGTCGGGGTTGTCGGGGTGGTACTCGAAGACGTCGATCTCCTGGCCGCCGTCCCGCCAGGTCCAGATCGCCGGCCACGCCCCGGTCTCCACGGGGAGCCGCACCCGCGCCTCCAGCACGTCCCCGGCGCGCACCTCGAAACCCTGCGCGCTGCCCTCCGTGGTCAGCAGCCCGGAGTCCCACCGCCCGTCGGCCCGGCGGGTCGCGCGGAAGACGCCGGACCGGCTGTAGGCGGGATCCGCCGTCAGATGGTCCAGCTTGTTGTCGCCCGGGTTGACCGGGCCGCCGTTCGGATAGGCCCACGAGCGCCCGGCGATCCACTGCTCCGGTGAGGCGAAGTCGGCGGTGAAGACCGGCTCGGAGGCCCGAGGCGGAGGCAGGGGAGGAGGCAGGGGCGGTCGGGTGGACATGAGCGGCTCCTCTGGCGGCCGGTGGCGGACGTACCACCCGATTCCTGCCCATGGCGGCAGCCGTCATGCGGAGTTGCTCACTCCCTGTCGAGAACTAGTCACGATGGGTAGAACTGATGTGGTCGTCGTCCGGATCCTCCGGCGAGGGGAGCGGCGCCGACGCCGTGACGATGCGCGGGAGGGCGGCGGGGTGTTCCCGCACAAGCCAGCCGACGAGCTCCTCCCGCACGGCGCAGCGGGTGGTCCATATGTCGTCGGCGTCCTTCGCGGTCACGAGCGCCCGGACCGTCATGCCGGTCGGGGAGGTGTCCGTGACGGCCAGGTCCCAGCCCCGCCGGTCCCAGGTGGGGCAGGTCTCCAGGAACGTCCTGAGGTGCGCGCGCATCTCGGCCACGGGCGTGGCGTGGTCGCAGTGGACGAAGACCGTGCCGGTCATCTCCGCGCCGCCCCGCGACCAGTTCTCGAAGGGCCGGGAGGTGAAGTACGAGACGGGCAGCGTGACCCGTCGTTCGTCCCAGGTCCGTACCGTGAGAAAGGTCAGCGTGACCTCCTCCACCACGCCCCATTCGCCGTCGACCACGACCGTGTCGCCTATGCGGACCATGTCGCCGAACGCGATTTGGAACCCGGCGAAGAGGTTCCCCAGTGTCGACTGCGCCGCGACACCGGCCACGATGCCGATGATCCCGGCCGATGCGAGCAGCGAGGTGCCGAGCGTGCGGAAGGACGGGAAGGTCACCAGGGCCACCGCCGTCGCGACCACACCGACGACGACAGCCACCACCCGCATGATGAGCGTGACCTGCGTACGGACCCGGCGCACCCGGGCCAGGTCGCTGGAGCGCCCGGCGTAGCGCGCGTACGAGGACTCGACGACGGCCGCCGCGACCCGCACGGCCAGCCAGGCGCCGCCGCCGATCAGGCACAGCAGCAGCACGTGCGCGACCCCCGCCCGGTGTTCGCGCAACGGCCCCCAGTCCGAGGCCCGCTGGGTCCACCCCAGGAGCGCGGTCAGCAGGACGACGTACAGCGGTGTGCGGCACCGGCGCAGCAGCCCCCACAGCGGGGTCTCGGGATGGCGGGCGTCCGCGTGCCGCAGGAGGAGGTCGGCGACGCGGGCGACGGCGAACGTCACCAGCGCCGAACCGCCGAGCACGAGCGCGAGACGAAGAAGGCTCTCCATGGCTCCCCAGGGGACGAGTCGACGACTCGATGAGTCGAGGACGGGTACAGGACGGTCCTGCTCGCCTCACCGCAGAACCCCCACCGAAACCCCGCGGGCCCGACCGAGGCCCCTGCGGGCCCCGATTACCTCCCACGTAACTCCGGTCGCACGGGTAGGCCCAGGTCACGGCCACAGATGGCCCTCGATGGCTGGTGGGGGAGCCAAATGGGGAGCCACCGCCCGTCAGTTACGCCTCTTCTGCCGGAAGATCTCGTCCATGGCCTCCGCCCCCTCGGTGATTACGGGGCGGATCTGCTTGCGGTAGACCGTCTCCGTCGTCGCAGTGCCGCTGTGGCCGACCAGCCTGGCGATGACCTCGATCGGCGTCCCGTGATCCGAAAGCAGGGAGACGAAGCTCGTTCGGAGCTCCCGGGTTGTCCAGGCCTTCGGAGTCGAGAAGCCGGCGCTCTTGAGCAGCGACCGCAGGTCGCGCAGGACGTCCGTGGAACTCCGCTGCGTCGCATCTGCGTGACCGAACACGAGCCGCTCTGCGGACCACTCGACCCCGCTGGCGGCGCACTCGGCCTGCTGTGCCTGCCGATACTGCGTCAGCACAACGGCTGCGTGGTGAGGCATTGTCAGCGATCGCTTGCTCTTGCGTGTCTTGGTCTCGCCCTGCTTCCTCACTGAGCGCCAGACGTCGATGTACGGGCGATCGTCTCCGTCGGTGTCGATGTGGACGTGGGCCCACGTCAGGGGCCGCTCCTCCTCCGTGCGGACCCCGACAAGCAGTGCCAGCACCACGTAGGCGTGGATCCACGTTCCTTGCTCGGCGTGGAGGACAGCGTGGGCCTCTTCCAAGGAGAGGGACTTACTGGGGCGTCCTTCCCGCCCCTGCGGGAGTTCGACGAACTCGGCGACGTTCCGTGCGACCTTCCCGTCTCGTTGAGCGAGAGCGATCGACCGGCGGAGAATCGACCGGATCCGCTTCAGAGTCTCGTGCGAGACTTCCTCAGCCTTCGCGGCCAGCCACTCGTCGACCTCATCGGGTGAAAGGTCTGTAATCTTGGCTTTCCCCAGATCGGGGATGACGTGATTCTTGGCCAGGCTTCGATACGTCTTGAGGCTGCGCTCGTCTCGTCCGCGCAACCCGCGGTCGAGCCAAGTCTCCACGACCCTCTGCACGGTGTGCTTTGCGGAAGGCTGCACACCTACCTCCAGCTCCTTCCTGAGCTGTCGAAGCTTGCTCCGCACTTCCGTCTTCGTCTTCCCTGAGACCTTCGGACGTCGGCGAGTCCCATTCGGCTCGTGGCCGAGCGAGATGGCTCCGATGTACCGGTTCTTGGATTTGTCCCAGTAGATGGAGTCCTCTCCGTTCGCCGCCTTCCTGCGCGGTGGAGGTTCGCTGTTGGGCAAGGTGTGGGTGCCTCTCTGTAAGCGGAGAGGCCGCGCCTAGTGGCGCGGCCTCCGAGGGTGCTGACTGTCAGGCGGCTTGGGCTTCGCGTTTCAGCAGTTCGACGTACTCCTCGATGTATTCGGTGGGGACGAGGCGCCGCCGGCCGACGCGAACGGTGCGCAGTCGTCCCAGGCGGATCTCCTCCCAGGCGGTGGTGCGCTCGAACCCGAGCATGTAGGCGGCGTCGGGAACGGGGTGAAGGCGCCTCTGAAGAGTCATGGGGATCGCGGGCTGCGGGGGTTTGGCGGTTGCCATCGGGCTCCTTCAGCTCGGTTCGGGGTGACAGAACCCCGGGGTGTGCTGACAGAACTGACAGAACCTCGCCGTACGGCCTCTGAGCTGCGGTTTTGGTGGCCTCATTCGCTGTGACAGAACCTCGGAAAACTCTGACAGAACCTCCGGGCTGGGGTTCTGTCACAGCGGGCCGGTTGGGCGGGTCGAGGTTCTGTCAGAGTTTCCGGAGGTTTTGTCAGAGATACGGGAGTGCTTGTTTCCGCAGGTCAGGTGCCGTTCCGGGAGGTTCTGTCAGTTCTGTCATTGGGGGTGGGGGTTTTCAGGCGCCGGGGGTGGCGCGGGGATGGGTCTCGTAGCGGGGGGAGGGCGGCCGGCCGCCGCGTCCGTTGCGGGGCGGCGGGGGCTGCTGGCGGACCCAGCCGTGTTCTTCGAGGAGGGCCAGGGCGGGGTCGAGGTCGCGCATGGCGGGGAACTCGCCCCGGGGCACGGCGCGGAAGAGGTCGCGTTTGGTGAAGGCGGTGGTGCGGGTCTCGCGCAGGTGGGTCAGCACGGTGTGGGCGGCGGCGAGTGCGGGGTCGGCGCCCATGGCGTCGAAGACGTCGAGGGCGTGGGCGGTGAAGTAGTCCCCGAGGCGGGTGGCGGCGGCCATGGTCTCCGCGCCGATCGGGAGCTCCCAGGCGTCGTCGGGGTGGGCGGCGAGGTGGAGGAGTCCGGCCATGCGGGCGACGGCCCCGTCGCGCTTGCTGGCCCAGTTGATGATCGGGGCGAGGGATCCGCCTTTGCCGAGTCGGGATTCGGTGACGCGCTGGTAGGCGAGCAGGACCGCGTCCGCCTCGGGCGACAGGGTGAGGGTGGCGGGCTCGGTCCAGGCCGCGAGGGTCAGGGCGAGGCGGCCGAGGTTGTGGGCGTAGGTGGCGGCGGTGTCGGGGGAGAGGAGCTGAGGGGTGAGGTTGCGGCGGCCGACGAGGGATTCGGGCTTGGAGTAGAGGAACCGGGCGAGCAGGCCGCGTCCGTCGGCGCCTTTGATCTGGCCGATCGCGTCGAGGACGGCCGGCTGTACCGCGAGGCCCATGGTGATTGCGGGGTTCTCGATGTGCTGGGCGTCTCTGGCCTGTCGGTTGACGCGGGCAAGGTCTCCGGCGTGGCCCTTGAGGAAGATGCCCATGTTCGGGGTGCCGCCGGAGTAGCGGCCCGCGATGATCTCGAAAATCTCGCCCTCGGGAGACAGGATCGAGATCCGCCCGTCCTGCTGGGCAAGGAGCGTGGTCAGGCTCTCAGCGGTGACATCGTCGGCGACGAGTTGCGGTTCGGCTGGGACCACGGCCCGCTCGGCGGCATCCGACATGGAAACGGCCGAGGCGGTCAGGTCGGCCACCTTGTCCGGCTCGGCGCTGGCGGCCAGCTTTTCCGCCCTCTCGGCGGCCGCCTTCGCGATCCGCGCCGCCGCGGCGGCCTCGGCCCGCTGCGGAGCGGTCAGCTCGATGAGTGCCTGCTCGGCGGCGAGCAGGGGCTTGGTCATGAGCCCAAACACGGCGCTCTTGCGGTTGCCGGGCGGGAGGGCGACGGCGGTGTAGAGGTTGACCGGCTCGCTCCACTGCCCGCGCACGCTGACGGCGAGGCGTCCGCCGGCGGCGGTGCCGATGACGGCCAGCGCGAGGCACCCGGCGAGGTCGACAGGGGTCTGGGTCTCCTCGGCGACCTCCGCCGTCATCGCGCCGAGCCAGCCGGGCAGCGCGTCGACAGGGAAGGCGGGGAGCGGGCCGCGGGGGTTGATGGGTACCGGCTCATCCCAGACGGGCCCGGCGACGTCCTCGGCGGACATCTCCTCGAACCCCGCCCACAGTTCGGAGTCGTGTGTGGTCATGCGGCAGTCCTCCCTTCCGTAAGGAGCGGGCACAGGTTCCGGTGGGCGGTGTGGTCGGCGATGAGCGCGAGTACCTGGCGGTGTCCGACCGCGCTGCGGTTGCGTCCGCACTCGCACCGCGACGTGGCGGTCGGGATGGCGCGGGGGCTGGGCATGCAGACGTGGAGCATGCCGACGATCCGGGGCCCGGTGGCCGGGTGCGGGTCAGGGCTAGTGGGGACGCCTTCGGCGACGCCCTTCGGGGCGCCCACGGCCCGCAGGCGGCGGGGCTGTTCGGCGATCGTGGGGTGGTCGGTGGTTCCGATGCTCTTAGTAGGTGTTGGCTTGGGCTGGTTCATGCCGGCCGCCGGGTGGGGTTGTGGGCGATGGACCAGTTCAGGGCCCTGGTGATGACGTCGTCGTAGTAGCGCTGCGACTCGCTTCCGCCCACCGTCGCAGCGCTACTAAGAGCCTGCTCGACCTCCGACCGGTCGAGGTCGCCCGTGGCGATCAGCCTGCCGAGTGCTCGTGCGGCCCTCAGGAGCGTGCTGTTGCGGGTGCCGTCCGCCGATGTGGCGACGTTGTGGCACTCGTTGCGCAGGGCGGCGGTCGCGTATGCGGACGTCTTGCCGACTACGAACTCCGGCACCGCCCGCACGGCCCGTTGGGCGGGCCGCAGAGCGTTCGCGAGCCAGTCGGGCAGGGGAGCGGTGGCGGTGGCGTCGATGACTTCGTACGCCCCGCTGGGGAGGATGCTGCCGGGCGCGACGACGTAGCCGCCCCACCCTCGGGTGTCGATCTTCCGGGCGAGCGTGCCCGCCGTCGACCGCAGCCGGACACCCGCCGGGGCGGTGAAGTACAGGTGCTCTCCCCCGCTCGCGGTCCGCACCCGGTAGGTCGCCGGGACGGGCTGCCCGGCGCGCTCGCAGAGCGCCTTGAAGGAAGTTGCGCCGTCAGGCGTTCCTTCTTCGTCTTTCAGCTTGAGCGTGTCGAGGTCGACCACGAGCAGCCCCGCCGGGCCGGTCGCGATCCCGACGTTGTACGGCCGCATCGTCCATGCGGCCCGGATCAGGTCGGGGTTCGTGGTGGCGCGCTGCTCGGGCACGAGGTGCCCGTCCGCGCACCGGCCAGTTCCGGGGCAGCGCGCTGCGGAGTGGCCGGCGGGGCGCTTGTCGCTGGGGCGTAACGGGAACACGGGCCAGCCGCGTTCGGCTGCGTCCAGCGCTGCGGACAGCAGCGCGGGACGGGGGGCATGGGTCATGCTGGGTGTCTCCAGTTCTGTGAGAAGCACTGGCAGGCGAGGGCGGCCCCGATCATTGGCGTGAGGGGGCCGCCCTTGGCGTTACTAGGCGGGGGTGAAGGTGACGCGCATGGCGTCGTGGCCCATGCGCTTTCCGGCGGCGGCGTGTGCGTCCTCGTGGGCGGTGTCCTTGACCTGGTCGCAGACGAGGACGCCGTCGGGGGTGAGGGTCCAGCCGCTGTGCTCATCCACGGCGTTCTCGATGGCGTATTGGATGGCCTCGGCGGGGGTGTCGAGGTGCGGGGTGAATCCCTCGTCGTGCGTGGTGTTGCCGCACAGGTCGCAGACGGCGACGTAGCAGGTGACGCGTCGAACGGCCACGGGTGCTCCCTAGTGGTGGTTGATGGTGCCGTTGGCCCGGCCGAAGAGGCCGGTGGCGGTGATGTTCTGTGTGATGTGCGTCGTCGTCCGGGTTCCGCCTCCGCTGCTGCCGACGGCGCGGCGGCCGGTCCGCAGGAGGAGGGGGACGGCGATGACGGCGGCGATGACGAGGGCGGCGGCGGACCAGAGGGCTTGGCTCATGGCGATGAGTCCCGGGGCGGCGTAAGAGAGTCCGATGCCGGCGGCGGCGATGCCGCCGCCGACCGTGGGGGCGAGCAGGGCGGTGGTCTTGGCCCACGCGGGCACCGGCTGACTGACCGGCACGGCGGGAGGCGGGGCGGTGGGGTGGGTGTAGGCGAGGGTGCGGACGCCGTTGGGGAGGGTGACCCAGTCGATGCCGGGCGGGATCTCCCCCGGGAGGATCACCGGCTGCTGAACGACGGCAGGTCGGTACAGCGGGTCGCCGTAGCGGGTAGGGGCGGGGCTCTCGTACGGGGTCTCGTAGTGCACAACGGGGTCCCTTCAACGACGGCGGCCGGCACCCGCGGTGGGGGTGTCGGCCGGTGCTCTGCTTGTCGTGTCGCTTGTCGTGCGGCTTGTCGCTTGTCTTGTCGCGCGCTTGGCTTGTCGCTTGTCGCATTGCAGGTCACAACCCGTTTCCGGCCCTCGGTTAGCCGCCCAGACCCGGTCTCGCGGGGCGTGGGCGACAAGCGACAAGCAGCGCGGGGCTGACGTGTCGGTCGGGGGTCTGGAGGCGTCCGGCATGATGCCGTGGTGAGCATCATTGAGTTGGAACCAGAGCCGTGGCCGCCCGCTCATCAGGCGGTCGAGGTGAGTGATCACGCCGCGCTCACGCGTCTCCTCGACGAGGGAGGCGACGTGAACGATGTCTATTGCGGGATGACCTTGTTGATGCACGCGATCGACTTGGAGGGCGATTCGGCTCTCCAGTCAGGGGAGCCGATCGACAGCGCCCTGACCGCGATCCTCCTCGCCTATGGCGCAGACCCGTCCATGACGGTGGACGGTAGGTCCGCCTACGACGTGGCAAAGGGGTACGGCCACAGCATGGCGATCCGGCTGCTGGACCGCTTCACCGCTCACCATGGCCGCGCTGGAAAGCCCGATGGTGGGCCTGTGCGGTTCTAGTCCGCGTCGGGGTTGGCGGGTGCGTGGCGGTGGTGGACGTAGCGGGCTTTGGTGCCGGTGCCGACGCGGACGGCGGTGCCGTCCTCGGTCCACGTCCTGAGCCAGCCGACCACGGTCTGCCGTGAGGTGCCGTACTCGTCGGCGAGGGCCCGTGCGATCGCCGACGCCCCGGTGCCGTCGGGCCCGGCGGCGAGGAGGGCCGCGAGGGCTGCGGCGCGGGCGGCGTTGTCTTCGTCGCGGAGCGCGGACAGGTTCAGCTCGGCCGCGGTCGGCTGCTCGGCCACCGGCTCGGGCCCGTTGGGTTCGGGGGTGGTGGCGAACTGGGCGTCGATCTGCTCGCGGAACCGCCGCGCGAGCGCGTCAGCCTCGGACTCGGGTGAGGCCGCGGGCGGCTGCTCGGTGCGGAGCGCGGACAGGTTCAAGCGCCCCGGCCTGCTGGGCGACTCCTGGTTGCTGCCCACGGGGTTGTGGCTGTGTGCGCGCATCCAGGCGGTGCGGTCGGGGTCCCACCGCTCGGTGTAGGCGGGGCCTGCGACGTGGCGGGAGGTGTCGTCGAGGGTGGGGTGCATGGTGCTGGTGGCGGCGACGATGTCCCGGATCTGGTTGGGCAGGATCCGCCAGTTCTTGAACAGGGCTGCGGGCGATTCGGGGGTGCCCATGAACCCGGAGCCCTTATAGGGGGCCTGGTCGACCCGCAGGCCACGGGAGCCGGGGAAGACCTTGTTCAGGTCCATGCCCTCGATCTCGCCGCCGGTCAGGCAGACGCGGGCCTTGGCCTCGCGGCGGATCATCAGGTTCCCCAGCACGGACCCGGTCGCGCCCAGTGCGGTGAGGACGGTGCGGATGCCCATGGCGCGCATCATCCGGATGATCTCCAGGATCTTCTTGGCGAGTTCCTTGATGCGCCGGTCGTTGCTGATGAGGATCTCGGCGCCCTCGTCGATGACCAGCATGATCTGCGGAATCTGCGGGCTGACGGGAAGCTGGTCGGTGTTCCGCTCGGCCAGCAGATCCTGGTAGGCGACCTTGCGGTGATGCCCGATCGCGAGCGCCGTATCCAGCATCAGGACGGCTTCCTCGTAGGAGGACGCGAGCCAGTCCACCCCCGGCGTAACACCGTCGATGAACCCGCCCTCGGCATCGAGCGCCGGGCGGACCCAGGGCAGGCCGGCGGATCCGGCGTTGAGGTCGATGACCCAGGTCAGGACATCGGTGGTGCGGGCGAACCCGGCCAGGATCACGTGGACCATGTTCGTCTTGCCCGACCCCGTCGGCCCCACCACCAGCGCACACTGCTCACGCATGTAGACGCAGATCTCCTCCGCGTTCGTCCGGTAACCCCAGGGGATCCCGGTGTAGATCGAAAGCGGCGTGTAGTCGGTGGGGTAGGTGATCTCCTCGGCGAGGACGTTGACGGTGGTGACGTCGATCAGGACGCGCCCCTGGTTGATGCCGCGTGACGCGTTGGCGGTGCAGCCGTGCGGCAGGCGGGCGTCGGAGCCCAGTTGCGCGGCGTACTGGGCGATGCGGTCGTAGGTGGCGCCGCCGGGCGGGAGTTCGGCGTCGATCGTGAACCCGGTCCCCGTCGGCCACATCTCCACCGCGAGGACGCGGACGGTGATGTTGCAGACGCGCTGGATCCGGTCCACCCACTCCGCCGCGATGGCACGCCGCTCGGCGGAGAGCTCCGCCGCGACCTGACGCTCGGCTTGCGCGATCGCCTCCAACTCCCGTGCCTCCTCATACAGGAGCGTGGAGCGGGCCGCCGCACCCAGACCGACGCCGAGCGTGGCCAAGGAACCGAGAGCGGCCCAGGTGAGGGGCCCAGAAGCCATGGCCCAGGTGGTCCAGCCTGCTCCGACGAGCCAGGAGGCGGCGCGCATGGTGACGGTGCGGGCGGCCAGGCGGTCGCGGAGGCTGGTGATGGTGTGGCCGATCGCGCCGGCGGCGCCGACGGCGAGGGCCCAGCCGGGGGGCATGCCGGTGGCGGCGCCGGTGGTGGCGATGGCGAGGGCTCCGGTGGTGGCGGACAGGGCGCCGGTCACGGGTCCGTGACCGGCCGCCCAGTCCCACACCGGCCCAGTGGAGGCGGTGTTGGATGCCATGGTCAGACGTTCCATCCCTTCTCGGCCTCGGACCCGTTGCGGGGGTCTTCGTGGCGGGCGATGTCCTGCTCGTGCGCGGTGCGGAACAGCGGCCCCATGTCCTCCGCGACCGTGACCGCGCTCATGAGGGCGGTGTAGATGTCGTTGAAGCCGTCCGCGACTTCCTTCTCCAGCGGGAACTCGGAGTCGGCGCGCTCGGCCAGGATCTGCATCACCCTCGCCACGCTGGTCAGCGCGGCCGGGAGCCCTTCGACCATGGCGAGGATCTCCATGGCGTTCTCGGGGTCGTAGCTGTTCGCCGCGGCTTCCATCTCCGCCGCGTGCTCCTCGAACCGGAAACCCGACACGTTCTCTCCCTCGCTGCTGTTGTTGCTGCTGTTGGGTGCGGCGGGAACGAGGCCGGCGGGCCGCTCCGCCATGTCGCTGATCTGCTCGGCCGCGTCGTCGGCCGCCTGGGCGTCGATCGCGGCCTCGTCGTCCTGCAGGGCGGCCCGGATCTGTGCGTCGCGGCCCTGGCGCTGCTCGGCGGCGGTGCACATGAGGCGGGCGAACAGGCGCCGGCCGGGCTGGATCAGCCACGGGATGCCGAGCTTCCGCCCGAGCGGCGTGGTGAGCATCCCGACGATCCCGAGCGCCCCGGCGAGCAGAGCCGCGAGCAGGCGCCGCCGCTGGAAGCGGGCCGCCGACCTGCGCAGCGCCCTCCGGGCCGCCTTCCGGACCGGGGCCTTGCGGACCTGGTCACGCTGCGCGTCGACCCGCCCGGCCGCCCGGCGGTCCTGGGCCGTACGGGCCCGCTCGATCGCGGTGCCACGGGCCTTGCCGATCCGGCCGGCGGCCTTGGCCACAGCCCGGCCGACCGGGCTCTTCTTCGCGAGCGAGGCGGACCGCTGGTTGGCCTTGGCCTGGCGGCGGGCGTCCGCGACCGAGCGGCGGGCGCCCTTGGTGTCGTTGCGGCGCTCTGCCCGGGACGGCGCCGCCTGCCGAGTCTGGTCACGCAGCGCCTTGACCTGTCCGACACGGCCCGCAGGCCTGCGGGACCCGGAGGACGAACCCAGCGTGGACGCGCCGACCGTGGCCGTCTTGCGGGTGCCGTTCAGCCCGGCCGCCTTCTTCCCTGCCGGGGCCGATGCGGCGGTGGTCCGGGATCCGGTGCCGCGCCCGCGACCGGGCTTGGTGGTGCCGGAGCTCCCGTTTCGGGTCTGTGTCGGCACCCGGCCGGTACCGCGTCGACCGGCCGATGCCGCCCCTGCCGTGCTGCCCGTGCTGCCCGTGCTGCCCGTGCGGGTCGTACGGCCGTTGGCGGCCTTGCTCTTCGGCTTGGCCTTGCGGTCGCGGCGGTGGCGGGCGGTTGCGGCGGCGGTGCCGAGGACGACGGCCCCGGTGGCGGCGACCGCGAGCGCGGCAAGGCCGCCGACCAGGGCGGCGGCGGCCAGGAGCGTTGTGGTGGCGTTCGTTCCGGTCACCGCGAGCGGCACGACCGGCCAACCGCCCGGCGTGTGCTCAACGGCCGGGACAGGGGCGGGAACGGGTTCGGGGGCGGGGGACGGGGTGGTGTCCGGAGGGGCCTCGGTGGCTTCTACCGGGGCGAGGGTGGTGTCCGTCATGCTGGTGTGCACTCCTTCGCGGAGAAACAGCAGGGCCCACACGCAAGGCTTCCTAGGGCGAGGCGTGTGGGCCCTGCTGGGCGAGGTGTTGCAGGTCAGGAACGCGGAACGTGATGGGCGGGGTGGGCGGCGGCGGCCTCCCGCAAGCGGCGGTGATCGGCCGGGCTCGCGGCCGTGAGCCGGGCGCGGAAGTTGCATCCGTCGACCGGGCAGGCGTACACCGTCGTGCCGAGGCGTCCGACCAGCCGCATCAGGAGCGCGAACGCGGTGCTCGCGGCACCGAGCCCGCACGCCACGGCCAGGCTGAACGGGACGTTGTAGGCGTCGAGTCGGATCGCGGTGGTTGCGCCGCAGACGGTGGCGACCACGAGGGCCGCCCCGGCCGCCAGGCGCAGGTTCCGGGGGTTGGTGCTGGCCACAGGGCTTCTCTCCTGTTTCACGCGGCGAGTTGGGGAGCGTCCGCGCACGGGACGCACATGCCGAGCGAGGGCGGGATGCGATACCCGGCGTCGCGGCGGCAGTTGGGGCAGATCCTGCGGGCCGTGTTCGCTCGATCGAGGGCCGCCCAGCGAGCGGGCGTCATCGGGCGTACGGGCTTGGCCCGGTCGATCCGGTAGAGGTAGGCGACCAGCGGCCCCCGTCGGCGGCGCGGCCGTTCGAGCTGCGCGGCCACGTCCTGACCGCCGGGCCGAAGGCCCATCGCCCGCAGCTGGCGGTAGGTGGCGTAGCCGTCGGGGGCGCACCGCCACCGGTAGGTGGGGATGGTGCCCATCACAGGCGGTGGTACGCGGCGCGGCAGAAGCCAGCGTGGTCGTTGGCGTTGCGACGGGTGGAGATGATGCCGTGCAGCCCGTCGTCGTCGCCGCAGCCGTGGCAGCGCCAGCGCGAGCCCATGTAGGCCGTGGTGCCGGTGACGTCGACGGCGGCGCCGACCTGGTTGTGGAAGCGGATCAGGAGGTTGACCGGCTCCACCGGGGCGGTGTTCGGCGAGAGCTTCACGACGCGGCTCCTTCCAGAGCACGAGCAGACTCAGGGGTGGTGTCGCGCAGTTCCTGGTAGCGGGTGGAGACCCAGCCGACCGACCAGCCGCACAGGTCCACAGCTGCCCTCACGGACATGCCCTCCGCGACGGCGGCGGCGACGATCTGACGGGCACGGGCCTCGGGGAGCTTCTCGTTCACCGGCCCCCCGGCGAGCAGCGCGGCCCGTTCACGCGCCGCCCGCTCCGAGCGCTCCGCCTCCTCCCGACGGGCCGCGGCTTCGCGCTCCAGTCGGTCGGCCTTAGAGCGTTGAGCGGCCTCGCGTTCAAGGCGTTCACGCTCCCGCTGCTGCTGTTCACGCTCGCGCTCACGGTGTTCACGGGCCACCTGTTCCGCACGCTCACGCTCCTGCTCTTCGGCTCGCTCGGCGCGGCGCGTGGCCTCGTCCCGCTCGGCCTGTTCACGGGCGAGGCGGGCCTCATGCTCACGCTGTTCACGAGCAAGCGACTCGGCGTGCTCGCGCTCCTCGCGGACCCGCCGAGCCTCGGTATCGCGCCGTTCCCGGAGTTCCCGGTCGCGCTCCGCCTGCTCGGCCTTGCGCTGGACTTCCTGCGCGGCGAGAGCGGCGGTGATGGCCCGCCGGTAGGCGAGTCCGGTCTCCGCCGTCACGATCAGCAGCAGCGGCGCGACCGCATGGACGGCCACGCCCACCAGGTCATTCCTCAGCGCGGAATCCGCCACATTCAGGGCCAGGGTCATGCAGCCGGTCATCCACCGCAGCACGATCGGCCACCGGCCGCCGTGCCCGCCCAGTCGGGCCAGCACGGCGTCCAGGCGGACCACGATCACGACCGCCGCGTCCACGACGAGGGGAAGGATCGGGGCCGTCCAGTCCCACTTGTCGGGGGTGTGGGCAGCCATGAGCGGGGTGACGGTGAGGATCGAGTAGAGCATTGCGCCGCCGACGATCAGCCACGTGCCGGCCGACAGCGCGCGCTCGGCTGAACGGATCTGAACACTGTTCATCCCCGCGCCTCCGCCGCTTCCCGTACCTCGATCGAGGCGATCAGGTAGGCCCGGGCGTCCGGGTCGTTGGGCCGCAGGGTGGGCTCCGTCCAGGACCACTCGGCGTCGTCCGTGAACACGTAGCCGAGCGCGTTCAGCGCCCGTGAACGTTCCCGGATCGTCGGTACGTCACCGGTTCCGAGGTCGTGCTCGGGCCAGTCGGCGACCGGTCCGGGCAGGAGGACGAAGAGGCGCCAGCGGTCGTGCCGGCTGGTCAGGTGCGCGGTGATGGTCGTGGCCATCACGCCACCTCCGGCGCCGCCGCGGCGGCCTGGTTGGCGAGCGTGGTGCGGGCGGCGAGGACGCGGCGGTGGGCTCGGCGGATCCGGCGGGCGTCCAGCACCGACGGCGTGCGGTCGAGCGTCGCGATCTGTGCGTCGAGCAGGTCGACCTCCGCCAGGACCAGCGGCATCTCCTGCTCGATCCCGTCCAGCTCCGCGTCCGACGGCTCACCGTCGAACGGGGTGGAGGTAACAAGGGCCTGAAGTGCAGCGATGGACTTCATTGGGTGTGTTCCTTCCAGTCAGGAACGGCCCGAAACGAGGCCCCGGAGCGGCAACTCCGGGGCCTCTCGCCGTTAGAACCAGGGATCCGGCTCCCCTCAACCCCGCCCGTACGAGACGGGCGGAGGAGGCAACCGGCCGCAGCGCTGGGCTGCGGAGATGGTGGGGTGTTGCGGGTCAGACCCCCTAGTCGCGTGGTGGCGCTAACCCCGGGGAGGTCTGGTTCCCGGAGCTTGTGCGGCTGTCGGCCACGCGGTTCTTTAGAGCCGATGGCGTGTCCCCCTACGGGGTGTGGGGCCCGGTTGTGACGCGGGCCCGGTCTCGGTCGGCTGGTCTCCACTCGCCTCGCCGGCGTCTTCACGGTCGTGTTGCTGCGGTGGATCACTCTGTTGAGTTGTAGGCACATCAGACCCGGGCCATCCGACCCATCTGGTGCGCACCAATAGATTGGCATCTGGTGCGCACCAGATGCAACCCTTGGTGTGGGGTGCGTGTCGGTGTGCTTCTCCAGAGAACGGCTTGAGTTGGGTGCTGCGGTAGCCAACTGCGGTTAACCTCAAGGGTGTTAACCAGCTCTCACCTGGGGCTTTTCGGGAGGCGGAGTGGCTAAGGGGTTAAGGACAGTCCGGACCGCGCGAGGGTGGTCTCAGGACCGATTGATCTACGAGATGCAGCGGTTTGCGGAGCAACGGCTACTCGACATCGCCTCGGCCGCGAGCCTCAAGACGTACATCTCGGAGTGGGAGAACGGCCGACGCGCGATCACGGATCGGTACGCCGTGATCCTTAGGCCGCTCCTGGGTGTTACGGATGATGAGCTGCGCGGCGAGGCCAGCGCGCCCGAGCAGCAGGCAGACGGCTACGCGGATCTGCTGAGCCGGATCGATGCGGCGGGCAGCCTGAGCGAATCCATGGTTCCGTCGTTCCTGGCCCAAACCGAGCTACTCCGTACCATGGACCGCCAGATGGGTGCGACTGGCCTCGTTGACCAGATGAATGGCCACTTGGCGGCCATGGAGGAAGCGCTGACTTTCGCTGTTCTGCCAGGGATGCGGAAGCCCATCGCGACCGCGCTCGCAGGAGCGTCCACCCTCGCCGCGTGGCAAGCTCTGGACGCCGGCGCTGTTGACAGGGCTTGGCGCAGGTACGAACTCGCCAAGAAGGCCGCGCAGGACGCCGACTCCCCGCTCTACCTCGCGCACGCCATGGGTGAGCAGGCGTACGTACTCGCGGACGCCGGGCGACCCCAGCTCGCGATCGAGCTGGTGCACGACGCACAGCGCACCCATGCCGAGCGTCAGTCGCCGAGGCTGCGTGCTTGGCTGGCTGCCGCCGAGGCCGAGTTGTGTGCAGCGGCGGGGGAAGGCTGGGAGTCGGAGGCGCGGGCAGCCCTTGAGCGAGCGACCTCGCTCCTCCCCGACGACGGTGAAGTGCGCGATGCCGAAATGTTGAGCATCTTCCTCAACACGGATCACCTGGCGAGGTGGCGTGGGAACGTCCTCGCCAAGCTCGGGGACGCCTCAGCGATGGAAGAGCTGTATGCCTCCCTGGCCAGCGCGGACGCGTCCTTCGTACGCGCGACTTCCGGCCTGCACTGCGATCTCACTCAGGCGCACTTGGCCCGGGGGGAGTTGGAAGACGCTCGGTCCCACCTTCAGCAAGCCAGGTTGCTGGCGAACCGCACGGGGTCTGTGCGGTATCGCCGTCGCGTGGATCTGCTTACCGGTCGCCTCTAGTGCGGGAGGCCAGGATGTGAAGCAGAGCCACGAGCGTGCCCGAACCCATGAGTTTGCCCTCGGACATCAAGCGTGGGATGTCGTCCAAGGGAATCCAGGCGACCTCGCCGGCCTCCTCCGCGTCGGTCGGTTCACCGACCTTCTCGGCGCCGCGGGCTACGAAGATCTCATGTGGCGAGTCGACCATGCCGATCATCGGCTGGTAGCTGACGACGTGCTTGACTGGGCCGGGACGCCAACCCGTCTCTTCCTCGGTCTCGCGGGCCGCAGTGGTAGAGGCGTCCTCGCCCGCATCCACGATTCCGCCCGGCAGTTCCCAGCCCCACTGCTCCGGAACGAAGCGGTAGCGCCACAGCATGAGCACACGGTCTTGGTCGTCGATCACAGCGGTGATGGCAACGCGGAAGAGCCGGACGACGTGATGCTCGAAGCGCTCGACGCCGGGAGGCTCGACGTCGACCAGGTCCAGGTTCACCCAACGGTTCTCATAGACGTGGCGGGAGCCATGGATCTTCCACGGCTCCATCTCTGCTGGCGTCGGAGCGCTCTCGCCTCCTAGGACTCGGTAGGAGCTGCGATCGTGAGCCCTGATGAAGTGCTCGTTCGCTAGCCGTGCGAGTACTTGGCGGAGCGCGGTACGGCCGATCTCAAGTTCGGCGCTCAGCGCCCGCTCGGACGGCAGCTTGTCGCCTGGGCCGTATCGGCCCAACTCGATCCTGGACCGGATCGTCTCGTAGACCCTCTGTGTCTTGGGTCCCATCCTTGGCACACGCTCCCCAATTGGCGACTGGTAGCGGCCAGCGTATCGGGGCTCTGTCTTCACGTGGGCGGCCATCGTTGCCTCGCTTCTGCGGCACCCGTGGCGTGCGGGTGGGCTGGGTGGCTGGAAGGGTTTCGATATCTCGGTGAAACGGTTGCGGCTTCCAGGTCCTCTCGTTGATGATGGCGCGCGAGGCTTCGTTGGCTTTAGGGGTGGGAATGCGCGCATCGTTTTCTGAGTACTACACGCCGGATGACTCGGAGTACGAGCGATTCGTTAGTGAGGGGATGATTGTTCTTGATGCGAACGTATTGCTCACTCCCTATCGGGTTGATGCGGAAACAAGGGTGCAAGTTTTCTCCGTGCTGGAGGAACTCAAGGAGCGTATCTGGATTCCTTATCAGGCAGGTTGGGAGTTCTTCAAGAATCGCCCGAATGTTCTCGGTGGCGAGGACAAGGTCTATGCGGATCTGGAGAAGCCTCTAAAGCAGGCTTTGCAATCCATTGAAGCTCACATGAAGACCCTGAAGGGGCATCCTGTGGTGACCGATCAAGAGCAATCTCGCATCACCCGACATTTGGAAGATGCGATTGCGCTTGTTGCGCGTCTCGGTGAAGGGCGGGATGAGAAGCTTGAGGATGCGTTGAGGTTGGATTCGATCCTCTCGCGATGGGAGTCAATTCTCGAAGGGAGAGTCGGTGAGGCTCCGTCGGGAGTGATCCGGGAAGGGTGGATTAAGGAGGCTGAGGTGAGGTATGAAGCGGAGGTTCCGCCCGGGTACAAGGATGCCTCTAAGCCGCTTGCCAACCGGTACGGGGATGCCCTCCTTTGGCTGGAGCTGCTGGAGCATTTGAAGAGCCACCGTGAAGGAGGTCCCGATCGGGTACTCCTTGTCACGAACGACGCCAAGGAGGACTGGTATCGGGAGCAGAGTGGTCGGACCATTGGGCCTCGCGTCGAATTGGTTAAGGAGATGGAATCGGTTGGCGTCAAGTACTATCAGCAGCGATTGTCTGGATTCCTGAGAAGGAGCGCCCAGTTCCTGGCGAAAGAAGTGTCTCCGGAGGCGATTCAGCAGGTGACAAGGTCTTCCCTGGGGGATTACGTTCAGTACGAGGCTGCAGTGATTTCGGCTTTGCAGGAAGCATTTCCTGGGATGGCGGATACTCGTCATTCCGTGTCGGCGAAGGGTGAGATCCTCCCTGATGCCATTATTGAAACTTCGAACGGTCCCTTCGGTGTTGAGGTCAAAATGGTGCAGGTGATCGGACTTAAGGAATTGACTCAACTTCGAGGGTTGGCTGAAATCAGTGGCCTCTCGGGTCTCTTGGTGGTGACGCCAACGGGTCAGGTTTCATCTGTCGTGAAGAACTACCTGATGCGGGAGAAAGGGTATGGTGAGCCGCTCATTGTGATGAGGACGTGGGATCCCGAGCAGGGGCCCGAAGGGCTCGTTTCCTCAGTTCGAGATTTTCAGCACCGCATTCAGAAGAGGAGGATGGTGAATTGGGAGAAGCCCTAACTTCGCTTCCTGGATGCGCGCCTGTCATTTGATCTCATAGCGTGAAGGGGGCGTGATGACACCCAGCCTGGCGTCTGGGCCGTTGGAAGGTGGCTCGTAGACACCAAAGGCCACAGAGAACCGCCACACGGGTGGAACCCTCCGACAGTCGAATCTGCGATCGAGGGAGGCCGGCGAGATGGCTCGTCACTTCCTGCGCAACAGGAAGCAATGCGTAGATTCCGCACCTGTGTGGCGCTGTGTTCTCGTGGCTGAGGGCGGAAGCACCTGACTGCCCGGGCCGCCTCCTGACAGCTCGGGGAGCCAGACGGGGAGCCACGGGAGGCGACACGCAACGAACTCAGGCGTACTTCGGCGAACGCTGTGGCTCCCAGCCTGTGGGGTGGTGGATGGGTTGAAGGTGGCCGCGAGACGGGTCGCATTACCTCCCACGTAATCGACCCACGTCCGGCGCGGCGGCATCGTGGTGGCCATCGGGGCTCGGCCGGCGCACTCCGGCCGAGACCCGGGACCACGACCAGCAGAAACGTCCTCGATGGAGGCTGATCCGCCATGTCCCAGGCCCTGCTCGCCGGACTCTCCCGCACCACCCGCCCGACGTCCATGCTGCGCCGGTTCCTCGCGCTCGACGCCGTGGTCACCGGGGGCAACGCCCTCGCCTACCTCGCCGCCTCCGGGCCGCTCGGCGAGCTGTTCGGCGTCGACTCCGCGCTGCTCGTCGAACTCGGCCTCTTCCTGGCCGTGTACGCCGCCGGCGTGGCCTGGGTCGCGAGCCGCGCCGAGCCCCCGGCCCTCGGCGTCAAGCTCGTCGTCGACATCAACGTCCTGTGGACGCTGCTCAGCGTCGTCGCCCTCCTCGCCTGGCTGGAGCCCACCACGGCGGGCACGGTCTGGACCCTCATGCAGGCCGCCACCGTCGCCGGCTTCGCCGGCCTCCAGTGGTCGGCCCTGCGGGCGACCGCTACGCCTTGAGCGACCGCAGATACGCGACCGTCTCCGGGTCGGCCGGGAGCAGCGTCTCGATGGCCAGCTCGGCGACGGTCACGTCCATCGGGGTGTTGAACGTCGAGATCGACGACACGAACGACAGCACCCGGCCGTCGTGCTCGATCCGCAGCGGCAGCGCGAAGTACGGGTACGGCTCCGGGTCCTCCCGGTCTTCCGGGTCCGCGACGCCGTCCTGCGGCAGCGGGTACGCCGCCACCTCCTCGTACAGCTCGCGCAGCGGCTGCGAGCGGGACAGCGCGATCTGCCGCTCCATCTGGGCCAGCAGATGGCCCCGCCACTCCCGCAGGTTCCGGATCCGGGGGGCGAGCCCCTCAGGGTGGAGCGTGATGCGCATCGCGTTCAGGGGCGGGGTGAGCAGGTGCTCCGGCAGCCCGGAGAGCAGCAGGCCGATGCTGTCGTTCGCGGCCACCACGTCGTAGGCGCCGTCCACGACGAGCGCCGGGTACGGGTCGTAGCCGCGCAGCAGCTGCTCGATGCCCTCGCGGAACGTCTCCAGGCGCGGGTCGTCGAGCGTCGACTCCCGGTACCGGGGGGCGTAACCGGCGGCGAGCAGCAGCGCGTTGCGGTCGCGTACGGGCACGTCCAGGTGCTCGGCGAGGCGCAGGACCATCTGCTCGCTCGGCCGCGAGCGGCCGGTCTCGATGAAGGAGATGTGCCGGGCCGAGGAGTCGGCCCGCAGCGCCAGCTCCAGCTGGCTCAGCCGCCGCTCCTCGCGCCAGCCGCGCAGCAGCGGCCCCACTCCGGTACTCGTGTCCACCGATGTCATGCTCCGACGCTATCCCAGGTGTCGGTCCGGGTATCGAGTCAAGGGGCCCGTATCGTCACCGTGAGCAACCCGACCGGAGGGAGTACGGACATGGCCACAGAGCCGCTGTCGCAGAAGGAGATCGAGGACCGGCTGCGCGAGCTCCCCGGCTGGGCCCTCGACGACGACCGGATCACCCGCACGTACCGCCTGGGCGACCACTTCGCGGCCACCGCCATGGTCGTCCATGTGGCGCAGATCCAGCAGGAGCTGGACCACCACTCGGATCTGACGCTCGGTTACAACACCGTCGCGGTCTCCGTGAACACCCACTCGGCCGGTCCCGCGGTCACCGAGAAGGACTTCGAACTGGCCGCCCGCGTCGACCACATCGCCCCCGGCCACGGCGCGAGCTGACCCGGGGGACTACGGTCTCCCCATGGGGGAGACCGTGCTGGACTACGACGCCGAGGCGGACCGCTACGACGAGACGCGGGGCGGGGTGCCTCGGGCCGAGGCGGCGGCCGGGGCCGTTCTCCGGCTCGTCCCGCCCGAGGCGCGTACGCTGCTCGACCTGGCCTGCGGAACCGGGCTCGTGACCGAGCGTCTGGTCCGCCCGGGACTGCGGGTGTACGGCGCGGACGCGGCGGCCGGCATGGCGCGCAGGGCCGCCCGGCGGGTCCCGGGAGGGGTCGTGCTGGCCGATGCCCGCGCGCTGCCCCTCGCGGACGGTTCCCTCGACGCGGTCAGCGCCGTCTGGCTGCTGCACCTGGTGCCGTTCTCGGCCGCGATCGTGGCCGAGGCGGCGCGGGTGCTGCGCCCCGGTGGGGTGTTCGTCGCCACGGTCGACAAGGACGCGGCCCACGACGTCGGCAGCGACATCGACCGCGTCCTCGCTCCGTACCGTTCCCACGGGCGGGCCTTCGACCGGGCCGACCCGATCACCGCGACCGCCGCCACCCACGGCCTCGTCCCGGCGGGCGCCACCCGCTTCACCGGACACGGCCAGGGCGCCACACCGCGCCGTACGGCGGAGAACCTGCGGCGCGGCTACTACGCCTCCTGGTTCGACGGCCCGCAGGCGACCACGGACGCGCTCGCCGCCGCACTCGCCGCCCTCCCCGACCAGGACCGACCCCGCGCCGACCCCGCCTACCGGCTCGTCGCCTTCGAGAAGCGGCCGGTCACGGACGTCTGAACGACATCACCCAGTTCGTCACCCACTCCCCGCCGTCGAGCGCGAACGCCGGCTCCCAGCGGGCGGTGTCCGCCGAGATCCCCGACCAGCGGAACCGCACCCGCACGTCCTTGCCCGCGTAGCTGTCCTCGCCGTGGAACTCTCCCGTGCCGTCCCCGGCCCACCGCCCCCTGACCGGCGGATCGAGCCGGCCGGTGCGGCTGTTCGACCAGTTCAGGGTCCACTCGCCGGTGTCCGGCTCGTACAGACGCAACGTCAGCCCGCTGAACCCCTTGGACGGGAAGACGATCTCGTCGACATGGGCCCGGTCGCCCCAGAAGAGCCGGCCCGTGGTGTGGCCGTCGAACTCCTCCCAGCCGCTCTCGGGGTCGAGGAAATCGGCGAGCCGGCGGTTGTGGACGGTCCACCGCCCGTCGAGGAAGGCGAAGCCCTGGTCGGTGGTCATGCACTGTCTCCCGTGGTGCCCGCGGGAAGGGAGTCGAGGGCGTAGGCGTCCAGGTCGGGGGTGTCCGGCGTCAGTATGTGCCGGACCCAGGCGTTCCGTTCGTGCTGGATCGGCGGCAGCTCCCAGACGCAGCCGATCCAGCGGAGGTCGGTCCGTACGAAGTGGGTGGGGTCCGTGTCCGGGCAGCCCAGGACCGGCTGACCGGCCGCCGCGCCGGCGAAGTGGATCACGTTGTCCCACACCCAGCTGTACACGTTCAGATACGCGCCGGTGTCGCCGCCCCGGTGCAGCACGACGAAGGACGCCGCCGGTGTGGAGTCGGGCTCGGGGAGGATCTCGGGCAGGAGCGCGTACGCCGCCTTCTCCACCTCCGGCGCGATGCCCGCCGGGTCGTGGGTGACGTGGTACCGCTTGACGCGCCGGCCGCCGACCTCGATCGGCGGGGGCACGAAGAGCAACTTCTCTGCGAAAGCCATGGCTGGACTGTAGGAACGCTTCACTGACACCCTGTGTCAGTGAAGTCCAGCCGTCTCATCTCGATCCTTCTCCTGCTCCAGACCCGCGGTCGGATGACCGCCGCCCAGCTCGCCGACGAGCTGGAGGTGTCGGTACGGACGGTCTACCGCGACGTCGAGTCCCTGCACGCGGCCGGTGTGCCGCTCTACGGGGACGCCGGCCACTCCGGCGGGTACCAACTGCTCGCCGGCCACCGCTTCTCCCGGCTGACCGACCTGTTCGCCGGGGAGGCCGAGGCGCTCTTCCTCGCCGGGATCCCCGGCGCCGCCGCCGAACTCGGGCTCGGCGCACACTTCGTCGACGCCCAGCTGAAGCTGCGCGCCTCCCTGCCGGCGCCGCTGCGCGACCATGTCGACCGGCTGCGGTCCCGGTTCCACATCGACGCGCCCGGGTGGTACGCGGAGAACACCGAAGCGCCGTTCCTGCCGGGGGTCGCCGAGGCCGTGCGGGCGGGCCGTGTCCTCGCCGTCCGCTACCGCCGCTGGAAGGAGCCCACGGACGTCGACCGGCGCCTCGAACCGTACGGCCTGGTCCTCAAAGCGGGCCGCTGGTACCTGGTCGCGGCCCCCGGACCGCGTAGCTACCGGGTCGACCAGATCCTCGAACTCCACTTCACCGCAGAGGAGTTCGACATCCCCGAGGACTTCTCGTTGCCCGACTGGTGGGCCGCCCACCAGATCGCCTTCCGTGCCCGGCTGCACGGCGGCGACGCCCTCGTCCTGGTCTCCCCGGACGGGGCGAAGCGCCTCAGCGGCGAGGCGGCGCGGGCCCTCGCCGACACCGGAGTCCCCGAGCCGGACGGCAGGATCCGCGCCACCCTCCCGATCGAGTCGGTCGCCCACGCCCACCAGGCCTTCCTCGCCCTGGGCGCGGACATCGAGGTCCTGGAGCCGGCGGAGCTCCGTGACCGCCTGACCGAGACCGTCTCCCGCCTTGCGGCCCGCTACGGAGTCACGCCCCCGCTTCCGTCGCCCACGCCTCCGCCGCGAACTCCGTGAAGTCGCGCGGTTCGCGGCCGAGGACCCGCTTCACTCCGTCGGTCACCGCGGCGTTGTGGCCGTCGAGCAGCGTCGAGAAGAGCGCCGAGAGCCACCGCGCATCCCCCTCCGGGAGGCCGAACTCCTGCAGCAGGGAGGCGTATTCGCCCTCGGTCATCGGCACGTACGCCACCTCGCGCCCGGACGCGGCCGACAGCTCCGCCGCCACCTCCGTGAAGGTCAGCAGCCGCGGGCCCGTCACCTCGTGCACCACGCCCGCGTGGCCGTCCTCGGTCAGCGCCGCCACGATCACGTCCGCCAGGTCGTCGGCGTGGATGAACGGCTCGGCCGTCCCGCCCGCCGGGAAGGCGAGCGAGCCCGCCGCGACTCCGTCCGCCAGGGCCCCCTCGTTGAAGTTCTGCGCGAAGAACGAGGCCCGTACGACGGTCAGTTCGGCGCCCGAGGAGCCGAGCCCCGCACGCAGCGCCTCCTCCGCGCGGACCGCGTCCGGCTCGCCGCGCCCCGACAGCAGCGTCAGCCGCCGGACACCGTTCGCCGCGGCGAGCTCGCCGACGGTCCGCATCGCCTCGACCGCGCCCGGAGCGGCGAGGTCCGGGTAGTAGTTCACGTACGCGGAGTCCGCGCCACGCAGCGCCGGGCCCCAGGTGGCCGACGACTCCCAGTCGAAGGGGGTCGCGCCGGACCGGGAGCCCGCCCGGACGGTCGCGCCGAGGGCTTCGAGCCGCTCGGCCACCCGGCGGCCCGTCTTGCCGGTCGCTCCTGTCACGAGGACCGTCCGCGTCGCGAGGCCGGTGTCCGTGTACATCGTCTGGTTCGTGTTCGTCGTCATGGCTCAAGACTCGCGGGACCAGGCCCCGCGTCCCATGCTCCACGGACTCACTCCCATACGCGTGCGTCTACCCTTGCGCCCCATGGACGCTCTCGCGGGACTCCTCGACGGACCACGGGCCAAAGGAGCCTTCCTGCTCCGGATGATCATGGAGCCGCCGTGGTCCGTACGGATCGAGGACCGCGCGCCGCTCTGCCTGATGTGCGTCACCGCCGGCGAGGCGTGGATCGTCCCCGACCGCGGAGAGCCCGTCCTGCTGCGCCCCGGCGACGTCGCGATCGCGCGCGGCCCGGAGCCGTACACCGTCGCGGACGCGCCCGACGCCCCGCCGCGCGCCAGGATCGGCCCCGGCGGCGTCTGCACCACCCTGAGCGGGGAGCCGCTCGCCGAGTCCATGCACCTGGGCGTACGGACCTGGGGCAACGCCCTCGACGGCGCGACCACCGTGCTCGTCGGCACCTACCAGATGGGCGGCGAGGTCAGCCGCCGCCTCCTCGACGCGCTGCCGCCGCTGCTGCACCTGCCCACCGAGGTGTGGAACTGCCCGCTCATGCCCTTCCTCGACGAGGAGATCTCCCGCGACGAACCCGGGCAGAGCGTGGTCCTCGACCGGGTCCTCGACCTGCTGCTCATCGCCGCCGTACGGGCCTGGTTCTCCCGGCCCGGCGCCCAGGCCCCCGCCTGGTACCGTGCCATGGCCGACCCCGTCGTCGGCCGCGCCCTGCGCCTGCTGCAGAACGACCCGGCCCACCCCTGGACGGTCTCCTCGCTGGCCGTCGCGGCGGGTGTCTCGCGTGCCGGACTCGCCCGCCGGTTCGCCGAGCTGGTCGGCGAGCCGCCGATGGCGTACCTCACCGGCTGGCGGCTCGCCCGCGCCGCCGACCTGCTGCGGCAGACGGACGCGACGGTCGAGTCGGTGGCCCGGCAGGTCGGCTACAGCAGCGCCTTCGCACTGAGCGCCGCGTTCAAGCGGGTCCGGGGAGTCAGCCCGCAGGAGTACCGGCGGCGGGAGTGAACCGTGTTGCCGGAACGGCAAGAATTCTCGCGTTTTCCGCGCGACGCCCGCAGGCTGGCCGCATGACTCACGACCACGACAGCGCGCACCGGCAGGGCCACGACCACGACCACGACCACAAGCACGGTCACCACCACGCCACCCACCTCGACTGGGCCGCGATGGCGCCGCTCCTGGAGCGCCAGGCCGAGCTCCACGGCCCCCTCTACACCCAGGCCGCCGACTGGCTCGGCGAGCTCGTCCCGGCCGTCGGCGTCCGCCGGACCCTCGACGTCGGCAGCGGCCCCGGGGTGATCTCCACCCTGCTCGCCGAGGCCTTCCCGCTCTCCGAGGTGGTCGCCGTGGACGCGAGCCCGGAACTCCTGGAGCGGGCGCTCGCGCGCGCCGAGGCGCGGGGCCTGGCCGGCCGCGTCACCACCCTGCGCGCCGAACTCCCCGCGGACTTCGCCACCTTGGGCGAGGCCGACCTGATCTGGGCCGGCAACTCCACCCACCACATCGGCGACCAGCGGGCCGCCCTCGCCTCCTTCGCCGGCCTGCTGCGGCCCGGCGGGCTCATCGCCCTCGTCGAGGGCGGGCTCTACGCCCGCCACCTGCCCGCGAACATCGGCTTCGGCAGGCCCGGCCTGGAGACCAGGATCGAGGCCGCGCACGCGGAGTGGTTCGCCCTGATGCGGGCCGAACTCCCGGACAGCAAGGAGGAACCGGACGACTGGCGGGGGCTGCTCGCGGCGGCCGGTCTCACCCCGAGCGGCACCCGGACGTTCCTCACCGACGTCCCGGCGCCCGTGCCCGCCATCCACCGCGAACAGATCGTCGCCCACTTCACGCGGCTGCGGGAGCCGATCGGCGAGCGGCTCGACGCCGAGGACGTGGCGAGCCTCGACCGGCTGCTCGACCCGGCGAACCCGCTCTCCCTGCACCGGCGCACGGACCTCTTCATGCTCTCCGCCTCCACCGTGCACACCGCCCGCAAGGGCTGAGCGAGTCAGGACACCGGCTCCAACTGCCACCACTGCGAGGGGGAGTCGGTGTCCTCCCACTGCCGTACGTTCCCGCCGTCGTCCATCGAGCCCTCCTCGACCTCCAGCAGCAGCCCGCTGATGAAGCTCACCAGCGCGACCGTGCCCGGCGACTGGAGGTCCTGCTCGATGATCCACTCCTGAGCGCCGAAGTTGTTCGCCTTCCACTGCTGGATGTTCGCGCCGTTCTCCGTCGAGGCGTTGGCCACGTCGAGACGCTTGCCGCTGGCCGCGTTCACCAGGTGGTACAGGCCGCTGCCGTTGGGCACGGCGGTGACGTGCCAGTGCTGGCCGGGCGCGCCGCTCTCCTTGCCCTGCTGCACGTTGGCGCCGCTGCGGCTCGATCCGTCGTACACCTCCAGGAGCAGCCCGCTCGCCACGTTCCGCACCCGGTAGAGCCCCTCGACGACCGGGGCGGTCGAACCGCTCGTACTGCTCACTGCGCGAACTCCTTTTCCTTGGAGGTGAGATGGAAGGTGCGCCGGTAGGCGGCCGGGGAGACCCCGACCAGGGCACGCATGTGCTGCCGAAGCGAGTTCCCGCTGCCGAATCCGGTCCGGGACGCGATGTGATCCACGGTCAGATCGCTCGTCTCCAGCAACTGCTTCGCCAGCTCGACCCGTTGGGCGGTCAGCCACTGGCCGGGGGTCGTCCCGGCCTCGTCCCGGAAACGGCGCGTGAAGGTGCGCACGCTCATCCGGGCGTGCCCGGCCAGTTCGGCCAGCGTCAGTGGACGGTCGAGCCGTTCCAGGGCCCACGCGCGGGTCGGGGCCGTGGTCGTCGAGGTCGGCTCGGGGACCGGACGCTCGATGTACTGCGCCTGCCCGCCGTCCCGCCACGGCGGGACCACGCAGCGCCGTGCGACCGCGTTGGCGGTGGCGCTGCCGTGGTCGCGGCGTACCAGGTGCAGGCAGAGATCGACCCCGGCCGCCGCCCCCGCCGAGGTCAGGACGTCCCCGTCGTCGACGAACAGCACGTCCTCCTGGAGCAGGACGTGCGGGTGGAGGGTCCGGAAGTGGGCCGCCTCCCACCAGTGGGTGGTGGCCGGGCGGCCGTCGAGCAGTCCGGCCGCCGCGAGCGCGTACGAGCCGTTGCAGATCGACACCACCCGCGCGCCCGGCCCGATCCGCGCCAGGGCTTCGCCGGCCAGGGCGGCAAGGCTGCCCTCGTCGGCGAGGGCGCGCATGTTCGCCGTGGGCGGGACGACGACGGTGTCGGCCGCCGACAGCTCCTCGGGGCCGTGCTCGGGGACGACGGAGAAACCGTCGGAGGTGCGCACGGGGGAGCCGTCGAGGGAGCAGACGCGCACGTCGTACAGGGGCCAGCCGTCGGACGTGAGGGCGCCGCCGAGGATCCGGGCGGGGATGCCCAGCTCGAACGGGATGACCCCGTCCAGGGCGAGGACCGCCACCCGGTGGGGCGGGGGCGCGTCGGCCGGTCGCTCTCCGGGCGGGAGGGGCACGCAGGAGGTCATGGCCAGATTCTGTCACATCATGGCTATCTGGCCAGTACCGGTGAGGGAGAGACCGTCCGAGGCTGGTGGACATCAGGTCATCAGCACACCCCCGCCACCAGGAGCTCCTCCGATGAACGACACCGCCACCGAGGCCCCCGCCACCATGCGCGCGATCGCCGCCACCGCGTGGGGCGGCCCCGAGGTCCTCGCCGAGACCCGGGTCGCCCGCCCGGAACCCGGTCCGACCGAGATCCTCGTCCGGGTCCACGCGGCCGGCATCAACCCCGCCGACTGGAAGATCCGCGCCACCGGCGGCTTCGGCCCCTGGGGCGAGCCCCCGATCCTCGGCTTCGACGTCTCCGGCGTGGTCGAGGCCGTCGGACTCGGCGTCACCCTGTACGCGCCCGGCGACGAGGTCTTCGGCATGCCGCAGTTCCCTCAGCAGGCGGGCGGCTACGCCGAGTACGTCGCCGCCCCCGCCCGCCACTTCGCCCGCAAGCCCGCCGGGCTCAGCCACGTGGAGGCCGCCGCGCTGCCGCTGGCCGGGCTCACCGCCTGGCAGGCGCTCGTCGAGACGGCCGGCCTGCGCGCCGGGCAGCGGGTCCTGGTCCACGCGGCCGCCGGCGGTGTCGGCCACCTCGCCGTCCAGATCGCCAAGGCGCGCGGCGCCCATGTCATCGGCACCGCGAGCGCCGCCAAGCACGACTTCCTGCGCTCCCTCGGCGTGGACGAGCCGATCGACTACACGACGACCGACTTCGCCACCGCCGTACGCGACGTGGACATCGTCCTCGACTGCTACGGCGGCGACTACGGCACGCGCTCGCTGCCCGTGCTGCGCGACGGCGGCTCGCTGGTGACACTGCCCTCGCCCCTCGACGCGCCCGCGCCCGAGCGCGGCATCCGCACCGGCTTCACCCTGGTCGAGCCGGACTACGCCGGGCTGCTCGCCCTCGCCGAGCTGGTCGAGGCCGGGCGGCTGCGCCCCGAGGTCGACACCGTCCTGCCGCTGGCGGAGGCGGCCAAGGCGCACGCGCTCGGCGAGTCCGGCCGGACGCGCGGCAAGCTCGTCCTGACCGTCTGACCCACCGTACGGACGCGCCGTACGGACCCGTGAGGTGGGCGCCCGGGACTGACCGGCGCCCACCTCGGCCGTCACACGTCGCGTCCGCGCTCAGGCGCCGACGCTGAACTCGGCCGGGTTCGGACCCAGCCGCCGGTTCTCGTCGAGGGCCGCGATCGCGGCCATGTCCTCGTCGTCGAGCGCGAAGCCGAAGACGTCGATGTTCTCGCGGATCCGGGAGGGGGTCACCGACTTCGGGATGACCACGTTCCCCGTCTGCAGGTGCCAGCGCAGCACCACCTGGGCCGGGGTCCTGCCGTGCTTCTGGGCGACGGCGACGATCGCCGGGACGTCGAGCAGTCCCTTGCCCTGGCCCAGCGGCGACCACGCCTCGGTCGCGATGCCGTACCGGGCGTGCGCCTCGCGCGACGCGTGCTGCTGCAGCTGCGGGTGCAGCTCGATCTGGTTGACGGCGGGGACGACCGAGGTCTCGCCAATCAGCCGCTCCAGGTGCTCCGGAAGGAAGTTGGAGACACCGATCGCCTTCGCCCGGCCGTCGGCGAGGATCTTCTCGAACGCCCGGTAGGTGTCGACGTACGCGTCCTTCGCCGGCACCGGCCAGTGGATGAGGTACAGGTCCACGTAGTCCAGGCCCAGCTTGTCGAGCGAGGCGTCGAAGGCCCGCAGCGTCGAGTCGTGGCCCTGCTCGCTGTTCCACAGCTTGGTGGTGACGAACAGCTCCTCGCGGGGGAGACCGGACGCGGCGATGGCCCGGCCGGTGCCCTTCTCGTTCGCGTAGATCGCTGCCGTGTCGATCGAGCGGTAACCCGCCTCGAGGGCGGTCGTCACCGCGCCCGCAGCCTCGTCGTCCGGCACCTGCCAGACGCCGAAGCCGAGCTGGGGCATCTCCACGCCGTTGTTCAGGGTGAGGGAGGGGACCTTGTTGTCCGTGGTCACGTGCGGTCGATCCTTAGGTCGTGGGGAGTGGTACTCCCCACGACAACGCACGCGTCGGCGGTCTCATTCCCCGGCCCCCCGCCCCTGACCGTTCCCGGGCGGGGCGGTCGAGCCGAGATACGCCTCCCGGACCGCCGGGTCGGCCCGGACCTCGGCCGCCGTCCCCTCGGCGAGCACCCGGCCGAGGTCGAGCACGACGACCCGCGAGCACAGCTCCATCACGAAGGCCACGTTGTGCTCGACGAGCAGCACCGCGCAGCCCTCCTCGTCCGCCATGTGCCGGATGACGGCGGCCAGTTGGCTCCGCTCCTCGGCGGTCGTGCCGGACGCGGGCTCGTCGAGCAGCAGGACCCGGGGCGGATCGGCGAGGGCCCGGGCGAGTTCGACCATGCGGGCCTGCCCGACGGGCAGCGCGCCGGCGTACGAAGCGGCCAGCGCGTCGAGCCCGCACTCGTGGAGCACGGCCGCGGCGCGCTCCCGCCGGTGCGCGCCCCGGCGGGCCCCGCCCCGCCAGTCCTGGGCCACGACCAGGTTGTCCGCCACGGTCAACTGCCCGAAGAGCTGCTGGCGTTGGAAGGTCCTGCGGATGCCGTGGCGGGCCCGCCAGACGGGGGAGCGGCGGGTGATGTCCGCCCCCGCGTACGAGATCCCGCCCGCGTCCGGGCGGCGGATGCCGGACAGGACGTCGAAGAGCGTGGTCTTGCCCGCCCCGTTGGGGCCGATGAGGCCGCAGACCTCACCCGGCCCGACGTCGACGCTCACGTCACGCAGGGCGTGGACGCCGCCGAAGCGGACGGAGATCCCGCTCGCGCGGAGCATGGCGGCGGTCATCGGCGTACCCCCGTTCCCAGATAGGCCTCGGCGAGCCGGTCCGGGTCCACCTTGGACCTCGGCCCGGACCAGGCGGTCTCGCCCTGGGCGAGATACGCCACGGTGTCGGCGAGCGCGAGGACCTCGGCCGCCTTCTCCTCGACCAGGACCAGCGCGGTCCCGTGCGCGCGGAGCTCGGTGAGCAGACCGAAGACCTCGTCCACGACACGGGGCGCGAGCCCGAGGGACGGCTCGTCGGCGACCAGGACCTCCGGCGGGTGCTGGAGGAGCGGGGCGAGCGCCAGCAGCTGCTGCTCACCGCCCGACAGCGACCCGGCCGGGACCCCGCGACGGGCGGCGAGGACCGGGGAGCGGGCGTACACGGCGTCCCGGTCCTCGGCAGCGGGCAGGTGCAGGGCCAGGTTCTCCTCGATCGAGAGCCCCGCGAAGATCCCCCGGCCCTCGGGCGCGAGCCGCACGCCGCGCCGCGCCCGCCCGACCGCGCCGTCCCGGGTCGCGTCCTCGCCCCGTACACGTACCAGACCCTCGGTGGGCCGCAGCAGCCCCGCCGCGACCCGGCACAGGGTCGACTTCCCGGCCCCGTTCGGCCCGAGCAGCACCAGCACCTCGCCCCCGCGCACCGCGAGGTCCACCCCGTTGAGCACGGCCGCGCCGCCGTATCCGGCCCGTACCCCGCGCAGTTCCAGCGCGGGCCGGACACCGGGAGCCGACGCGGGACCCGCCTCCGGGCGCCGGGGCCGTACGTCCTCCCGTACGGGCTGCGCTGGGATCGCCGCGGCGACGGGGGCGGCGGCCGCGCGCGCCGCCCGTCGGGACGGCCAGGCCGCGCAGTAGCCGTCCGGGTCGTTGGCCCGCGCGAGGCCGGCCAGACCGAAGAGGATCACCGGCAGGTGCGCGGACTCCGTCACGTACGTCGCCATCAGGTGCGGGACCACCGCGAAGACGAGCCCCGCCACCACGGCGAACTGCGGGCGCCGCACCCCTGCCGCGACGACGACCGCCAGCCAGACCAGACCCGTCATCGCCGTGAAGTCCGTCGCCGTGATCCGGGTGCTGTACGAGGCGAGGAGCACGCCCCCGAACCCCGCGAGCCCCGCAGACACGGTGAAGAGCAGGAGCTTCGTCCGCACCACCGACACGCCCGACGCGGCGGCGGCCTCCGGCGCCGACCGCACCGCCAGGATCGCCCGGCCCCACCGCGAGCCGCGCAGCCAGGTCAGCAGCGCCACCACCGCACCGCAGAGCAGCACGAGCGCGAGCCCGAGCGCCCGGTCGTCGGCCAGGTCCACCGGGCCGACGACCGGCCGGGGGATCTCCCAGCCGGTGTCGCCGTTGCGCAGCCACCCCAGCTGGAAGAGCACCTGGTCCGCGAGGAAGGCGAGGGCCAGCGTGGCGAGCGCCAGGGACCGCCCGCCGAGCCGCAGCGCGGGCAGCGCCACCACCGCGCCGAGCACCGCCGCCGCGACCGTGCCCACGGCCGCCGCCGCGACGAACGGCCAGCCGTGGCTCATCAGCAGACCGGCCACCAGGGCGGCGCCGGTCACGAACGTGGCCTGGGCCAGCGACACCATCGCCCCGAGCCCGGTGACCACGGTGAAGGACATGAACACGAGCCCGATGGCGAGCCCCTGGGCCAGGATCCCGCTCCAGAACGGGGTGGTGACGGTGTAGAAGGCCGTGCCGAGCAGCACACCGCCCACCGCCCAGGCGCCCCAGCGTCTGCCCCAGCCCTTCCCGGCCAGATAGTCGACCGGGGGAGGGTCCGCCGCCGCCGTGCCCGCCGCGCGCCGCCGCTGGGCGAGCACGACGAGACCGGCGAAGAGGATGAGGAAGGGGACGGCGGTACGGAAACCGGTGATGTCCTCGGCGAAGGAGGTGTAGCCGGCCACCAGGTTCTGCAGCACCCCGAGGCCGAGGCCGCCCGCGAAGGCGAGGGGCACGGAGGCGAAGCGCCCGAGCACCGCCGCGGTCGCCGAGACGAAGAGGAAGAGGGTGTAGTCGTGGGCCGAGAGCCCGAGCAGCGGGGTCGCGAGGACCCCTGCCAGGCCCGCCAGACCGGACGACAGCATCCACGCGATCGAGGACAGCCGGTCCGCGCTGATCCCGCGCAGCTCGGTCAGCGAGCGGTTGTCGACGGCGGCGCGCAGCAGCAGCCCGAGCCGGGTGTGCCGCATCAGCACCCAGAGCCCGGCTGCCGCGAGCGCTGTCGCGACCCAGGTGATGAGCTGATCGGAGTCGATGCCGACGCCGTCGAGGAGCTGCCAGGACTCCGCCGGGCTCGGCCCGACGCCCGGCAGGCCGAACTGGTTCTCGGCGGGCAGGACCGGTGCCCCGGCCCGTTCCAGGAGCTCGACCGCCCACAGCCCGGCGGCCGGCAGGGCGACCAGCAGACCGATGGTCGCCACGATCTGCGCCGTCTCTCCGACGCCCGCCAGTTTCCGGAACATCAGCCGGTCGAGCCCCCAGCCGAGGCCGGGCGCGACCACGCACACCAGGAGCAGCGCGGTGGGCACGGCCGGCCAGCCGAAGCCGGAGTGGAGCTCGTAGAACGCCAGCGCGCAGAGGTACGCGGTGGCGCCGTGCGCGAAGTTGAAGAGCCCCGAGGCGGAGTACGACAGGACGAGCCCGGTCGCGAGCAGCGCGTACAGCGCGCCCGAGACGAGACCGCTCAGGACGAAGCCCAGCAGGTCACCCACGCGAACGCGCCCCTCAGCCGAACGGGATCGGCGGGTAGCACTTGAACGGCACGGCCACCTCGTACCGCCCGTTCTTCAGCCGGACCAGCGACCCGCAGCCGAAGCTCTCCTTCTGCCCCTTGGGCAGGGCCCGGTCGCCGACGAGCGTGCCGGTGTCGGAGAACCCGGCGGCGGCCCGCTGGAAGGACTCGACGGTGAGGTCCTTGCCCGCCTTCGCGGCGACGGCGAGGAAGAGGTCGGCGCTCATGTAGCCGGTCATCATGTGCATGTTGAGCGGCACGTCCTTGCCGCCCGCCGCCTTCCTGATGTCCTCCTTGAACTGGCGCATCGCCGGGCTGTCGGCCTCGAAGGGCTGGAACTGCAGCAGTACGTGCACCCCGTCGAGCGCCTGCTTCGTCGCGTCCTTCGCGAGGAGCCCCGGGTCGTAGTCCGTCGGGTCGGTGAGAATCCCCTTGTAGCCGGACCGCTTGAGCGCCGTGAACAGGCCGATGTTGTACGGCGTCTGCATCACCGAGACGACGGCGTCGGGCGCGCCGCCGCCGGGCCCCGAGCGCAGGATCTCCTTCGTGTAGGCCGACCAGTCGCTGGGCATCGAGGTCGCGGGCACCACGGCCTTGGCGTACGGGACCTGGAAACCGGCCGACTTGAAGCCCTGGGTGAAGGTGCGGATGCCGAACTTGCCGGCGTCGTTGTCGCCGGCGATCAGCGCGACCGACTTGCCGCGCGCGCCGCCGAGGACGGCGGCGAGGCCCTCGGGCCAGGTCTGGTTGAGGGTGCCGCCGGGGGTGGGGACGAGGCAGCCGTTGAAACCGTAGATGTACTCCGGGCCGCAGAACGACGGGAGCGTGCCCCAGCCCACGGTCGGGACCTTCTGACCGTTGAGGAAGTCGGCGCCCGCGAAGGTGACCGAGCTCATCGGGGAGACCGCGAAGACCTTGTCCTGCTGCACGAGTTTGCGGGCGGCCGCGAGGTTCTTCGCCGGGTCCTGGCCGTCGTCCTCCGCGCCCAGGTAGTCGATCTTCCTGCCGTTGATCCCGCCCTCGGCGTTCGCCCGGTCGTAGCGGGCCTTGGCACCGAGGTCGGTGTCCTTCTTGGAGTAGCCGCTCGCGGTCGTCATGGAGACGATCCCGCCGACCTTGATGGTGTCGGCGGTGACTCCGCGTACGGAGGCGCCGGAGGCGCCGGAGACGCCCGGCTTCTCCGAAGTGCCGCCGGTGGAGGCAGAGTTGCAGGCGGTGGCGAGGAGCAGGGCCGCCGCGGCGGCGGCGAGGGTGCGGATCGGTCGCAGCACGGTCGGTCGTCCCTCCGTCGGGTGACCGCATTCTGTGACCGAGCTGATGAAGCGTCAATAACTGATACAACGTCAATTGATGATGCGTCAGAAGACGTTCTGGGGCGTCGAAGGCCCTTGACCGGCGCCCCGATCAGCCGTACAGCGCCTCGACCTCCGCCGCGTAGGCCTGCTCGATCGCCTTCCGCTTCAGCTTCAGGGAGGGGGTGAGCAGGCCGTGCTCCTCGCTGAACGGATGGGCCAGGATCCGGAAGGTGCGGATCGACTCGGCCTTCGAGACCAGGGTGTTGGCCGCCACCACGGCCCGTCGGATCTCCGTCTCCAGGCTCGGATCGCGCACCAGCTCGGCCGGCGGCAGCGGAGCCCGCCCTTGCATCGCCAGCCAGTGTTCGACCGCCTCGTGATCCATCGTCACCAGAGCGGCGATGTACGGCCGGTCGTTGCCGACCACGATGCACTGGGCGATCAGCGGATGCGCGCGCACCCGCTCCTCCAGGCCGGACGGCGCCACGCTCTTGCCGTTGGAGGTCACCAGGATCTCCTTCTTCCGCCCGGTGATCGTCAGGTAGCCCTCCTCGTCGAGCGACCCCAGGTCACCCGTGGCGAGCCAGCCGTCGTTGAGCACGGCGGAGGTGGCCTGCGGGTTGTTCAGGTACCCCGAGAAGACCTGGCCGCCGTGCAGCCACACCTCCCCGTCCTCGGCGATGTGCACCGTCGTTCCCGGCACCGGCTGTCCGACCGTCCCGTACCTGACCCGCTCGGGCGGATTGGCCGTGGCCGCCGCCGAGGACTCCGTCAGGCCGTACCCCTCGAAGATCGTCACCCCGGCACCCTCGAAGAAGAGCCCGAGCCGCCGGTCCATGCCCGAGCCGCCCGACATGGCGTGTCTGACCCGTCCGCCCATGGCCTCGCGGACCTTGCCGTACACCACCTTCTCGAAGAACTGGTGCTGCATCCGCAGCGCCGCCGACGGGCCGGGGCCGAGCCCGAAGGCCTTGTGCTCCGCCGCCTCCGCGTACTTGACCGCCACGTCGACCGCCTTGTCGAAGGGCCCCGCCTTCCCCTCGCTCTCGGCCCTGCGGCGGGCGGCGTGGAAGACCTTCTCGAAGACGTACGGCACGGCCAGGATGAAGGTGGGCCGGAAGGCGGCCAGGTCCGGCAGGAGCGCGGATGCCTGCAGCACCGGCTGGTGGCCCAGCTTCACCCCGCTCTGGACCGCCGCCACCTCCACCATCCGCCCGAAGACATGGGCGAGCGGCAGGAAGAGCAGCGTGGAGGCCTCGTCGCCCGGCTTGGAGTGGAAGACCGGCTCCCAGCGGCCGGTCAGCATGTCCGTCTCGAACATGAAGTTGGAGTGGGTGAGGACACAGCCCTTGGGGCGGCCCGTGGTGCCGGAGGTGTAGATGATCGTCGCCACCGACTCGGGCGTCACCGCCCGCCGGTGCCGCTGCACCACGTCCTCGTCGATCTCCGTGCCCGCCGCGGTGAGTTCGGCGACCGCGCCGGCGCCCGCGTCCAGCTGCCACAGCCGCTGGAGCCTGGGCAGCCGGTCGATGACCGAACCGATGGTCATGGCGTGGTCCTCGGACTCCACCACGCAGGCCGTCACCTCGGCGTCGTGCAGCATCCAGTAGACCTGCTCGGCCGAGGAGGTCGGGTAGATCGGCACGGACTGGGCGCCCAGCGTCCACAGCGCGAAGTCGAACAGCGTCCACTCGTAGCGGGTCCTGGCCATGATGGCGACCCGGTCCCCGAACCGTACGCCGTGCGCGATCAGGCCCTTCGCGAGCGCCAGGACCTCGTCCCTGAACTGCGCGGACGTCACGTCACGCCACTGCCCGCCGGCGTCCTTGCGGCCGAGCGCGACATGGTCGGGAGTCTGCTCGGCACGGTCGAACACGGCGTCCGCCAGACCGCCGACCTGAGGCGCCGCCTCGATGGGCGGCACGGTGAACTCGCGCAATGACCTGACTCCTCGCACGCTCGGTGTCGCGCTCCGTACGGCGCGGGTGACGGTACCCCACCCGGCGGACGGGCGGGAGAGCCTTCACCAAGCCGGGACATTGGGTGTTGTCACAGGTCAGGGGAGGGTGAGGGAGCAAGTGGCGGGGTATCGGGGGCGGTTACTGACCGGGGGGTAAGTAGGGCGGGCGGCAATCTCCACGGAATCTGTACCGGCTGCTCACCGTTCACCCGACCCCGGGGCGGGCGCAAGGGCGAACAGGTCCGGTGGACCTGCCCGGAGGACCTGCCCGGATGACCGGTCGGACCTGCCCTGGCGGACCTGCCCGGCGTGCCGCTGCGACGAGGGCGCGGCGGACCTGCCCGGCGTGCCGCGACGGCCAGCGCGCGGCGGATCGGCTCGGTCGGGTCAGCTGGGTCGGGTCGGCTGGGTCGGGTCAGCCGGGTCGGCCCGGTCGGTCAGTCCGGCCGGTGCAGGCGGACGCCGCCCGCCAGGATCGCGGCGGCCAGCGCGTCGGCCGCGTCCTGGGCCGAGCCGGGCCGTCGGCCCTTCCGCAGCACGAAGTCGACGTCGCCCAGGTCCGGCAGCCCCGCCCGGGCGGGCATCCGCGCCAGACCGGGCGGCACGAGCCCGCGGGTGTGCGCCATCACCCCGAGGCCGGCACGGGCCGCCGCGATGTTGGCGCTCAGGCTGGAGCTCGTGCAGGCGATCCGCCACGCCCGGCCCTGCGCCTCCAGGGCTTCCAGCGCCCGGGCGCGGGTGATGCCCGGCGGTGGGAAGACGATCAGCGGCACCGGGCGCTCCGGGTCGAGGCGCAGCCGCGGCGCCCCGATCCAGATCAGCGCGTCCCGCCAGACCAGCTCGCCCCCGCTCTCCTCGGCGCGCCGCTTCGCCAGGATCAGATCGAGCCGCCCCGCCTCCAGGCGGGTGTTCAGCGTCCCGGACAGTTCGACCGTCAGCTCCAGGTCCACCTCGGGGTGCTCGCGCCGGAAGGACTCCAGGATCTCGGGCAGCCGGGTGACCACGAAGTCCTCCGAGGCGCCGAAGCGCAGCCGCCCGCGCAGCCGGGTCCCGGTGAAGAACGCGGCGGCCCGCTCGTGGGCGCTGAGGATCGTCCGGGCGAAGCCGAGCATCGCCTCCCCGTCCTGCGTCAACTCCACGCTGTGGGTGTCCCGGGTGAAGAGCGGGCGCCCGGTGGCGTCCTCAAGCCGGCGCACGTGCTGGCTCACGGTCGACTGGCGGACGCCGAGCCGGCGGGCGGCCCGCGTGAAACTCAGGGTCTCGGCGACCGCGAGGAAGGTGCGGAGCTGGGCCGGATCGTACACAGGAGCCAGGTTATCGCGTTCCGTGATGACAGTCAGAGCGCTGTACGGGATTCCCGATCGCCGCCGCGAGGAGCAGGATGGGGAGGCACGATCTTTTGTCCGAAGCAGTGGAGCCGGAGCACATGAGCCGCCGTACGACCCTCCTACCGTCCTGGCTGCCGATCGACCCGTACATCCTGGCGATCCTCGGCACCGTGGGCCTGGCGGCCCTGCTGCCCGCGTCCGGCGGCGCCGCGACCGTCGCCGACGGCGCCTCGACGGCCGCCATCGCGCTCCTCTTCTTCCTCTACGGCGCCCGCCTCTCCACCCGCGAGGCGCTGGACGGCGTCCGGCACTGGCGGCTCCACGTCACGGTCCTCGCGGCCACGTTCGTCGTCTTCCCGCTGCTCGGGCTCGCGGCCAAGGGTCTGGTACCGGCCGTTCTCACGCCCCCGCTCTACAGCGGCCTGCTCTTCCTCTGCCTGGTGCCGTCCACCGTCCAGTCCTCGATCGCCTTCACCTCGATCGCCCGGGGCAACGTCCCGGCCGCGATCTGCGCGGGTTCCTTCTCCTCGCTCGCCGGTGTCGTGCTCACCCCGCTGCTCGCGGCGCTGCTCCTCGGCTCGACGGCGGGCGGCTTCAACGCCGACTCGCTGACGCAGATCGTGCTCCAGCTGCTCGTGCCGTTCCTGGCGGGCCAGCTGCTGCGGCGCTGGGTCGGCGGTTTCGTGCTGCGGAACAAGAAGGTGCTGGGGTACGTCGACCGGGGATCGATCCTGCTCGTCGTCTACACGGCCTTCAGCCATGGCATGACCGCCGGGATCTGGCACCAGGTCACCCCGGCGCGGCTCGGGCTGCTGCTCGTGGTCGAGGCGGTGCTGCTCGCCGCGATGCTCTCGCTGACCTGGTTCGGCGCGCGGCGGCTCGGCTTCGACCGGGGGGACCGGATCGCGATCCAGTTCGCTGGGTCGAAGAAGAGCCTGGCGGCGGGGCTGCCGATGGCGAGCGTGCTGTTCGGGCCGCAGGCCGCGATGGCGGTCCTGCCGCTGATGCTCTTCCATCAGATGCAGCTGATGGTCTGCGCGGTGATCGCCAAGCGCCGTGCCCGGGACCCGGAGGCGCTCGCGGAGGCGGTCACGGAGCCACGCCAGGCCGTCGCCGCGAACCGGGGCTGAGCGGGCGACGGCTGTCGGGCTGAGCGGGCGCCGCGAACCGAAGCTGAGCGGGCGACGGCTGTCGGGAGTGGCGGATTCACGCCCCGCCCCCTGGTCAAGATCAACGGTCCCGCTACCGTTGCCTCCATGCCCGCACGAGCCCTCGGCCCCAGCGCACGCCTCGCCCCGCACCCCCTGGACGGTCCCGCGTGACCCCGGTCCCGATACGGTACGGCGCCCGTCCCTGCTCCCTGGTGGTCTGCCGCGGCTGCTGCTGCGGCGACGCGGGCAAGAACCCCGGCGTCGACCACGCCGGCCAGCTGGCCCGGCTGCGCCACGCGGCCGCCGAGTCCGGGGGCCGGCTGTCCGTCCGCACCAGCGACTGCCTCGGCCCCTGTGCCCAGGCCAACATCGTCGTCGTCCAGCCCTCCACCGAGGGTCGTCGCAGAGGCGGGCGCGCCGCCTGGATCGCGTTCGTCACCGACGAGGACTGCCTGGACGACATCCTGGCCTGGACGGCAGCGGGCGGCCCCGGCCTCGCCGAGCCCCCGCCCACCCTCACCCTCCAGATGATCGACCCGCCCGCCCCGAAGCCCACCCCGACCGGCCGCCGCCGCTGACGTGGCCTGGCCTGACCCCTGCCCCCCCCGCACTGGCGGTGAGGCGCTAGCTCCGGTCCGCGCGCAGGACCAGCGCCAGCAGGCCCGGGAAGCGGGCCTCGAACTCCGTCTGCCGGAGGCGGTTGACGCGGCGGGGGCCCTCGTCGCGTTGTTCGACGAGGCCTGCCCCGCGCAGGACGGAGAAGTGGTGGCTGAGGGCCGCCTTTCCGACGGGTACGTCGAAGCTGCCGCAGCTCCGTGACCACTCGGCCGAGTCCGCCAACTCCCGTACGAGGGTGAGGCGTACGGGATCGGCGAGGGCGGCGAGGGCGGTCTCGACCGGGACCTCGTCGGGGTGGGTGTGCTCGGGGGCCGCCCGGTGACCGGTGGCGCGCTGCGTCATGCTCCGCTGCCTTTCCCTTGCCGACTGTTCGATGAAAACCATACACTCGCGACTGTTCGCTTTTCGTTGAACAGTCGAGCCAGGGGTGTGGCATGCGCGCGATCGAGTTCGAGCAGACCGGTGGTCCCGAGGTCCTGCGTACCGTGGAGGCCGCCGTGCCCGAGCCGGAGCCCGGGCAGGTGACCATCGATGTCGCCTACGCCGGGGTGAACTTCGCCGACCTCAAGGCGCGCGCCGAGGGCTACCGGGTCCCCGCCCTGCCGTACCGCCCCGGCCTGGAGGCCTCGGGACGGATCAGGGCGCTCGGCGCGGGCGTCACAGGACTGAGCGTCGGCGAGCAGGTGACCGCACTGACGGACGGCGGGGCCTACGCGGAGGTGGCCCTCGCCGACGCCACCACCGTCTTCCGGCTCCCGCCCGGCATCGACCCGCGGACCGCCGCCACGCTGCCCACGGTCCTGCCCACGGCGTACGCCCTCGTCCACACCGTGGGCCGGATCCGGCCCGGCGAGAGCCTTCTCGTGCAGGGCGCGGCCGGCGGCATCGGCACCGTGGTCGGCCAGCTGGCGAAGGCCGCCGGCGCGGGCGCGGTCTACGGCGTGGTCTCCTCCGAGGCCAAGGCCGACCACGCGCTCGCCCACGGTTACGACGAGGTCTTCGTCGGCGCGTTCGAGAAGGCCGTCCGGGACGCGACCGGCGGACGCGGCGTCGACCTGGCGCTCGACCCGGTCGGCGGCGACACCTTCCGCGCCGCCCTCGCCTCGCTCGCGGTCTTCGGCCGCCTGGTCTCCTTCGGCAACGCGGGTTCGGCCGAGCCGTGGCAGGTCGGGCAGCCCGAGCTGTACCCGACGGGTCTGAACGTCGGCGGCTTCTCGATCCTCTCGCTCGCGCGGACCGCCCCGGCCGAGCTGCGCGCCCTGGCCGAGCGGGCTTTCGCGACGGTCGCGGACGGCACGGTGACCCTGCCGGTCACCGCCGAGTTCCCGCTCGCGGAAGCAGCCGAGGCGCACCGGCTGATGGGCGCGCGGGCGAGCACCGGCAAGCTGCTGCTCACGGTCGCCGGGGAAGCCGCCGGAAGCTGACAGCGGCGGGAGGGTGCGGGACCGGCCGGCGCAGGGGGCGCTCCCCGCCGGCCGATGGCCCGACCCGTGCGGCGGGCGGCGCCCGGTCAGCCGTGCGCGGCCGCGGCCCCGAGGGCGATCCGGTGCTCGCCCGCGTACACGTTCATGTCCTGCCCGCGCAGGAAGCCGACCAGCGTCAGGCCCGTCTCCGCGGCCAGGTCCACCGCCAGCGAGGACGGCGCCGACACCGCCGCGAGCACCGGGATGCCCGCCATCACCGCCTTCTGCGCCAGTTCGAACGAGGCCCGCCCGGAGACCAGCAGGACCGCCCGGGACAGCGGAAGGCGCCCGTCGCTCAGGGCCCGGCCGACGAGCTTGTCCACCGCGTTGTGCCGGCCCACGTCCTCCCGTACGTCCAGCAGCTCGCCCTCCTCCGAGAACAGCGCCGCGGCGTGCAGGCCCCCGGTCCGGTCGAAGACCCGCTGGGCGGCCCTCAGCCGGTCGGGGAGGCGGGCCAGGAGCTCGGGCGTCAGCCGGACCGGGGGAGCGTCGGCGATCGGGAAACGGGCCGTGGTGCGCACCGCGTCCAGGCTGGCCTTGCCGCACAGCCCGCACGACGACGTCGTGTACACGTTCCGCTCGAGCGTGATGTCGGGGACGGGCACACCGGGCGCCAGCTGGACGTCCACCACGTTGTACGTGTTCGTCCCGTCGTCCTTGGCGCCGGCGCAGTACACGATGTTCCGCACGTCCGAGGCGGCGCCGAGCACACCCTCGCTGACCAGGAACCCGGCCGCGAGCGCGAAGTCGTCGCCCGGTGTGCGCATCGTGATCGCGAGCGGCCGGCCGTTCAGCCGGATCTCCAGCGGCTCCTCGGCCACCAGCGTGTCCGGGCGCTCGTTGACGGCCGCGCCCCGGATCCGGATGACGCGCCGTCGTTCGGTGACCCGTCCCATGTGGTTACACCCGATTCTGTACGTGCTGGAAGCCGAAACGGCCCTTGATACAGAGGTTGCCATGGGTCACCGGGTTGTCGTGCGGTGAGGTGACCTTGACGATCTCGTTGTCCTGAACATGCAGGGTGAGGTTGCAGCCCACCCCGCAGTACGCGCAGACCGTCGTCGTCGCCGTCTGCGCGGCCTCGTCCCAGGTGCCGTCCGCCCGCATGTCGAACTCGCGCTTGAAGCTGAGCGCGCCGGTCGGGCAGACCTCGACGCAGTTGCCGCAGTACACGCACGCGGACTCGGTCAGCGGCCCGTCGTGCTCCACGGCGATCCGGGCGTCGAAGCCGCGCCCGGTCACCGAGATCGCGAAGGAGTTCTGCCACTGCTCCCCGCACGCGTCGACGCACTTGTAGCAGAGGACGCACTTGTCGTACTCGCGCACGTACAGGTCGTTGTCGACGCGCGGCGCCTCCCCGAGCCGGCGCGCCTCGGGGCCGAAGCGGTCGGGCTCCGCCCCGTACTCCTTGAGCCACTCGGCCGCGCCCGGGGTGGTCGACAGGTCCACCGAGGAGGCGAGCAGCTCCAGGACGACCTTGCGGCTGTGCCGGGTCCGGGCGGTGTCGGTACGGACGACCATCCCCGGCTCGGCTCGGCGCGAGCAGGCCGGGGCGAGGGTCCTGGCGCCCTCGACCTCGACCACGCACAGCCGGCAGGCGTTCTTCGGGGTCAGCGTGTCGCCGTGGCAGAGCGTCGGCACGTCCGTGCCCGCCGCGCGGCAGGCGTCGAGGATCGTCGCGCCCTCGGGGACCCGGACGGGCGAGCCGTCGAGGGTGAACTCCAGCAGCCGGCGGGGCGGGGCGAGCGGAACGGTGGTCATCGGTAGACCCCCAGTCGGTCGATGGCGGATTCGACGGCGTTCCACGCGGTCTGGCCCAGACCGCAGATCGAGGCGTCGCGCAGGGTCTGCCCGACCTCGCGCAGCAGGGCGAGGTCGGCGGAGGCCGCCGCGCCGGTACGGTCCTTGATCCGGTGCAGCGCCTCCTCCTGGCGGACCGTGCCGACCCGGCAGGGCACGCACTGACCGCAGGACTCGTCGCGGAAGAACTCGGCGATCCGCAGCAGGATCCGCGGCAGGTCCACCGACTCGTCAAGGACGAGGACCACCCCCGAGCCGAGGGTGGTCCCCGCGGCCCGGGTGCCCTCGAAGGTCAGCGGGATGTCCAGCTCGTCGGGGCGGACGAAGCCGCCCGCCGCCCCGCCGAGCAGGACCGCGCGCAGGGAGTCCGGCGGCCCGGCGAGGTCGAGCAGCTCGCCGAGGGCGGCGCCGAACGGGAGCTCGTACACACCCGGTCGGGTGACGTGGCCCGAGACGCAGAAGAGCTTGGTCTCGGCGGCCCGGAAGGCCTCGGCGCCCCGGGTCAGGATCGGGAGCACGTTCACCAGGGTCTCGACGTTGTTGGCGGCGGTGGGCTTGCCGAAGAGGCCCTTCTCGACCGGGAACGGCGGCTTGGACCGGGGCTCGCCGCGATAGCCCTCGATCGAGTTGAACAGGGCTGTCTCCTCGCCGCAGATGTACGCGCCCGCCCCGCGCCGGATTTCGATGTCGAAGGCGAAACCGCTGCCGAGGACGTCGTCGCCGAGGAGCCCGCGGGCGCGGGCCTCGTCGAGGGCGTGGGCGAGTCTGTCGTACGCGCGCGGGTACTCGCCCCGCAGATAGAGGTAGCCGCGCCCGGCGCCGACCGCGTACCCGGCGACGGTCATCGCCTCCACGAGCGCGTAGGGGTCGCCCTCCATCACGACCCGGTCCTTGAAGGTGCCCGGCTCCGACTCGTCGGCGTTGCACACGACGTAGTGGGGGCCGTCCGGCTGGGCGGCGGTCGCCTGCCACTTCCGCCCCGTCGGGAACGCGGCCCCGCCCCGGCCGACGAGCCCGGACTCGGTGACCTCCCGGATCACCCCGGCGGGTCCGAGCGCGAACGCCCGGCGCAGCGCCGCGTAGCCGCCGTGCGCCCGGTAGTCGTCCACGCTCGACGGATCGACGACCCCGACGCGCGCGAGGAGGGTGAGCCCGTGCCGCCCCGCCTGCGGGACGGCCATGACGGCGTCCGCCTCGGGTGCGGCGGCCTCGGGATGCCGGGTGGCCCGGGCGAGCGTCGCGACGTCGGCCGGCGCGACGACGCGGGCCAGGCGGGTGGGCGGGGAGTCCGGTGGTGAGGTCGGGGTCGGGGACGGGGGCGACGGTGAGGGCGGTGCGGTGGGCGCCAGGCCGCTCAGCGCGCCGAGCAGCGCGGTGCCGGGTCCGGGCAGCGCCGTCAGGGGATCGGGTGGAACGGTGCCGGTGCCGAGTGGCTGCGTGCCGGGGGCCGGCAGCGCCGCCCCCGGGTCGGGCGGTGGCGCGGACAGGGGCCCGTCCTCCCGTTCGTCGACCCCCGCCCGTACCAGCAGCGCCGCCGGGGCCCGTTCGCACAGGCCCAGGCACGGGCTCGGCTCGAAGGCGACGCCCTGTGCCGTCAGACCGGACGTCAGGGCGTCGGCGCCGCGCGCCGCGCACGCCAGGTCCGTGCAGACGTGGAGGACCTGCGCCGGGCGCGGGCGCACCGCGAACATGGCGTAGAACGTGGCCACCCCGTACGCCTCCGCCGGCGGCACCGTCAGCCGCCGGCACAGATAGGCCAGGCCGCCTTCACTGATCCACCCGACCCGGTCGTTGAGCGCGTGCAGCCCCGGGAGCAGCAGGTCCCGGCGCTCGCGGGCCTCCCGTCCGCCCCGCGCCCATCGCAGGTCGCCCGCCGAGCGGTCGTCCGCGCCCTCCCACGCCGACTCCGGCGGACCGAGGACCGTGTCGACCGCCTCCCGCTCCTCGTCCGACGGCTTGGCGTCACCGAAGCGCAGATCCATCGAAGCCCACCCCCTCGCTCGTCCCGATCCGCTCGATCCGCTCGATCCGTATCGCCGACGCCTTGAACTCCGCCGTCCCCGCGATCGGGCAGTTCGCCTCGATCGTCAGCTGGTTGGTGTCCACCTCGTCCGGAAAGTGCATCGTCATGAAAGCGAGGCCCGGCCGCAGCGCGGGGTCCACCCACACCGGTGCCACCACCGACCCGCGCCGCGACGTCACGCGGACCTCCTGGCCGACCGCGACCCCGTACCGCTCCGCGTCCTCCGGGCACAGCTCCACGTACTCCCCGCGCCGCAGCGGCGAGGCGAAACTCCCGCTCTGCACGCCCGTGTTGTACGAGTCCAGTCGACGCCCGGTCGTCAGCCTGATCGGATACCGCTCGTCCGTCAGATCGACGGGCGGATCATGCCGCACCAGACCGAACGACGCTCGTGGACCCCGCTGTTCGGGGTCGGACTCCCACAACCTGCCGTGCAGGAAGGACGGTTCGATCCGCTCCAGGTCGGGACAGGGCCACTGGATCCCCTGGTGCTCCTCCAGCCGGTCGTACGTCATGCCCCAGTGGTCGGGGGAGAGCGCCCGCAGCTCGTTCCAGACCGCCTCGGCGTCCGGGTACGCCCACTCCTCGTGGCCGAGCCGCCGGGCCAGTTCACAGATGATGTCGATGTCCTCGCGGGCCTCGCCCGGCGGCCGCACCGCCTTCCGTACCCGCTGTACCCGCCGCTCGCTGTTGGTCGTGGTGCCGTCCGTCTCGCACCAGGCCGCCGTCGCCGGCAGGACCACGTCCGCGAACTCGGCCGTCCTGGTGAGGAAGATGTCCTGCACCACCAGGCAGTCCAGCTTCGCGAGCCGCGCCATCGCCTGCGCGCTGTCCGCCTCCGACTGCGCCGGGTTCTCACCCACGCAGTACACGGCCCGCAGCTCGCCGCTCTCCATCGCCTCGAACATCTCGGTGAGCGTCCGCCCGTAGCGCGGCTGGATGCGCGTGCCCCAGAGGGACTCGAACTTCGCCCGCACCCCCGCGTCCAGGATGTCCTGGAAGCCGGGCAGCCGGTTGGGGATGGCGCCCATGTCACCGCCGCCCTGCACGTTGTTCTGGCCGCGCAGCGGCTGCACCCCGGAGCCGTACCGCCCCACATGCCCGGTCAGCAGCGCCAGGTTGATCAACGCCCGCACATTGTCCGTGCCGTTGTGGTGCTCGGTGATGCCGAGCGTCCAGCACAACTGCGCCCGCTCGGCCCGGGCGAGGGCGTGCGCCAACTCCCTTATCGCGGGCGCCGGTACGCCCGTCACCTTCGAGGCCGCCGTGAGCGTCCAGGGCTCGACCAGCTCCCGGTACTCCTCGAAGCCGCTGGTCGCCCGCTCCACGAACGCCCGGTTGTGCAGGCCCGCGTGGATGATCTCGCGGCCGACGGCATGGGCGAGCGGGATGTCGGTGCCGACGTCGAGGCCGAGCCAGCTCTCGGCCCACTCGGCGGTCGAGGTGCGGCGCGGATCGACCGCGTACATCCGCGCCCCGTTCCTGATCCCCTTCAGGACGTGCTGGAAGAAGATCGGATGCGCGAAACGGGCGTTGGAGCCCCACATCACGATCACGTCCGTGTGCTCGATCTCCTCGTACGAGGACGTGCCGCCGCCCGAGCCGAAGACCGCCGAGAGGCCGGCGACGCTCGGCGCGTGGCACGTCCGGTTGCAGGAGTCGACGTCGTTGGTACCCATCACCACGCGGGCGAACTTCTGCGCCACGTAGTTCATCTCGTTGGTGGCCCGCGCGCAGGAGAACATCCCGAACGCGCCCCGCGCCGCCCGGAAGCCGGCCGCCGCGTGCTCCAGTGCCTCGTCCCAGCTCGCCGGACGCAGCGGCCCGCCCTTCTCGTCCCGGACGAGCGGGTGGGTCAGCCGGGTGTACGTCTTCGGGTCGCGGTTCCGCTTCTTCATGTCGTGCTCCTGGACTGGTTCGCGAGCAGGTCCGACAGGGCGTGGACGGTGTGGAGCGTGGGCACCGGCACAGCGGTGACGGCCGCGAGTTCCACCACGGCCGCGAGGAGCACGTCCAGCTCCAGTGGCTTGCCCGCTTCCAGGTCCTGGAGGGTCGAGGTGCGGTGGTCGCCGACCCGCTCCGCCCCGGCGAGACGGCGCTCGACGGAGATGTCGGGCCGGCAGCCGAGCGCCGCGGCGACGGCCAGGGTCTCGTGCATCATCTGCTCGATCACCTGCCGCGTACCGCCGTGCAGGCACATCTGGCGCATCGTCGCCCGGGCGAGCGCGCTGATGGGGTTGAAGGAGATGTTGCCGAGCAGCTTGATCCAGATGTCGTGCCGCAGCTCCGCCTCGACCGGGCACTTCAGCCCGCCGGCGCGCATCGCCGTCGCGAACGTCCGGCACCGCTCGGACGCCGAGCGGTCGGGCTCGCCGATCGAGAACCGGGTGCCCTCCAAGTGCCGGACGACGCCGGGGCCGCTCAGTTCGGTCGCCGCGTAGACGACGCAGCCGATGGCGCGTTCGGGGGCGAGGACGGCCGAGACGGCGCCGCCGGGGTCGACGCTCTCGACCCGGTGGCCGTCGTGCGGGCCGCCGTGCCGGTGGAAGTACCACCAGGGGATGCCGTTCTGGGCGGCGACGACCGCCGTGGTGTCGTGCAGGAGCGGCGCGACGAGCGGCCCGCACGCCGCGTACGCGTGGGCCTTGAGGCCCAGGAAGACGTAGTCGACGGGGCCCACGTCGGACGGGTCGTCGGTGGCGTGCACCCGGGCGGTGAAATCGCCGCGCGGGCTCTCGACCCGCACGCCGTGCCGCTTCATGGCCGCGAGATGCGGTCCGCGGGCGATCAGATGGACGTCGGCGCCCGCGCGGTCGAGCGCGGCTCCGACATAGGCGCCGATCGCACCGGCGCCGAGTACTGCGACCTTCACGTGCGGATCTCCGTTCGGTCGAGGGAACCGTTCGAGGAAGCCGTTCGAGTGGACCGGTCGAGGGGACCGGAAGGGAAGTGTCGACGAAATATTGTCTACAGTATGGAGGGGTGGTCGACAAGGGGCGCGGAACGTCCGTTGTCATGGTCTCCCAACACCTACGGGCGAATCTTGGTGGTTTACGTGCCTGGTTACCCATCAGTCGCTGGTCAGGATGGGAGGTCCTGCTTCCACTTGAACCCAAGGGGGTCCCGGGCATGACGGGCACTCGTATCGCCGCGCTCGGGCACTACCAGCCCGCCAAGGTGCTCACCAACAGCGACCTGGCCGAGCTCGTCGACACCAGCGACGAGTGGATCAGCAGCCGCGTCGGCATCAGGACCCGTCACATGGCCGGACCCGACGAGCCGGTCGACGAGCTGGCCGCGCACGCCGCCGGCAAGGCGCTCGCCGCCGCCGGCCTCGGCGCCTCCGACATCGACCTGGTCCTCGTCGCCACCTCCACGGCGATCGACCGCTCGCCCAACACCGCCGCCCGCGTCGCCGCCCGGCTCGGCATGGCCTCGCCCGCCACCATGGACCTCAACGTGGTCTGCGCGGGATTCACGCACGCCCTCGCCACCGCCGACCACGCGATCCGGGCGGGCGGCGCCCGCCGCGCCCTGGTCATCGGCGCCGACAAGATGACCGAGGTCACCGACTGGACGGACCGTACGACCTGCGTCCTCGTCGGCGACGGCGCGGGCGCGGCGATCGTCGAGGCGACGGGGGACGACGAGGCCGCGCGAGGTGCCGCGCCCGGCATCGGCCCGGTGCTGTGGGGCTCCGTCCCGGAGATGGGACACGCCGTCCGGATCGAGGGCACGCCGCCGCGCTTCGCGCAGGAGGGCCAGTCCGTCTACCGCTGGGCCACCCAGCAGCTGCCCGCCCTGGCCCGCCAGGCCTGTGAGCGTTCCGGGCTCGCGCCCGAGGACCTGGCCGGGGTCGTACTGCACCAGGCCAACCTGCGGATCATCGAGCCGCTCGCCGCCAAGATCGGCGCGGTCAACGCGGTGGTGGCCCGGGACGTGATCGAGTCGGGCAACACCTCGGCCGCCTCCATCCCGATGGCCCTCGCCAAGCTGGTCGAGCGCGGGGAGCTCCCGTCCGGGGCGCCGACCCTGCTCTTCGGCTTCGGCGGGAACCTCTCGTACGCGGGACAGGTCGTCCGGGTCCCGTAACTCCCCCTGGCGGCCGTGGGGTTGTTTCGGCCGAGATCGCGGAGCGGTCGCATGCCTGGACATGTGCGTCGGTAGACTGTAGACGATAGCCAATCCAGGGTGATCGCCTACGGCGTACGAGGGGGCCGCGATGTTGTCCGCAGGACTGCCGCAAGGGGCCGTGCCCCGGCTGGAGCGGCCGGGGCCGCTGCGCGACCGGGTCTACGAAGCGCTGCTGGAACTCATCACGACCCGCGCCCTGCGCCCCGGTCAGCACCTGGTCGAGAGCGAACTCGCCGGCCACCTCGGTGTCTCCCGCCAGCCCGTGCGCGAGGCGCTCCAGCGGCTGAACACCGAGGGCTGGGTCGACCTGCGGCCCGCGCAGGGCGCCTTCGTCCACGAGCCGACCGACGAGGAGGCCGACCAGCTGCTCTCCGTCCGTACGCTCCTGGAGGCGGAGGCCGCCCGGCTCGCCGCCGCGAACTCCGGCTCGGCCGGGATCGCCGCCCTGGAGGAGCTCTGCGCACGGGGCGAGCAGGCCGTGGCGGACGACGACGTCGACCTGGCGGTGGCGACGAACGCGGCCTTCCACGCCAAGGTCATGGAGCTGGCGGGGAACGTCGTGCTCTCCGAGCTGGCCGGCCAGGTCGACCGCCGCGTCCGCTGGTACTACACGCCGGTCGCCCGGCAGCGCGGCGAGCAGTCCTGGAAGGAGCACCGGCAGCTGATCGCGGCGATCGCGGCCCGCGACGAGACCCGCGCGACGACCGTCATGCGCGCCCACACCGAGCACACCCGGGCGACCTACCGGGAGCACAGCCAGGGCTGAGCGGGGCGGCCACGGGGCCATGGGGATGGTTGCGCCTGATGCCTGATGCCTGACGTCGGACGCCTGATGCCGGACGCCTGACAGTCGATGACCGATGGCCGACGGTGGGCAAGAGCTGCCAAGGGCCGTTCGGGCCGTGGGCGTTGTGTCCCTTCCCCCGTTCGGCGGAGCCCGGTGGCGACGGCCCCGGGCCCGTCCTAGCTTCGGACGGGTCGAGGGTCGTCTCGTACCGCACGCGGAACCGTCCGCCGCGCACCCTCGCGTGATCGGGAGGAGCGATCGGCCATGCGCGCGATACGCGGTGCCGCAACGGCTCTGCTCGCCACCGCCGCCCTGTGCCTCGCCGCGCCGACGGCCGGGGCGGTGGACGACGTGCCGTGGATCGACATCCCGCTGAGCGACGGCGGTGCAGGCAGCGGCGGTACGGCTGACGGTGGCGGTACGACTGTCGGCGCCGGTACGGGCGACGGTGGCGGTACGGCCGACGGTGGCGCGGGCGACGGCGCGGTCGGTGGCGCCCCCACCGGAGAGGGAACCGGACACGACATCACCTCCTTCGGCTTCTCCGTCTCACCCGCGACGGTCGCCCCCGGCGGCACCGTCACGCTCACGTCCGACGGCTGCGAGGTCGGCTCGGTGACCGTCACCTCCGGGATCTTCGACACCGTCACGCTCAAGGAAGGCCGCGCGGGCACCGCGACCGTCGACGTCGAGGCCAAGGCCGGCGCCGAGTACCAGGTCACCTTCGACTGCAAGGGCGAGAAGGGCACCACCCCCCTCACCATTGTCGGAGACGCGACGGGCGGCCACACGACGGGCGGCCACGCGACGGGTGGCAAGGACGGCGGAACCACCACGGACACCGGCGCGCACAAGGGCGTCAAGGCGGGCTTCGGCGGCGGCGCCGACGCCATGGGCGCCACCGAGGCCGTCATGGGCGGCGTACTGATCGCAGGCGCGCTCGGCGCGGGCGGCGTCCTGCTGGCACGGCGCCACCGCCGCGCCGGCGACCGCGCCTGAAACAGCTCCTCCGCCCTGGGGTGACGAGGTCCGGGGTGGAGGAGCGCCATCGCGTACAGCGGGAACCGGGAGCGCACATCGTGCACGGGTCGAACGGGCCGTCCAGGCGTGGCGCGTGGGGCGTCGTCATCGTCGTCCTGCTCGTCGGCGTCCATCTCGTGCGGGGTGGCACGCAGGGGTGGGTGACTGGAGGCCCTCCGCAGCCGCCGACCGCCGCGGCGCCCGTCCACGCCGCCGCGCTCGCGCCCCCGGGCGCCCCCGATCCGCTGCCCGCCTCCCGGCCCACCCGGGTGCGCGTGCCCGCCGTCCGTGTCGACGCGCCCGTCACCCCTGTCGGCCTCGACGCAGAGGGCTGGATCGACACCCCGCCCGCGCACGAGGCGAACCTGGCCGGCTGGTTCACCGGCGCCGTCACGCCGGGGGAGAAGGGCACGGCGGTCCTCGTCGGCCATGTCGACACCCCGGACGGACGGGCCGTCTTCTACGAACTCGGCGCACTGGCCAAGGGGCACCGGGTCGAGATCGTCCGGCAGGACGGCAGGACCGCCGTCTTCTCCGTGTACGGCACCGAGGTCGTCCCCAAGGACGGCTTCCCGGCCGAGCGGATCTACCGGGCGGGCCCGCACCCCGAGCTGCGGGTCATCACCTGCGGCGGAGGCTTCTCGCGGCAGCGCGGGTACGACGGCAACGTCGTCGTCTCCGCCCGACTGGTCGAGGTGCGCTGACCTGGTCCGCCGACCGTTCGCCGAGCCCGGCCGGTCCACGGTCGCGGCGCGCCTTTGTCCTTCTCCGGGAAAAAGTCTGCACGGATCCGTGCGCGACTTCTTCCCAGCCCCGGACGCCACTGCTACGTTCCCCTCGAAAGCCCGGCGGAGAGCCGACCGAAGGGCTTCGCCGACCGGCTAGGGGAGGGGCGCGTGAGACGCATGACCGCACGACCCGCCAACGCGCACCAGGCGCGACTGCTGCGCCTGTTGCGTGACGGGGGCCCCAACTCCCGCGCACAGCTCGGCGATCAGATCGACCTGTCCCGCTCCAGGCTCGCCGTCGAGGTGGACCGGCTCCTCGACACCGGCCTCGTCGTCGCGGACGGCCTCGCCGCCTCGCGCGGCGGCCGCCGGTCGCACAACATCCGGCTTGCCCCCGAACTCCGCTTCCTCGGCGTCGACATCGGTGCCACGTCCGTCGACGTGGCCGTCACCAACGCCGAGTTGGAGGTGCTAGGACATCTCAACCACCCGATGGACGTCCGCGAGGGCCCCGTCGCCGTCTTCGAGCAGGCCCTCGCCATGGCGGCGAAGCTGCGCGCCTCCGGGCTCGCCGAAGGGTTCGACGGCGCCGGTGTCGGCGTCCCGGGCCCGGTCCGCTTCCCCGAGGGCATCCCGGTCGCGCCCCCGATCATGCCCGGCTGGGACGGCTTCCCCGTGCGGGAGGCCCTCAGCCAGGAACTCGGCTGCCCGGTCATGGTCGACAACGACGTGAACCTCATGGCCATGGGCGAGCAGCACGCGGGCGTCGCCCGCTCGGTCGGCGACTTCCTCTGCGTCAAGATCGGTACCGGCATCGGCTGCGGCATCGTCGTCGGCGGAGACGTGTACCGCGGTACGACGGGCAGCGCCGGCGACATCGGGCACATTCAGGTGGAACCGGACGGCCGCGCCTGCGCGTGCGGCAACAAGGGTTGCCTGGAAGCCCACTTCAGCGGCGCCGCCCTGGCCCGCGACGCCGAGGACGCGGCGCGCGCGGGCCGCTCCGAGGAGCTCGCCGTACGCCTCGCGGCGGTCGGCGCGCTCACCGCCGTCGACGTCGCCGCGGCGGCCGCCGCGGGGGACGCCACCGCGCTCGCCCTCATCCGTGAGGGCGGCAACCGGGTCGGGCAGGTCATCGCCGGACTCGTCAGCTTCTTCAATCCCGGTCTGGTGGTGATCGGCGGCGGGGTCACCGGCCTCGGTCACAACCTCCTCGCCAGTGTCCGCACCCAGGTCTACCGCCAGTCCCTCCCGCTGGCCACCGGCAACCTTCCCATCGTCCTCGGCGAGTTGGGCCAGACCGCCGGCGTCATCGGCGCGGCCCGGCTCATCAGCGACCACCTCTTCTCCCCGGCGTAGCCGCCTCCGGCGGCCCTGCACCACCGGCGGTCCGCGCCCCCAACCGGCCCGCACCCGCACCCGCCCGCACCCACTCCCACCTGGCGCGCGAACTCGCACCCGCCGAGCGCTCGCCCCCTTCCCGCAAGCGCTCGCCCCGTACCCGTAAGCGCTCACCCGCACCGGCACCCACCCGCACCGGCATCCACCCGCACCGGCACCCACCCGCACCGGCACCCGCCCGCGCCCACCGCGCCCGTACCGCCGCAGTCAGCACCCGCTCAGGCGCACACCCGCATTCGCCGAGGGGACCCCACCCATGCCTCAAGAACCTCAACCGCCCCAAGAGTCCCAAGCGGCCCAAGAATCCCAAGGGCCCCACGACCCCCGAGATTCCCATGGGCCCCCACCCCTGCTCACCATGTCCGCCATCACCAAGTCCTTCCCCGGGGTCCGCGCCCTCGACGGCGTCGACCTGGAGGTCGCCCCCGGCGAGGTGCACTGCCTCCTCGGGCAGAACGGTGCCGGGAAGTCCACCCTCATCAAGGTCCTCGCAGGCGCCCACCAGCCGGACGGCGGCCGGATCACCTGGCGCGGCGAACCCGTCCAGCTCCGCTCCCCGATCGCCGCCATGCGGCTCGGCATCGCCACCATCTACCAGGAACTCGACCTGGTCGAAGGGCTGTCCGTCGCCGAGAACGTCCACCTCGGACACGAACCCACCAGCGCGGGATTCATCGTCCGCGGCCGCGCCGCCCGTACCGCCACGGCCGCCCTCCTGAAGCGGCTCGGCCACCCCGAGATCGACCCGGCCCGCCGTGTCGGCGAACTCTCCGCCGCGCAGCAGCAGATCGTGTCGATGGCCCGTGCCCTCTCCCACGACGTCCGGCTCATCGTCATGGACGAGCCGTCCGCCGCCCTCGACCCCGACGAGGTCGACAACCTGTTCCGTATCGTCGCCGACCTCACCTCCGCAGGTGTCGCCGTCGTCTACATCTCCCACCGCCTGGAGGAGATCCGCCGCATCGGCGACCGGGTCACCGTGCTCAAGGACGGCCGCGCCGTCGCCGGCGGGCTGCCCGCCGCCTCGACTCCGACGCGTGACATCGTTTCCCTGATGACCGGCCGGAACGTCGAGTACGTCTTCCCGCCGCGTCCCGCCGAACCGCCCGCCGCCGCGCCGGTGCTCCAGGTCCGAGGACTCGCCAGGGAAGGCGAGTTCGAAGCCGTCGACCTCGAACTGCGGCCCGGGGAGATCGTCGGCCTCGCCGGCCTCGTCGGATCAGGACGCTCCGAGATCCTGGAGACGATCTACGGCGCCAGGAAGGCCGGAGCGGGCCAGGTCCTCGTCGACGGCCGGGCCCTGCGCCCCGGCAGCGTACGCGCCGCCGTGCGCGCCGGACTCGGTCTCGCCCCCGAAGAACGCAAGGCCCAGGGCCTGCTGATGCTGGAGTCCGTCACCCGCAACGTCTCGGTGTCCACGCTCGCCCGTTTCGCCCGCGCCGGCTGGATCGACCGTACCGGCGAACGCGAGGCCGCCCGGGCGGCCACCCGGGAGCTGTCGCTCCGCCCGGAGAACCCCGACGTCCCGGTCCGCACCCTCTCGGGCGGCAACCAGCAGAAGGCCGTCCTCGCCCGCTGGCTGCTGCGCGGCTGCCGCGTCCTGCTGCTGGACGAGCCGACCCGCGGCGTGGACGTCGGCGCCCGCGCCGAGCTGTACGCCGTCATCCGGCGCCTCGCGGACGACGGACTCGCCGTCCTCCTGGTGTCGAGCGAGGTCCCCGAGGTGCTGGGCCTCGCCGACCGGGTCCTGGTGCTCAGGGAGGGCCGGGTCGTCCACACGGCACCCGCCCGGGAGCTCGACGAACACCGCGTACTCGACCTCGTGATGGAAGGGAGCCCCCGCTCATGACGCTGTCCACCGCCAAGACCGCCAAGACCGCCGGGGCGTCGGCGCAGGACGGCGGCCGGCGCCCGCTCGGTCTGCGGGCCGATGTCCGCAACCTCTCCCTGCTCGGCGTCCTCGCCGTCCTGATCGCGGTCGGCGGACTCACCCGCCCCGACGAGTTCCTCGCCGTCTCCAACCTCCAACTCGTGCTGACCCAGGCCTCCGTGATCGGCGTCGTCACCGTCGGCATGACCTTCGTCATCACCAGCGGCGGCATCGACCTCTCGGTCGGCGCGATCGTCGCCCTCGCCTCCGTGTGGGCGACGACGCTGGCGACCCAGGAGTACGGATTCGCCGGCATCCTCTTCACGGCCGTCGTGGTGGGGGTCGGGTGCGGCCTGGTGAACGGGCTGCTCGTCGCGTACGGCGGGATGGTCCCGTTCATCGCGACCCTCGCCATGCTCGCCTCGGCCCGCGGCCTCGCCCTGCAGATCACCGACGGCCGCACCCAGATCGTCAGCGTCGAATCGGTCCTCGACCTCGGCATCCCGGACGCCTACATCCTGGGGATCCCGCCGCTCGTCCTGGTCTTCGCCGCCGTCACCGTCCTCGGCTGGCTGGTTCTCAACCGGACCACCTTCGGCCGCCGCACCGTCGCCGTCGGCGGCAACGCGGAGGCCGCCCGCCTCGCCGGCATCGACGTCCGCCGCCAGCGCCTCTACCTCTATCTGCTCTCCGGCCTGTGCTGCGGCATCGCGGCCTTCCTGCTGATCATCCTCTCCGGCTCGGGCCAGAACACCAACGGCAACCTGTACGAACTCGACGCCATCGCCGCCGCGATCATCGGCGGCACCCTTCTCAGCGGCGGCCGGGGCACCATCGTCGGCTCCGTCCTCGGCGTCCTCGTCTTCACCACGATCACCAACATCTTCGCGCTCAACAACCTGCAGAGCGACGTCCAGCAGATCGCCAAGGGCGCGATCATCGTCGCCGCCGTCCTGGTCCAGCACCGCACCGCCCGCCACGGCGAAACCACCTGACCCCGCCCCCCCCGTACCCGGCACATCTCTCCCTCACCCCCCGAAGGGAACCATCGCCATGCCAGAAACCAGCCGCAGAGGACTGTTGTTCGGCACCGCCGCCGTCTCGGCCGGAGCCCTCCTCACCGCCTGCACCAGCAACGAGCCCAAGAGCCAGGCCCCGGCCGCGAGCAACGTGCCCGCCGCCGACGACAAGCCCGGCACTCCCGTCACCATCGGTTTCGCCGGCCCCCAGGCCGATCACGGCTGGCTCAACGCCATCAACCAGAACGCCAAGGACCGGGCGAAGAAGTACTCCGAGGTGACCCTGGAGATCACCGAGGGCTCCAACGACACGGCCGTGCAGATCGGCCAGATCCAGACCCTGATCAACAAGAAGGTCGACGTCCTCGTCATCCTGCCCGCCGACGGCAAGGCCCTCACACAGGTCGGCCTCCAGGCCATGAAGGCCGGCATCCCCGTCATCAACCTGGACCGGATCTTCGCCTCTCCGCAGGCCTACCGCTGCTGGATCGGCGGCGACAACTACGGCATGGGGCTCAACGCCGGCCGCTACATCGGCGAGCAGCTCAAGGACAAGCCGAACGCCACGGTGATCGAACTCGCGGGCATGGACAGCCTGGAGCTGACCAAGCAGCGCACCCAGGGCTTCGACGACGCCCTCAAGAACTACCCCAACATCCGCAAGGTGGCCCGGCAGGCGGCCGACTTCACCGTCGAGTCCGGCCAGGCCAAGATGGCACAACTCCTGCAGGCCCAGCCGAAGTTCGACGCCCTGTGGAACCACGACGACGACCAGGGTGTGGGCGCGCTGCGGGCCATCGCCCAGGCCGGCCGCAAGGACTTCCTGATGGTCGGCGGCGCGGGCGCCAAGTCCGCGATGGACGCCATCAAGGCCGACGACGGGGTGCTCAAGGCCACCGTCCTCTACCCGCCGACCATGTCCGCCTCCGCGATCGACCTGGCGCGTGCGCTGGGCCAGAAGAAGGGTGTCGGCGGCCTGTCCGAGCTGGAGATCCCGGCCTCCCTCACCCTCTACTCGGCCGTCGTGACCAAGGAGAACGTCGACGAGTACCTGCCCACCGGCTTCAGCTGAGCGGGCCCGGGCCGCCGGCCCGAGCCCGGCACCCCCCACCGTGCAACCGACGAGGAGGAACCCTATGGAACAGCGGGAGAGCGAAGGCGACGAGACCACGCCGACGGCAGCCCGGACGTCGACGACGGCCGCGACGGTCGAGGCGGCCGAGACCGTCGAGGTGGGCGAGGCGGCCGGCGCGGCGCCGACGCTCGGCATCGGCATGGTCGGCTATGCCTTCATGGGCGCCGCCCACTCCCAGGCGTGGCGCACCGCGGGGCGCGTCTTCGACCTGCCGCTGCGGCCCGTCCTCGCCGCTGTCGCCGGCCGGGACCGGGCCGCCGTACGGGCGGCCGCGGACAAGCACGGCTGGGCCGCCGCCGAGACCGACTGGCGCGCCCTGGTCGCCCGGGACGACGTCCAGCTCGTGGACGTCTGCACCCCGGGCGACAGCCACGCCGAGATCGCGGTCGCCGCCCTGGAGGCGGGCAAGCACGTCCTGTGCGAGAAGCCGCTCGCCAACTCCGTCGCCGAGGCCGAGGCCATGGTCGCCGCCGCCGAGGCGGCGGCGGCCCGGGGCCAGGTCGCCATGGTCGGCTTCAACTACCGGCGGGTGCCGGCCCTCGCGTACGCCCGCCGGCTCGTCGCCGAGGGCAGGCTCGGCGCGCTGCGGCACGTGCGGGTCACCTATCTGCAGGACTGGCTCGTCGACCCGGGCTTCCCGCTGACCTGGCGCCTGGAGCGCGCGCACGCCGGGTCCGGGGCTCTCGGCGACCTCGGTGCGCACGCCGTCGACCTCGCCCAGTACCTCGCGGGGGAGCTCCTGGTCGGGGTCTCGGCGCTCACCGAGACCTTCGTGCGGGAGCGGCCGCTGCTCGCGGGCGTGTCCGCGGGACTCTCCGGCGCCGCCGGGGGAGCGGCGTACGGGGCGGTGACGGTGGACGACGCGGCGCTGTTCACCGGGCGGCTGGCGTCCGGGGCGCTCGCCTCCTTCGAGGCGACCCGGATGGCCGCCGGGCGGAAGAACGCGCTGCGGATCGAGCTCAACGGCGAGAAGGGTTCGCTCGCCTTCGACCTGGAGCGGCTCAACGAGCTCTCGTTCCACGACCACACCGAGCCGGCCGTCGCCGCGGGCTTCCGCCGGATCCTCGTGACCGAGCCCGGCCATCCGTACTTGGAGGGCTGGTGGCCGCCCGGTCATGCCCTCGGCTACGAGCACACCTTCGTCCACCAGGCCCGCGACCTGGTCCTCGCCGTCGCGCACGGGACCGGTCCTGTCCCGTCGTTCGCGGACGGGCTCCAGGTGCAGCGGGTGCTCGCCGCCGTGGAGGAGAGCGCCGAGAAGAACGCCGTCTACACCCCCGTCCAGGTCTAGGAGGCCGTCGACCGTGTCCCGTCCCTTCACCCTGTTCACCGGCCAGTGGGCCGACCTGCCGCTCGAGGAGGTCTGCCGGCTCGCCCGCGACTTCGGCTACGACGGCCTCGAACTCGCCTGCTGGGGCGATCACTTCGAGGTCGACAAGGCCCTCGCCGACCCGTCGTACGTGGAGGGCCGCCACGCCCTCCTCGAGAAGTACGGCCTGAAGTGCTGGGCGATCTCCAACCATCTGGTCGGCCAGGCGGTCTGCGACCATCCCATCGACGAGCGCCACCAGGCGATCGTGCCGGCCCGGATCTGGGGCGACGGGGAGCCGGAGGGCGTACGGCGGCGGGCGGCGCGCGAACTGGCCGACACCGCCCGGGCCGCCGCCGCGCTCGGCGTCGACACCGTCATCGGCTTCACCGGCTCGTCGATCTGGCACCTGGTGGCGATGTTCCCGCCGGTCCCCGAGCGCATGATCGAGCGCGGCTACGAGGACTTCGCGGAGCGCTGGAACCCGATCCTGGACGTGTTCGACGCGGAGGGTGTGCGGTTCGCGCACGAGGTCCATCCGAGCGAGATCGCGTACGACTACTGGACCACCCAGCGGGCCCTCGACGCGGTGGACCGCCGGCCGGCCTTCGGGCTGAACTTCGACCCGAGCCATTTCGTCTGGCAGGACCTGGACCCTGTCGGCTTCCTCTGGGACTTCCGCGACCGGATCTACCACGTGGACTGCAAGGAGGCGCGCAAGCGGCTCGACGGACGCAACGGGCGGCTCGGCTCGCACCTGCCGTGGGGCGACCCCCGGCGCGGCTGGGACTTCGTCTCGGCCGGCCACGGTGACGTGCCGTGGGAGGACGTCTTCCGGATGCTCCGCTCGATCGGCTACGTGGGGCCCGTCTCGGTGGAGTGGGAGGACGCCGGGATGGACCGTCTCACCGGCGCTCCGGAAGCGCTTGCCCACCTCAAGCGCTTCGACTTCGACCCGCCCTCGGCCTCCTTCGACGCGGCGTTCGGTGGCCGCGACTAGACCGAGGACTGCCTGTGTACGCAGCTGGGAGCCCGGGTGGCGGCGACGTCACCCGGGCGGCCCCGCCCTGCCCTCACCCGGCTTTGTCCTGTCGCGGTGAAAAGTTCGACGGGAGCGGTGCGCAAGGGCTTTCCGGCCCGGACGAACCCCGCTACCGTCCCTGATGTGTACATGACGTATCTGTGAACGCGTGAAGGTTGCGACCAGCGTGACGGCGCGCGCCGGTCCCCGGACACCCGCACCCACCCGGCCCTACTCCGGAGGACATTCGTGCACAGCAAGAAACGCCCCCGAGCCAGAAAGCCCCTCGCCCTCCTCGCCGCCGGACTCCTCGCCCTCGGCGGCCAGCAGGCCCTCGCCGCGGAGACCGAGAACGGCACCGCCGCCCCCGCGGCCGCCGCGGAGGAGTTCCAGCAGGTCACCCTCGCCAAGGGCGGCGAGGAGGTCGGCGAACCGATGTCGCTCGCCGTGCTCCCCGACCGGAGCGTCCTGCACACCTCGCGGGGCGGCGAGCTGCGTCGCACCGACGCCGCCGGCAACACCACGGTCATCGGTACCGTCCCCGTCTACTCCCACGACGAGGAAGGCCTCCAGGGCATCGGCCTGGACCCGGACTTCGCCACGAACAAGGCCCTCTACCTCTACTACGCCCCGCCGCTCGACACCCCCGCCGGGGACGCCCCCGAGAACGGCACGGCGGCCGACTTCGCGCAGTACGAGGGCGTCAACCGCCTCTCCCGCTTCACGCTGAAGGCGGACGGCACCCTCGACAACGCCAGCGAGAAGAAGGTCATCGACATCCCCGCCACCCGGGGCATCTGCTGCCACGTCGGCGGCGACATCGACTTCGACGCGCAGGGCAACCTCTACCTGTCGACCGGCGACGACTCCAACCCCTTCGCCTCCGACGGCTTCACCCCCATCGACGAACGCCCCGGCCGCAACCCCGCGTTCGACGCCCGGCGGACCTCCGGCAACACCAACGACCTGCGCGGCAAGATCCTGCGGATCAAGGTCGCCGCGGACGGCTCGTACACCGTCCCCGACGGCAACCTCTTCGCCCCCGGCACCGACAAGACCCGCCCCGAGATCTACGCGATGGGCTTCCGCAACCCGTTCCGCTTCAGCGTCGACAAGGCGACCGGCATCCTCTACGTCGGCGACTACGGCCCCGACGCGGGCGCCGCCGACCCCAAGCGCGGACCCGCCGGCCAGGTCGAGTTCGCCCGGATCACCAAGCCCGGCAACTTCGGCTGGCCGTTCTGCACCGGCAAGAACGACGCCTACGTCGACTACGACTTCGCGACCAAGGTCTCCGGCGCCGCCTTCGACTGCGCCGCGCCGAAGAACGACTCGCCGTACAACACCGGACTCGTCGACCTCCCGCCTGCCGAACCCGCCTGGCTCCCCTACGACGGCGGCTCCGTACCGGAGTTCGGCACCGGATCCGAGTCCCCGATGGGCGGACCCGTCTACCGCTACGACCCCGCCTCCACCTCCCCGGTCAAGTTCCCCGAGGCCTACGACGGCGACTTCTTCGCCGGGGAGTTCGGCCGGCGCTGGATCAAGCGCGTCGAGCAGGGCGCCGACGGCACCGTGCAGTCCATCAACCCCGTGCCGTGGACCGGCACCCAGGTGATGGACATGGCCTTCGGCCCCGACGGAGCCCTGTACGTCCTCGACTACGGCACCGCCTGGTTCGGCGGCGACCACAACTCCGGGCTCTACCGCATCGAGAACGCCACCGGCGGACGCTCCCCGGTTGCCGAGGCGAGCGCGAACAAGACGTCCGGCACGTCACCGCTGAAGGTCGCCTTCTCCTCCGCCGGCACCACCGACGACGACGGCGACGCCCTCACCTACAGCTGGGAGTTCGGCGACGGCGGCACGTCCACGGCCGCCAACCCCACCTACACGTACCGGAAGAACGGCACCTACACCGCGACCGTGACCGCGAAGGACACGACCGGACGCACCGGTTCGGCCTCCGTCCGGGTCGTCGTCGGCAACACCGCACCCAAGGTCACCCTCGAACTCCCGGCGGAAGGCGCCCTGTTCGCCTTCGGTGACGAGGTGCCCTTCAAGGTCACGGTCACCGACCCGGAGGACGGCGCGATCGACTGCGCCAAGGTCAAGGTCACCTACGTCCTCGGCCACGACAGCCACGGCCACCCGGTCACCTCGGCCAACGGCTGCTCCGGCACCATCAAGACCTCCGCCGACGGCGGCCACGACGACGACGCCAACATCTTCGCCGTCTTCGACGCCGAGTACACCGACGGCGGAGGCGGCGGCCAGGCCGCGCTCACCACCCACGACCAGGCCAAGCTCCAGCCGCGCCACCGCCAGGCCGAGCACTTCGACGGCCAGCAGGGCATCCGTACGTACGACAAGGCCGAGGCGAACGGCGGACGGACCGTCGGCGACATCGACAACGGCGACTGGATCTCGCTCAAGCCCTACAACCTCGCCGGGGCCACCAAGCTGACCGCCCGGGTCTCCTCCGGCGGCGCGGGCGGCTTCCTCGAAGTCCGCACCGGCTCGCCCACCGGCACCCTGCACGGCTCGGCGCCCGTCCCCGTCACCGGCGGCTGGGAGACCTTCCAGGACATCGACGTACCCCTGCGGAACGTGCCCCGCACGACCACCGAACTCTTCCTCGTCTTCAAGGGCGGAGCGGGCGCCCTCTACGACGTGGACGACTTCACGATCTCCAGCGCCCCGATCGACCGGAACGCCAAGCGCGTCCTCGTGTTCTCCCGTACCGCCGGCTTCCGGCACGACTCCATCGGCACCGGAGTCACCGCGCTGAAGGAACTCGGCGCGCAGAGCGGCATCACCGTCGACGCGACCGAGGAGCCCCGCCAGTTCACCACCAACAACCTCGCCCGCTACGACGCCGTGGTCTTCCTCTCCACCACCGGTGACGTCCTCAACGCCGAACAGCAGACCGCCTTCGAGCACTACGTCTCCACCGGCGGCGGCTACATGGGCATCCACGCGGCCGCCGACACCGAGTACGACTGGGAGTTCTACGGCGGCCTCGTCGGCGCCCACTTCCAGTCGCACCCGCAGATCCAGCCGGCCACCGTACGCGTCGAGGACCACGACCACCCGGCCACCGAGCACCTCGACGCCACCTGGCAGCGCACCGACGAGTGGTACAACTACCGCACCAACCCGCGCGGTCAGGCCCGGATCCTCGCCACCCTCGACGAGACCACCTACGAGGGCGGCACCATGAAGGGCGACCACCCGATCGCCTGGTGCAAGTCCTACGGCGGCGGGCGGTCCTTCTACACCGGCGGCGGCCACACCAAGGAGTCCTACGCCGAGCCGGCCTTCCGGCAGCACCTCCTCGGCGGACTGCGGTACGCCACCGGGCAGACCGCGGCCGACTGCCGGCCGCAGACCGGCTACCGCGAGCTCTTCAACGGAGAGACCCGCGAGGGCTGGAAGCAGGCCGGACCGGGCAGCTTCGACGTCGTCGACGGTGAACTGCGCTCGGTCGGCGGCATGGGGATGCTCTGGTACCAGGCCAAGGAGTTCTCCTCCTACTCGCTGACGCTCGACTGGAAGGCGGCGGGCGACGACAACTCCGGCATCTTCGTCGGCTTCCCCGCCTCCGACGACCCCTGGTCGGCGGTGAACAAGGGCTACGAGATCCAGATCGACGCGACCGACGCCGCCGACCGCACCACCGGAGCGGTCTACGGCTTCAAGTCCGCCAACCTCGCGGCCCGCGACGCCGTGCTCAGGCCGCCGGGCCAGTGGAACAGCTACGAGATCCGCGTCCAGGGCGAACGCCTCCAGGTGTTCCTCAACGGGGTGAAGATCAACGACTTCACCAACACCGACCCGGCACGGAGCCTCAAGGACGGCCACATCGGCATCCAGAACCACGGAGCCGCCGACCAGGTGTCCTTCCGCGCCATCAAGCTCAGGGAGCTCCCCTCGTAGAGCCCCCTGCCCAGTCGGCGGCGGGCGGGGAGGCGCCGTACCCCCCGCCCGCCGTCTCCACCACAGTCCAGGGAGGCAGGGTCGTGACATCCACAGGAACACGCACGGGAATCTGGCTGGTCGGAGCGAGAGGCTCCGTCGCCACCACGGCGGTCGCGGGCTGCGCGGCCGCCACGGCCGGCCTGCACCCACCGACCGGCATGGTGACGGAGACCGCCCCCTTCGCCTCCGCCGGACTCCCGCCCCTCGCCTCCCTCGTCTTCGGCGGACACGACACGGCGACGTGTCCGCTGCCCAAGCGGGCCGAGCACCTCACCGTCGCGGGCGTCCTCCCGCACGGCCTCGCCCCGGCCGTCGCGGCCGAACTGGGCGCCGCCGACGCGGAGATCCGCCCCGGTGGCCCGCTGCCCGGCGACACGCGCACGGAGGAGGAGCTGATCACCTCCTTCGCCGCCGACCTGACGGACTTCAGGATCCGGCTGGAACTGGACCGCGTCGTCGTGATCAATGTTGCCTCCACGGAGCCGGCGTCGGGGGGCGCCGGGCTCCCGCCCAGCTCCCTCTACGCCGCCGCCGCGCTCCGCGCCGGCTGCCCCTACGTCAACTTCACCCCCTCGACCGGGCTGCGCCACCCCGCCCTCACCGACACCGTCGCGGCGAGCGGCCTTCCCCACGCGGGCCGCGACGGCAAGACCGGCCAGACCCTGCTGCGCTCCGTCCTCGCCCCGATGTTCCTCCAGCGCGCCCTGACCGTACGGGCCTGGTCCGGCACCAACCTGCTGGGCGGCGGAGACGGCGCGGCCCTCGCCGACCCGGCCGCCGCGGCCGCCAAGAACGCGGGCAAGGAACGGGTCCTCGCGGACGTCTTCGGCCACGCCCCCGAGGGCGAGGTCCACATCGACGACGTCCCGGCCCTGGGGGAGTGGAAGACGGCCTGGGACCACATCGCCTTCGAGGGCTTCCTCGGCTCCCGGATGGTCCTCCAGACCACGTGGCAGGGGTGCGACTCGGCCCTCGCCGCGCCCCTCGTCCTGGACCTGGCCCGGCTGACCGCCCGTGCCCACGAGAACGGCCTCTCCGGTCCTCTCTCCGACCTCGCCTTCTACTTCAAGGATCCGGAGGGCGAGGCCCCCGCGGGCCTCGCGGACCAGTACGCCCGCCTCGTCTCCTTCGCGGCCCGCCTGGGGGAGGCCCGGTGAGCCGGGCGCGCGGACGCGTCACGGCCTGGGCGGAACTGCTGCGGGTCTCCGCCCTCGCCACCGTGCCCGGCGACGCCCTCGCGGGCGCGGCGGCGGCCGGCCTGCGCCCCAACCGCTCCACCCTCCTCGCCATCGGCTCCTCCCTGTGCCTGTACGAGGCGGGCATGGCGCTCAACGACTGGGCGGACCGCGCCGAGGACGCCGTGGACCGCCCGGGGCGCCCCCTCCCCTCCGGCCGCGTCACCCCGCGCGCCGCCCTCGCCGCCTCCGCCGTCCTGACGGCCGCCGGGCTCGCGCTCGCCGCCCGCGCGGGCCGCCCCGCCCTGGCCACGGCCACCGCGCTGACGGCGACGGTCTGGGCGTACGACCTCCACCTCAAGCACACCCCGGCGGCCCCCGCCACGATGGCCGCGGCCCGCGCCCTGGACGTCCTCCTCGGCGCGGTCGCCACGGCGAACTCCTGCGCTCTCCGCGCCCCCCGAGCCGCGGCCCTGGGCGCGGCCGGCGCCGTCGGCGCCCACACCTACGCGGTCACCGCGGTCTCCCGCCACGAGACCCAGGGCGGCTCGACCCGCACCCCCCTGCTGGCCCTCGCGACCACCCTGACCCTCGCGGCCCTCACGACCCGCCCCTCGAAGCAGCCCACGCTCCCGGCCGCCGGGCGCCCCATCGCCCCGGCGACGGCCCGGGGAGCCGCCGTGGCGGGCGGACCCACCGCCCCGGCCGCCACCGGCTCCCAGACGCGACCCGCCACCCCGGCCACCGCGCGGCCCGCTACTCCGGCCACCGCGCGACCCGCTGCTCCGGCGAGCGCGCGGGTCGCTGCTCCGGCCACCGCGCGACCTGCTACTCCGGCCAGCGCGCGGGTCGCCGCCGCGGCGGGCCCGCTGGTCACGGCGGCCCTCGCCGCCACCTACGCCCGCACCCCCGCCACCCCCCTCCTCCACGCGGCCCTCAACCCGTCACCGCCCCTCACCCAGCGCTCCGTCGGCGCCGGCATCCGTGCCCTGATCCCGCTCCAGGCCACCCTCGCCGCCCGGTCGGGCGCGCCGGGCACCGCACTTCTGGTGCTCGGCCTCGCCCCCCTCGCCCGAGCCCTCGCCCGGAAGGTGAGCCCGACATGAGTGCACACCACACACCCGGACCCGCCCCCACCCCGATCCTCAACCCCGCCCGCACCTCCACCTCCACCCCCACCCCGCCGGGCATCCGCCTCGGGTACGGCACCAACGGCCTCACCGACCTCCGGCTCGACGACGCTCTCGCCGTCCTCGCCGACCTCGGGTACGAGGGCGTCGGCCTCACCCTCGACCACATGCACCTCGACCCCCTCGCCCCCGAACTCGCCGCCCGCACCGCCCAGGTGGCCCGGCGCCTGGACGCCGTCGGTCTCGGGGTGACCGTCGAGACCGGCGCCCGCTATGTCCTCGACCCCCGCCGTAAGCACGGCCCGTCACTGCTCGACCCGGACCCCGAGGCCCGTGCCGCCCGCGTCGGTCTCCTGCTCCGCGCGGTCCGGGTGGCCGCCGACCTCGGCGCCCACGCCGTGCACTGCTTCAGCGGCGTCACCCCGGTCGGGACCACGGACGAGACCGCCTGGAAGCGCCTGGCGGAATCCCTCGCTCCCGTCCTCGAAGCGGCGGCCGCCGCCCGGGTCCCCCTCGCCGTCGAGCCCGAACCGGGTCACCTCCTCGCCACCCTCGACGACTTCCACACCCTCCGTTCGCTCCTCGGCGACCCGGACCCCCGCCATCTCGGCCTCACCCTCGACATCGGCCACTGCCAGTGCCTGGAGCCCGCGTCGCCTGCCGACTGCGTCCGGGCCGCCGCACCCTGGCTGCACCACGTCCAGATCGAGGACATGCGCCGCGGGGTCCACGAGCACCTCCCGTTCGGCGACGGCGAGATCGACTTCCCACCCGTCCTCGCCGCCCTCGCCGAACTCACCGCCGCCGGTTACCAGGGCCTGACGGTCGTCGAACTGCCCCGCCACTCCCACGCGGGCCCGGAACTCGCCCGCTCCTCCCTCGCGTTCCTGCGCGGCCACTCCGGACAGCCCGGCCCCTCAGGCCACCCCATCCCACCGAGGGAGCCGACATGCTGAACCCGACCGCCCGGGCCTGGTTCGACGAGGCCCTCACCGCCGCCACCGACCACACCGCCCTCTGGGAGCTGCGCTTCGCCTCCGCCGGCCGGCACTGCGGCCCGGAACACGCCGACTCCGTCCGTGTCGCCCTGCTCCGCGCGGCCCGCGCCGACCCGGCCGTCCTCACCCGGCTCTACCAGCAGGGATCGGCACCCGAGCGCCGCGCCGTCCTCCTCGCCCTCCCCTCCCTCGTCACGGGCCCCGAGGCCCTGCCCCTCGTCGAGGACGCCCTGCGCACCCACGACACCCACCTGATCGCCGCCGCCCTCGGCCCCTACGCCGCCGCCCACCTCGCCCCCCACCCCTGGCGGCACGCCGTCCTCAAGTGCCTCTTCACCGGCGTCCCCCTCGACACCGTCGCCGGACTCCACGACCGCGCCCGCGGTGACTCCGAACTCGCCCGGATGCTCACCGCCTACGCCACCGAACGCACCGCCGCCGGCCGCCCCGTCCCCACCGACCTCCCCCGCGTCCTCGCCCTCACCACCCCCACGGCCCGCCCCGAGGAGTCCTGATGCGCATCTTCGACCCCCACATCCACATGACCTCGCGCACCACGGACGACTACCGCGCGATGTACGACGCCGGAGTCCGCGCCCTGGTCGAGCCCGCCTTCTGGCTCGGCCAGCCCCGCACCTCACCCCACTCCTTCGTCGACTACTTCGACTCCCTCCTCGGCTGGGAACCCTTCCGGGCCGCCCAGTACGGCATCGCCCACCACTGCACCCTCGCCCTCAACCCCAAGGAGGCCAACGACCCCCGCTGCACCCCCGTTCTCGACCTCCTGCCCCGGTACCTCGTCAAGGACAACGTCGTCGCCGTCGGCGAGATCGGCTACGACTCCATGACCCCCGCGGAGGACACCGCCCTCACCGCACAGCTCCAGCTCGCCGCCGACCACGGCCTGCCGGCCCTCGTCCACACCCCGCACCGGGACAAGCTCGCCGGGCTGCGCCGGACCCTCGACGTGGTCCGCGAGTCCGACCTCGCCCCCGACCGGGTGCTGCTCGACCACCTCAACGAGACGACCGTCAAGGAGGCCGCCGACAGCGGCGCCTGGCTCGGCTTCTCCGTCTACCCCGACACCAAGATGGACGAGGACCGCATGGTCGCCGTGCTCAAGGACCACGGCCTGGACCGGGTCCTGGTCAACTCGGCCGCCGACTGGGGCAACAGCGACCCGCTGAAGACCCGCAAGGTCGGCGACGCCATGCTCGCCGCCGGCTTCTCCGACGACGACGTCGACCGCGTGCTGTGGCGCAACCCCGTCGCCTTCTACGGCCTCAGCGGCCGCCTCGATCTCGCCCCTCCTTCCTCCGACGCCCCGACCCATCTGGGCAACTCCGTCCTCCGCGGCGGGGAATGAGGCGGGCCGACCGATGCGCTTCCGCCATCCGGACGGCTCCACCGTCCACCTCGCCTACTGCACCAACGTCCACCCCGCCGAGACCCTCGACGGCGTTCTCGACCAACTGCGCGACCACTGCGAACCCGTCCGTCGGCGCCTCGGCCGTGACCGCCTCGGCATCGGCCTCTGGCTCGCCCGGGACGCCGCCCAGGCCCTGATCAACGACCCCGGCTCGCTGCGCACCCTCCGCGCCGAGATCGACCGCCGAGGCCTGGAGGTCGTCACCCTCAACGGCTTCCCGTACGAGGGCTTCGGCGCCGCGGAGGTCAAGTACCGCGTCTACCAGCCGGACTGGACCCGCCCCGAACGTCTCGCCCACACCGGGGACCTGGCCCGGCTGCTCGCCGCCCTCCTCCCCGACGACGTCACCGAGGGCTCCGTCTCCACTCTTCCGCTCGCCTGGCGCACCTCCTTCGACTCCGGCGCCGAGGCGACCGCCCTCGCCGCGCTGACCACCCTCGCCGAACGCCTCGACGCCCTGGAGGAACTCACCGGGAAGAGCATCCGGATCGGCCTCGAACCGGAACCCGGCTGCACGGTCGAGACCACCGCCGACGCGATCGCCCCCCTCACCGCCGTCTCAAGCCCCCGCGTCGGCGTCTGCCTCGACACCTGTCATCTCGCCACCTCCTTCGAAGACCCGACCACCGCTCTGGAAGCCCTCGGCGCCGCCGGCATCCCCGTCGTCAAGGCCCAGCTCTCCGCCGCCCTGCACGCCGAGCACCCCCATCTCCCGGAGGTCCGCGCCGCGCTCGCCGCCTTCGCCGAGCCCCGCTTCCTCCACCAGACCCGCACCAGGACCGCCGCCGGACTGCGCGGCACCGACGACCTGCCCGAAGCCGTCTCCGGCCGGGCCCTCCCCGACGGCGCCCCCTGGCGCTCCCACTTCCACGTCCCCCTGCACGCCCCGCCCGAGCCTCCACTCACCTCCACTCTTCCGCTCCTCCGCACCACCCTCGCCCTCCTCCTCGGCGGCCCGCGCCCCCGCACCCACCACCTGGAGGTCGAGACCTACACCTGGCAGGCACTCCCGGCGGACCGGCGCCCCCGCAACCGCGCCCGCCTCGCCGACGGCATCGCCGCCGAACTCACCCTGGCCCGCGACCTGCTGACCGACCTCGGCCTCAAGGAACTGCCATGACCAGCCCACGCGGCGACACCCGGCCCACCCCCCTCCTCGTCCTCGACGTCGTCGGTCTCACCCCCCGCCTGCTGGAGCACATGCCCCGCCTGCGGGCCCTCGGCGCGGCCGGCTCACAGGCCCCGCTCACCACCGTCCTGCCGGCCGTCACCTGCACCGCGCAGACCACCTTCCTCACCGGCACCCTCCCTTCCGAGCACGGCATCGTCGCCAACGGCTGGTACTTCCGTGAACTCGGCGACGTCCTGCTCTGGCGCCAGCACAACGGCCTCGTCTCCGGCGACCGGCTCTGGGACGCCGCCCGCCGCGCCCACCCCGGCTACACCGTCGCCAACATCTGCTGGTGGTACGCCATGGGCGCCGACACCGACATCGCCGTCACCCCCCGTCCCGTCTACTACGCCGACGGCCGCAAGGAACCCGACTGCTACACCCGACCACCCGCCCTCCACGACGAACTCACCAAGGAACTCGGCACCTTCCCCCTCTTCCACTTCTGGGGCCCGGGCGCCGACCTGATCTCCAGCCGATGGATCATCGACGCGACCCGCCACATCCTCCGCACCCGCCACCCGGACCTCGCTCTCGCCTACGTCCCGCACCTGGACTACGACCTCCAGCGATACGGCCCGGACGACCCGCGCGCGCTGCGCGCCGCGGCCGACCTGGACACCGCCCTCGCCCCCCTCCTCGACGACGCCCGAGCCGAAGGCCGCACGGTCGTCGCCTTCTCCGAGTACGGCATCACCCGCGTCAGCCGGCCCGTCGACATCAACCGCGCCCTGCGCCGCGCAGGCCTCCTGGAGGTCCACACCCAGGACGGCATGGAGTACCTGGACCCGATGACCTCGCGCGCCTTCGCGGTCGCCGACCACCAGCTCGCCCATGTCTACGTCCGCCGCCCCGAGGACCTCGACACCGTCCGCGAGACCCTCGCCGGGCTGCCCGGCGTTGAGCGGCTCCTGGACGACGAGGGCAAGAAGGAGCACGGTCTCGACCACCCCCGCTCGGGCGAACTGGTCGCCCTCGCCGAGCCCGATGCGTGGTTCACGTACTACTACTGGCTCGACGACACGCTCGCGCCCGACTTCGCCCAGCTCGTCGAGATCCACCGGAAACCCGGTTACGACCCCGCCGAACTCTTCATGGACCCGCTCGATCCGTACGTACGGGTCAGGGCGGCGAAGGCGATCGCCCGCAAGAAGCTCGGCATGCGTTACCGGCTCGCGGTGGTCCCCCTGGACCCCTCACCTATTCGCGGCAGCCATGGCCGCCTCCCCACGAGCGACGACGAAGGTCCGCTCATCCTGTGCTCCACCCCCCGCGCTGTGAGCGGCCGCGTAGCGGCCACCGATGTGAAGTCCCTCTTGCTCCGACTGGCCGGTCTTTCCTGACCGATCTCCAGTGAAGCAGAGACCACCGACAACGAGGAGTTATCCACAGATGACCCGCTCCCGCCGCATCTCGCCCACCACCCCGGACCCGGAGCTGAGCCGCAAGCTCAGCAGACGGAACATGCTCGGCGTCGCCGCCGGCACCACCGCCGCCGCCCTGCTCGGAGCGGCCGCGCCCCAGGCCGCGGCCGCCGACTCGACCGACCGCGGCCCCGGCAAGGACGGTGACCACCACCACGGAAAGGGCCGGCCCGTCCTCCCGCCAGGCCGCCTCGGCATCCAGCTCTACTCCCTCCGCGACAAGGTCTCCACCCTCGGCTTCGCCGCGGTCTTCGCCGAACTGAGCAAGTACGGCTACGACGAGGTCGAGTTCGCCGGGTACAGCCAGGGCTCCGCAGGACCGATCACCCTCGCCGAACTCAAGAAGCTCACCCGCGAACACGGCCTGCGCGGCATCGGCAGCCACGTCGGCTACTACAACGACGGCGACCCGAACGCGTACACCTTCGCGCAGAACCTCGACAAGGTCCTCGACGACGCCCAGGCCCTCGGCCTTCCGCACATCGGCACAGCGTCGGGCCCGTGGCGCTACGGCGCCACCGTCGACGGCTGGAAGCGCTGCGCCGAGGACTTCAACCGGTACGGCGCCGAGGCGAGGAAGCGCGGCATGAAGTTCTACCAGCACAACCACGCCGAAGAGTTCTCCTTCGCCACCGACCGGCCGAACGTCCGGCTCTACGACGTCCTGCTCGCCGAGACCGACCCCGACCTCGTCCACCTCGAAATGGACATCTACTGGGCGCACGTCGCCCAGTTCCGCTTCTCCCGCCGGGCCGACGGCACCCCCGCCCCCTTCGACCCGCTGGACTACGTCCTCGCCCAGCCCCACCGCTATCCGCTCTTCCATGTGAAGGACGGCGAACAGGACGACTCCGTCCGCGACGGCTACCGCATGGCGGACGTCGGGGACGGAGACATCGACTACCGGCGCTTCATCTCGGCGGTGAACCGCACCCACCACGGCTACCGCGCGCACCACTGGCAGGCGGAACACGACAACCCCGTCGAGTCCTTCGCGTTCGCCCGCAAGTCCAGCGCGCACCTGCACTCGCTGCGCGAGAAGCAGCGCTGAGCCGGAGCACCCCGACCAGCCGGAGCACTCCGACCAGCCGTAACTGCCCGTACAGCCGGAACTGCCCGAGCAGCCGGCAGGCCGTCACGCTCACACGTCCCGGCTGATCGGCCGCGGGTTCGCCGCTACCCGGCGGGCCCGCGGCCGCCCGGGCGGGTGCAGGAACAGCGCCACGAAGCCCGCGAACAGCGAGATCGACCCGGCGAGCACGAAGGCCCCCGAGTAGTCCCAGGCCGAGACCACGACGGCGCCCATACCGGAGCCGAGCAGCCCCGACACCAGCTTGGAGCTGTAGACCAGGCCGTAGTTGGAGGCGTTGTTGTTCTCCCCGAAGTAGTCCGCCGTCATCGCCGCGAACATCGGGAAGATCGCGCCGCCACCGAACCCGGAGATGCTGGAGAAGACCAGGAACAGCGGCAGGTTGTGGATGTTGCCCGACCAGAGGATGCCGTACTGGGCGAGCCCCAGGACGATGCACACGAAGATCAGGCACTGCTTGCGGCCGTAGCGGTCGGAGAGCCAGCCGATCACGCCCCGACCGGTGCCGTTCACGATGGCCTTCAGTGACATCGCCGTGGCCACGATCCCGCCCGCGAAGCCCGCCTCGTCGCCGAACGGCACCTGGAAGGCGATGCCGAAGATGTTGACGCCCGAGGTGCAGAGCAGACAGAACCACATCAGCGCGACCCGCCCGGTCCGCCAGGCCTCGATCGGCGTGTACTGCTTCACCGCCGGAGGGTTCTTCTCCATGGCCCGCCGCGCGCGTGGGTCGTCCGGCTTCCGCAGCGGATCCACGTGGGGCGGCCACCAGTTCTTCGGCGGGTCCTGGAAGAAGTACCCGGCCACCGCGACCGTCGCGGCCAGGAAGAGCCCGACGGAGACCAGCACCCAGCGGAAGTTCGTCAGGTCCATGTAGCCCGTGAAGAGGAAGACGAAGGGCACCGAGCCATAGGCGAAGCCGCCGTTCACGAAACCCGTCTTGCCGCCCTTCCGTTCGGGATACCACTTGCCGACCATGTTGACGCAGGTCGCGTAGACCATGCCGGCGCCCATGCCGCTGAACATCCCGAAGCCGACATAGGCGACGATCACATGCGGGGCGAAGGCGAGCGAGAGATAGCCGAGCAGTGTGCCCAGGGCGCCCAGCATCATCGCCCAGCGGGCCGGCAACCGCCCGCTCTCCCGCAGCTTCCCGGCCGGGAAGGCCACCGCGGCCTGGAAGAAGACCCAGACCCCGAGCATCCAGAAGATGTGCGCACTGCTCCAGCTGTGCGCGGTGTGCAGGGTGTCCTCGGCGGAGGCGAACGCGTACTCCGCCGAGCTGATGCCCATCATGCCCACCCAGGGCAGGATGACCATCCACTTGCGTGTGCGGCCCATCAGGTCGACGTCGGTCTCACCGAGCCGGTACGTACGGCCGTTGGCGTCCGTCACCTCCCTGTAAGGGAGGGGGGTGGTGATGTCGGTTGTCGTCATGGAGATCGAACCCCTCGCGTGGAAGAAGTCTGGCCAGCGCCCCCTGTCCGTTCCCTTCGCACCGGGGCCCGCGGCGAGCGGCCGCCGCGAGCCCCGTGGTTCGAGCTGTCGCTCAGCTCACCGCATCACCGCCCAGGAACCCCGCCGCCCGCGCCCACCGGTACTTCGCGCCGAGCACCGCCACCGGCAGCTCCGTCGTGTACGGGTAGGCCACGACACCCCGCTCGAACAGGTACTGGCAGGCCTCCTCGACCTCGACGTCGCCGGCGAGAGAGGCCACGACCGGCTTCTCGATCCCCCGTTCCCGGAACTCCGCCACCACGCGCGCGGTGAGCTCGGCGAACACCATGGGGGGAGTGACGATGGTGTGCCAGTAGCCGAGGACGAGCGCGTGGATCCGCGGGTCCTCCAAGCCGAGCCTGATGGTGGCCTCGTACGTCGACGGCGGCTCGCCGCCCGTGATGTCGATCGGATTGCCGGACGCTCCGAAGGGCGGGATGAACGCCTTGAAGGCGGCATCCAGGTCGGCCGGGATCTCCATCAGCCGCAGCCCGTTGTCCACGATCGCGTCCGACAGCAGGACCCCGGAACCGCCGGCGCCGGTGATCACGACGACGTCGTCCCCGCGCGGTGTCGGCAGCACGGGCAGCGCCCGCGCGTACTCCAGCATGTCGCTCAGCCCCGGCGCCCGTACGACCCCCGCCTGCCGCAGGATGTCGTCGTACACCGCGTCGTCGCCCGCGAGCGCGCCCGTGTGCGAACCGGCCGCCCGCGCGCCGGCGCTGGTGCGCCCCGCCTTCAGGACGATCACGGGCTTCTTCGGCACGGTCAGCCGGGCCGCCTCGACGAACGCCCGCCCGTCCTTCAGGTCCTCCAGATGCATCGCGACGCAGTCGGTACGGGGATCCTCGCCGAACCAGGTCAGCAGGTCGTCCTCGTCGATGTCCGACTTGTTGCCGAGCCCGACGATCGCCGACACACCCGTCCGCGTGGCCCGGGCGAAGCCGAGGATCGCCATCCCGATGCCGCCCGACTGTGAGGTCAGCGCCACACCCCCCTTGACGTCGTACGGCGTGCAGAAGGTGGCGCACAGGTCCTGCCAGGTCGCGTAGTACCCGTAGATGTTCGGGCCGAGGAGCCGGATGCCGTACCGCTCCGCCACCGCCACGATCTCGTCCTGCAGCGCGTGCTCCCCGGTCTCGGCGAAGCCGGACGGGATCAGCACCGCGTTCGGAATGCCCTTGCGGCCCACCTCCTCGAGCGCCGACGCCACGAACGGGGCGGGGATCGCGAAGACCGCCACATCCACCTCACCGGGAACGTCCGTGACACTCTTGTACGCCTTGCGGCCGAGGATGTCATCGGCCCGCGGGTTCACCGGATGGATCTCCCCGGGGAAGCCGCCGTCGACGAGGTTGCGCATCACCGAATTGCCGATCTTCCCGCGCTCGTTGGAGGCCCCGATCACGGCCACCGCGCGCGGCTCCATCAGCCGCCGCATCGAGCGGAGGATCTCCGCGCGGGCGAAGGTCCGCCGCGGGGCGGGCGCCTGCGAGCCGAGGATCACGCGGATGTCGGCCGCCACGGCGCCCTCGGGCGTGGCGATCACCGGGTTGAGGTCGACCTCGGCGATCTCCGGGAAGTCGGCGACCAGTCGGGAGACCCGCCTGATCTGCTCGGCGAGCGCCCAGCGGTCGACGGCCGGCGCGCCGCGGACCCCGCGCAGGACCTCCGCCGCCCGGATCGAGTCCAGCATCGACACCGCTTCGTCGGCGGTCACCGGGGCCAGCCGGAAGGTGACGTCCTTCAGCACCTCCACCAGCACCCCGCCGAGGCCGAAGGCGACGACCTTCCCGAAGGCCGGATCGGTGACGGCGCCGACGATGACCTCCTGCCCCGGCGGCAGCAGTTGCTGCACCTGCACCCCGTCGATGCGGGCGTCCGGCGCGTAGGCGCGGGCGTTCTCGACGATCCGGCAGAACGCCTCGCGGACCTGCGACGCGCCCTCCACCCCGACCACCACACCGCCCGCGTCGGTCTTGTGCAGGATGTCGGGGGAGACGATCTTCAGGACGACCTTCCCGCCGAGCCGGTCGGCCTGGGCGACCGCCTCGTCCACGTCCCGGGCGAGGGCCTCGCCCGGCACGGCGATCCCGTACGCGTCGGCGAGAAGCTTCCCCTCGGGCGCGGTCAGGGCTGTGCGTCCCTCCGCCCGGACCGCGTCGAGGACCTCGCGTACGGCCCGCTCGTCGAAGCCGTGAGCGCTCACCTAGATCACCCCGCTCGTCTTCAGCAGCCGCAGCTCTTCGTCGCCGAGCCCCAGCTCGCCCACGTACACCTCCGCGTTGTGCTCGCCGAGCAGTGGGGAGCTGACGACCTCCACCGGGGAGTCGGAGAGCTTGAGCGGGGAGCCCACCGTGGTGAAGGTGCCGCGCTCGGGGTGCGGAACCTCGACCACCATCTCGTTGGCGACCAGGGAGGCGTCCTCGATGATCTCCTTGGTCGAGAGGATCGGACCGCACGGGACGCCCTTGGCGTTCAGCCGCTCCAGGACCTCCCACTTGGGCAGCGTCGAGGACCACTCCTCGATCAGCTGGAACATCTTGGAGAGTCTGGGCAGCCGCGCCTCCGGCGTGGCCCAGTCCGGGTCCTCGGCGAGTTCGGGCCGGCCGATGAGCTCCGCGAGCGGTGCCCAGCCCACGGGCTGGACGATGACGTACACGTAGTCGTTCGGACCGCCGGGCGCGCAGCGCACCGCCCAGCCCGGCTGCCCGCCGCCCGAAGCATTACCCGAACGGGGGACTTCCTCGCCGAAATCTTCGTTGGGATACTCGGAGAGCGGACCGTGCACGAGCCTCTGCTGATCCCGCAGCTTCACCCGGCAGAGGTTCAGCACCGCGTGCTGCATCGCGACGTTCACCCGCTGCCCCCGCCCGGTGTTCTCGCGTTGGAAGAGCGCCGCCAGGATTCCCGCCACGGCATGGATGCCGGTGCCGGAGTCACCGATCTGGGCGCCCGTCGCCAGCGGCGGCCCGCCCTCGAACCCGGTGGTGGCCATCGAGCCGCCCATGGCCTGAGCGACGACCTCGTACGCCTTGAAGTCGGTGTACGGGCCGTCCCCGAAACCCTTGATGGAGGCATAGACGATCCGTGGATTGATCTCCTGGATCCGTTCCCAGGTGAAGCCCATCCGGTCGACGGCCCCCGGGCCGAAGTTCTCGACCATCACGTCACTGCGGCGGATCAGCTCGGTCAGCAGCTCCTTGCCGCGCTCGGTCTTGGTGTTCAGGGTGATGCTCCGCTTGTTGCAGTTGAGCATCGTGAAGTAGAGCGAGTCGACGTCTGGGATGTCCCGCAGCTGCTTGCGGGTGATGTCACCGGACGGGGCCTCCAGCTTCACCACGTCCGCGCCGAGCCAGGCGAGCAGCTGCGTGGCGGAGGGACCGGACTGCACGTGCGTCATGTCGAGGACACGAATCCCGTCGAGTGCCTTCGTACCGAGAGCCTTGGTCATGATGACGACCCCTCACTTGTACATGGTCTGGTTCATGGTTCCCGGGGCGTACGCGTCCGGGTCGACCCACACGTTGATCAGCGACGGCAGTCCGGACTCGCGGGCCCGCCGAAGCGCGGGGGCGATGTCGGCGGGGTCCCGCACCTCCTCGCCGTAACCGCCGAGCATCCGGGCGAACTTGTCGTAGTGCACGTCGCCCAGGGTGTTGCCGACCCGCTCGCGTTCCGGGCCGTACTTCTGCGCCTGGCCGTAACGGATCTGGTTCATCGAGGAGTTGTTGCCGACAATGCCGACGAAGGGGAGGTTGTAGCGGACGAGCGTCTCGAAGTCCCAGCCGGTGAGGGAGAACGCGCCGTCGCCGAAGAGCGCCACCACCTCCTTGTCCGGACGCGCCTGCTTGGCCGCCAGGACGAAGGGGACGCCGACACCGAGCGTGCCGAGCGGGCCCGGGTCCATCCAGTGCCCGGGTGACTTGGGCTGGACGACCTGGCCGGAGAAGGTGACGATGTCCCCGCCGTCGCCGATGTAGATCGAGTCCTCGGTGAGGAAGTCGTTGATCTCGCTGACCAGGCGGTACGGGTGGATCGGCGAGGCGTCCGACCGCAGCTGCGGCAGCCGCTTGTCCAGCGCGGTCTGCTCGGCGGTGCGCAGCTCCTCCAGCCACGCCTTGCGCTTGATGGCCCCGCCGTTGAGCCGGCCGGTCGCGGCCTCCGTGACGGACCTCAGGACGAGCCCCGCGTCACCGACGATCCCGAGGTCGATGTCCCGGTTCTTGCCGACGGTCCGGTAGTCGAGGTCGATCTGGACGACGGTGGCGTCCGGCGAGAGCCGCTTGCCGTACCCCATGCGGAAGTCGAAGGGGGTGCCGACGATGACGATGACGTCCGCGTTGGCGAAGGCGTAGCGCCGGGAGAGCTGGAAGTGGTGCGGGTCGCCGGGAGGCAGGGTGCCGCGCCCCGCCCCGTTCATGTACGCGGGGACGTTCAAGGTGCGGACGAGCTCGACGGCCGCGTCCGTCGCCCGGGTCGTCCAGACCTGGCTGCCCAGCAGGACGGCCGGCTTCTCGGCGTGCACCAGCAGGTCGGCGAGGCGCTCGACCGCCTCGGGGTCCCCGGCGCTGCGGGTGGAGGCCCGGTACTGACCTGCCTTGGGCACGCGCGCCTTCTCCACCGGGACGGTGGCGTCCAGGACGTCCCGCGGGATCTCCAGGAAGGAGGGACCGGGGGCGCCGTGGTAGCACTCGCGGAACGCCATGGACACCATGTCCGCCGCGCGCGCCGTGTCGGGCACGGTGGCGGCGAACTTGGTGATCGGCGTCATCATGTCGACGTGCGGCAGGTCCTGCAGAGAGCCCATCTTGTGCTGGGTGTGCGCTCCCTGACCGCCGATCAGAAGCATGGGGGACTCGGCGCGGAAGGCGTTGGCCACGCCGGTGACCGCGTCGGTGGTGCCGGGGCCCGCGGTGACCACGGCGCAGCCGGGCTTGCCGGTGATCCGGGCATAGCCGTCGGCGGCGTGCGCGGCGACCTGCTCATGGCGTACGTCGACGACTTCGATGCCCTCGTCGACGCAGCCGTCGTAGATGTCGATGATGTGGCCGCCGCAGAGCGTGTAGATGACGTCGACGCCCTCCGCCTTGAGGGCCTTGGCGACCAGGTGTCCACCGGAGATGCGTTCCTGCGCGGGCTGCTGCTGGCTGTCGTCGGGCATGGCGAAGTCCTGTCCCTTCGTAGGGGAGTTGAGGGTGATCGCGGTCGATTGCATACAGTCGACGAATACTGTATGAAGCTTGTTATCCCGCATCGCCCGGATGGTGTCCAGGGGGTGTGCGGCACTTTCGAGCGAGGGAGTCTCGATGGACCTGTACGAGTACCAGGCGAGGGAACTCTTCAAGGGCTACGGCATCGCGGTCCCCGACGCGGCCGTCGTCGACCACCCCAAGGAAGCCCGCCGCGCCGCCGAACGACTCGGCGGGCGGGTGGTCGTCAAAGCCCAGGTCAAGACAGGTGGTCGGGGCAAGGCCGGCGGGGTCAAGGTCGCGGCCGACCCCGCCGCCGCCGAGTTCACCGCCCGCCAGATCCTCGCCATGGACATCAAGGGCCACCCGGTCCACCGGGTCATGCTCGCCCAACCCGTAGACATCCAGGCGGAGTTCTACGTGAGCTACGTCCTCGACCGGGCGGCCGGCACCTTCCTCGCCATCGCCTCCGCCGAGGGCGGCATGGACATCGAGGAGGTCGCCGCCACCCGACCCGAGGCCGTCGCGCGGATCCCCGTCGACCCGGCCGCAGGGGTCTCGGCGGCGAAGGCCGCCGAGATCGCCGCGGCGGCGGGGCTGCCGCCGGAGACCGCCGACACCCTGGTCCGCCTCTGGCAGGTGCTCGTCGGCGAGGACGCCCTGCTCGTCGAGGTGAACCCGCTCGTCCGCACCACCGGCCAGCAGATCCTCGCCCTCGACGGCAAGGTCACCCTGGACGACAACGCCCGTTTCCGACAGGCCCGTTGGGCAGACCCCACAGACGATCCCGGCCCCGCCCACCACCCCGACCCGCACCTCGACCCACTGGAATCCGCCGCGGCGGCCAGGGGCCTCACCTACGTCAAGCTCGACGGAGAGGTCGGCGTCATCGGCAACGGAGCCGGACTCGTCATGTCCACCCTCGACGTCGTCGCCGGCCAGGGCGCCCGCCCCGCCAACTTCCTCGACATCGGCGGCGGCGCCTCCGCGCAGGTCATGGCCGACGGTCTGGACGTCATCCTCTCCGACCCCGAGGTCAAGGCCGTCCTGGTCAACGTCTTCGGCGGCATCACCGCCTGCGACGCCGTCGCCGAGGGCATCGTCCGAGCCCTGGACGCCGTCCACCTCACCCGGCCGCTCGTCGTCCGCCTCGACGGCAACAACGCCGCCCGCGGCCGGGCGATCCTCGACGCGCGCGCCCACCCCCTGGTCGAACAGGCCACCACGATGGACGGCGCCGCCGCCCGCGCCGCCGAACTCGCCACCCGCTGAAGCCTCCACCGAAGCTTCCGCTGACCCCTCAGCCGATGCCTCCACCGATGCCTCCGCTGACCCCTCAGCCGATGCCTCAGCCGATGCCTCCGCTGACACCTCCGCCGAAGCCTCCGCTGACGCCTCCGACGGCGCCTCAGCCGAAGCCTCCCCTGAAGGGATGTGAACCCATGGCCATCTTCCTCACCGAACAGAGCAAGATCATCGTCCAGGGCATGACGGGCGCCGAGGGCATGAAGCACACGCGCCGCATGCTCGCCGCCGGCTCCGGCATCGTCGGCGGGGTCAACCCGCGCAAGGCGGGCACCGTCCTCGACCTCGACGGCCGCCGGATCCCGGTCTTCGGCTCCGTCCACGAAGCCGTCGCCGCCACCGGGGCGGACGTCACCGTCGTCTTCGTCCCGCCGCCCTTCGCCAAGGCGGCCGTACGCGAAGCCGTCGACGCCCGTATCGGCCTCGCCGTCGTGATCACCGAGGGCGTCCCCGTCCACGACACCGTGGACTTCCAGGCGTACGCCCGCGCCCACGGCACCCGGATCATCGGCCCCAACTGCCCCGGCCTGATCAGCCCCGGGCGCTCCAACGCCGGAATCATCCCCGCCGACATCGCTCCCGAGCCCGGCCGGATCGGCCTTGTCTCCAAGTCCGGCACGCTCACCTACCAACTCATGTACGAACTGAAGGAGTACGGCTTCTCCTCCGCCGTCGGCATCGGCGGAGACCCGGTCGTCGGCACCACGCACATCGACTGCCTCAGCGCCTTCGAAGCCGATCCGGACACCGAACTGATCGTGATGATCGGCGAGATCGGCGGCGACGCCGAGGAACGCGCCGCCGACCACATCGCCGCGCACATCACCAAACCCGTCATCGCCTATGTCGCCGGCTTCACCGCGCCCGAGGGCAGGACCATGGGGCACGCCGGAGCCATCGTGTCCGGTTCGTCCGGCACGGCGGAGGGGAAGCGGAAGGCGCTGGAGGCGGCCGGGGTCCAGGTCGGCGCCACCCCCACCGAGACCGCTGCCCTCGTCGTCGCCCGGCTGGCGGCCCCGGACACCCTCGCGAAGAATTGACGCGGCCATCGCCCTTCCCGCCCCGACGGTGCACCGAGAGCGGAGACCACCCCATGGCAACGAGCCCTTCCCGATCCCCTTTCCCTTCCCCCACCCTCACCCTCAAGCCGGGCACCGCCTGGACGGACGCCTGGCAGCGCTGCCTGACCGTCGCCCCCGAGGCGTTCCGCGACGACACCGTCCTCAACCTCTGGGCCGCCACCTGGCAGCCCGACGGACGGCCGCTGCCCGCCACCAGCCCCGTGGACGGCAGCCCGATCGCGGGCCCGCCGCGCCTCGACGCCACCACCGCCCACCAGGCCGTACGCGCCTCGCTCGACCAGCACCGGGCCTGGCGCCACATCCCGCCGGCCGAGCGCCGCGCCCGCGTCTCCGCCACCCTCGACGCGCTCACCGCCCACCGCGAGCTGCTCGCGCTCCTCCTCGTCTGGGAGATCGGCAAGCCCTGGCGGCTGGCCCAGGCGGACGTGGACCGGGCGATCGACGGCGTGCGTTGGTACGTCGACGGCATCGACACCATGCTCGCGGGCCGCACCCCGCTGCCCGGCCCCGTCTCCAACATCGCCAGCTGGAACTACCCCATGTCCGTCCTCGTCCACGCCCTGCTCGTGCAGGCGCTGGCCGGGAACGCGGTCATCGCCAAGACCCCGACCGACGGCGGCCTCGCCTGCCTGACCCTGGCCGCCGCGCTCGCCGCCCGCGAGGGCGTCCCGATCACCCTCGTCAGCGGCAACGGCGGCGAACTCTCCGAGGCCCTGGTCCGCGCCCCGGAGATCGGGTGCGTCTCCTTCGTGGGCGGTCGCGACACCGGCGCGCGTATCGCCACCGAGGTCGCCGACCTGGGGAAACGCCATGTCCTCGAACAGGAGGGGCTCAACACCTGGGGCGTCTGGAAGCACAGCGACTGGCCTGCCCTGTCCGCGGTGGTCCCGAAGCTCTTCGACTACGGCAAGCAGCGCTGCACCGCCTATCCCCGCTTCGTCGTCGAACGGACCGCCTTCGCCGACTTCCTCGCCGCCTATCTGCCGCCCGTCCGCGCACTCCGCTTCGGGCACCCGCTCGCCGTCGAGCGCCCGGAGGACCCCCTGCCCGACCTCGACTTCGGTCCGCTCATCAACGCGGCCAAGGCCAAGGAACTCAGCGACCAGGTCGCCGAGGCCGTGGACCGGGGCGCGATCCCGCTCCACCGGGGCTCCCTCGACGACGGCCGCTTCCTGCCGGGCCAGGACACCTCGGCGTACCTCCCGCCGGTCACGCTCCTGAACCCGCCCCCGTCCTCCCCCCTCCACCACGCCGAACCCTTCGGCCCGGTGGACACGATCGTCCTCGTCGACACCGAGGCCGAACTCCTCGCCGCGATGAACGCCTCCAACGGAGCCCTCGTCGCGACCCTCGCCACCGACGACCCGGAGACGTACGCCCGCCTCGCGCCTCAGATCCGGGCCTTCAAGACCGGCCACGGCAAGCCCCGCTCGCGCGGTGACCGGGACGAGCTGTTCGGCGGCTTCGGCGCCTCCTGGCGCGGTGCCTTCGTCGGCGGCGACCTCCTCGTCAAGGCCGTCACCGAGGGCCCGGACGGGGAGCGGCTTCCGGGCAACTTCCCGGACTACCACCTGATGCCGTAGAGGGGCCTTGGCATGATGGCGCCATGATCGATCCGATACCAGCGGTGGTCCCGGCCGGCCGGATGAGCGCGGGCGGCCAGCCGGTCTTCGACCTCGGGCACGGCTTCGAACTCAGGCCGTGGAGCAGCGCCGACGCCGACGTGCTGGCGGAGTCCTGCCGCGATCCGGAGATCCAGCAGTGGAACCGCCCCGGGCTTCTGTCGCCGGCCGAGGCTGCCGCCAAGATCGCGAGCTGGCGGCAGCGCCGGCTCGCGGAACAGGCCGTGATCTGGGCGATCGCCCCTCTCGGCGACGGCAGGCCCGTCGGCCTGATCGGCCTCGCCGACATCGACCTCCACGGAGGAAGCGCCGAGTTCCTCTACTGGCTGCTGCCGTCAGGCCGCGGACACGGACTGATGGCCGGGGCGACCGACCGGGTCAGCCGGTGGGCCCTGGAAGACCTGGGGCTGCACCGTCTCCGTATCACGCACTCCGTCGCCAACACGGCGTCCTGCCGGGTGGCGACGGAGGCGGGCTTCGCGCTGGAAGGGACCATGCGGAGCGCCTTGCTCCACGCGGACGGATGGCACGACGAGCATCTGCACGCGCGCGTGCAGGGTGACCCCTGGCCGGCCGACCGCTCGGGGTGACCGCCGGCGGCCGGCTCGGTCAGCCGATTCCCTGACGGTCCCCCTCCAGCGCGAACGCCCGGTCGGCGGCCTCCGGCGTCGTGCGCTCGACCAGTTGGGTCAGCAGCGTGCGGTGTCGCAGCAGCGGCTCGCGGCGGTCCGGCGGGGCCAGGGACAGCAGGTCGTCGAGACCCGCCAGCATGCGCCGTGACACCTGGGGGTTGCCGGCTGCGCAGCCCCGGATCTCGGTGAAGCCGAGGTCCACCAGGTCCGTCCACCCCGGTCCGTCCTGGACCAGCCGGACCGTCTCCTTCGTGTCGCGGTGGTGGACCGCCCCCAACGGGCGGTTCGCGACCGCGGCCAGGAACTGCGTGATCCGGTCCAGCGCCTGGACGGCCGTCGTCGGGTCGTTCACGGCGGGGGAGAGGGCGCGCAGCCCGATGTCCGCGAGCTGCCGCAGCCCGAAGCCGAGGTCCTGGTGGAAGGTCCGCTCCACCCCCACCGACACGGCCGCCCCGATCCTGCGGGGCACCCGCCCTCCGTGCACGGCGAGGATCGGAGTCCCCGGCACCACGAAGTCGCCCATCCGCGGCAGCAGCCGCAGCACGACCCCGTGGCGTCGAGCGAGCCGCACGAGCAGGGCGACGTTCACGTCCCGCAGCACCCCGGCGCGCCCCCGGTGCAGCACGTGCTCGGTCGCCTCGCCCAGCTCGCCGAGCTCTCCCGCGTACTGCGGCTGCTTGGCCAGGACCCCGAACGCCTCCCTGGTGATGCGGTCCACCACGTGCCCCACCCGCATCAGTCGCAGCGTCGAGTTCACGTACGCCACGAAGAGCAGCAGGCTCAGCCCCACCATGAGCACGGTCAGTACCGACTGCACCAGCGGCACCGTCGACACGTACCGAGGGTCGGTCTCGCTGTCGTACGAGGTGAGGACGAGCAGCGAGAGCAGGAACGTGGCGAGGAAGACGGAGAACGTCGCCTTGGTGATCCGGCTCCGGATGAAGATCCGCACCACGCGCGGGCTGAACTGCCCGCTGGCCATCTGCACGGCGACGAGCGAGATGGAGAAGACGACACCGATGAAGGTCATCATCGCGGAGCTGATCGTGGTCACGATCGTCTTGGCGTCCTCGACGATCCCGATCAGCTCGGTGACCGCGTCGTAGTCCCGCTCGTCCTGGAGGTACCGGATGATCGCCTCGTCCACCGCGGAGGCGACCAGCCACAGCACGAAGACGGCCGTCAGACTCGCGATCGGGGCGAACCAGAAGGTGTCCCGCAGATGCTCCCGCAGGGGCGACAGCATCCTGGGCCTGCGGTAGGTGGACCCACGGCGCTCGAAGAGGTTGCTCACCCAGCGCAGGCTAGGCGCCGTCGGCTGCTACGCCACGCAGGCATACGGTGACACTCTGTGCGCCACCCCGTGCGGCCCCGCCGCACCCCACTGACCACGGGAAACGTGGGTGAAAGGCGCCTCAAACCCCTGGTAGAGTTATCCATGTCGCCGCGGGGAACACCCCAGAACGACACAACACCTAGTCCGGGTGGCGGAATGGCAGACGCGCTAGCTTGAGGTGCTAGTGCCCTTTATCGGGCGTGGGGGTTCAAGTCCCCCCTCGGACACCAGCAGGAACCCCAGTTCATCTGGGGTTTTTTGCGTTTCGGGGCACGGTACGTGAGCGTCGACTGTCGGAGGCGTCTGAAGGCCTCGGTGTCCGCCACGCCGGGGGCCTGGGTGGACTACGCCTCAGGCGCAGCCGCGCAGGCCGGCTGCCGTGGATGCGGGCTCGAGGGCCCGCGCCTACGCTGAGGTCCTGTCGCATCATGCCGACGAACGGCGGAGGCGCCATGCCTGACGGTGAGTCGCCCGAACAGCCGGACCGCCCGACCGGTCCTCCGTCGGGCCCCCTTGCGAACGGGTCGGCTCCCTCACCCCGGCGTTTGCGGCGTGGGCCGCTCGTGGCGCTGATCTGCGCGACGCTGATCGCCGTTGCCGTCGCCGTGACGGTCGGCTTCCTCGTCAACGACGACGAGCCCGACCCCGAGGGCGGTCCCACGGCATCGACAGCGGCGCCAGACGCCTCCTCGCTCCCGCCTTCCGCTCCGTCCCGGACCGCCGACCTCGACGTGCACGCCTTCGGGGAGACCGAGCGCTACGCGGACGGTATCGACGTCACCGTCTCGGAGCCTCGGGGGTTCACGCCGTCCGACACGGCGATCGGTCACACGGCGGGCAGCCGGGCCGTCAAACTCGAGGTGACGGTACGTAACGGATCCGAGGCCCCGCTGACGCTGGACGCGGTCGTCGTCCAGGGCAGGGATGCGAAGGGGCGAGAGGTGGAGCGCGTCTTCGATGCCACCCAGGACCTGGGAGCCGGGCTTTCGGGCACCCTTCTCCCCGGGCGGACAGCCGTCGGCGTCTACGGGTTCGACCTGCCCGAAGACACGGACGGGACTCTGGACCTCGAAGTCGCCGTCGGCTTCGACCGTGGACCCGCCTTCTGGAGCGGCAAGGCACCCTGACCCTGCCCGGCGGTACGGCGTCACGCCCTCCGGGCCAGTACCAACCGGCATCGCGGGCTGCCGTCGGGGCGGTGGCCCAGGGAGTCGATGGCTCGGGTCTCCACCGTGAAGCCCGCGTGGGTCAGGCGGTCGCGGACGTCCGGTAGGCGGAAGGTGCGGTAGTACATGACGAAGGGTGGTCGCCAGACCGCGTTCCGTACTCGCATCGCCGCGTCGAAGCCGAGCAGCGTCCAGTACGCGCGTGAGCCGACGCGTGGTGGGGCCGGGAGGGGGAAGGCGAGGAGGCCGCCCGGGCGGAGGGAGGCGTGGATCTGGCGGAAGAGGGTCAGCTGGTCGCGCGGCAGGAAGTGGCCGAAGGCGCCGAAGCTGACCGCCAGGTCGAACGCCGGGGCGAAGGGCAGGGCCAGGACGTCCGCGCGGATCAGGGTGGCCTTCGGGTGGGACCGCCTGGCCTGCTCGAGCATGCCCGCGCTGAAGTCCACCCCCGTCACCCGGCCCGCGCACAGCGAGCGCAGGACGGACAGGCCGGCCCCCGTGCCGCAGCACACGTCGAGGCCGGTGTCGAACGGGCCGACGGGGCGCAGCGCCTCCGTCACCGCCGAGAGCACCAGGTCCGGGGTGCGGAACGGGGTCGCGTCGAACTTGCTCGCCAGCAGGTCGTATCCGCGCTCCACCGAGGAGAACGCCTGGACGGTCAGCTCACGTGCGGTCGGGCCCTGAGGGGTGAACATGCTCCGACATTACGCCGTCGCTCTGCGTGGGGATGAGGCTCCAGGACGGCGCGGTGCCGGTCAGCTGGCAGGCCAGCAGGTAGAGGGGGATCGGCGGGGTGTACGGCGACGTGCCGTCCGGGTGGTGGATCAGCCGGGGGCGGCGGTCGGGGACCTCCGCACCGGAGGCGTAGCAGGACGGCAGCGGCCAGCGCAGATCCAGGTCGGAGCCGGCCGGGACCAGCCACCACCACCAGTCCGTGTCCGCGTAGACACAGCCCTTCGCCGGCAGCCGGGACAGGATGCGGAAGCCGTAGCGCGCCGGGACACCCACCGCGTCGCAGCCCAGGGTCGTACGGAAGCCGGGTGGGACGACCAGTGCGGTCGAGCCCCCGGTGCTCGTCGTGCCGGCCGCGCCCATCGCGTCCGTGGTCCTGCGGGACCTCGGCGTCAGCAGGGTCGCCATCGACCTCAGCACGTGTGCCCCATGCCGTGGGCCAGTTCGGCCCAGACGACCCGCGCCGTGCCGTGCCCCGTACTGTCCGAGCCCCACGCGCTGGACAGCGCGTCCACAAGGAGCAGCCCCCGGCCGCGTTCCTCCTCGCCGCAGTCCCGGATGCGCGGGTCCGCCGCGCCGCCCTCGTCCCGTACCGCTATGCGCAACTGGTCCTCCCCCTCGCGCAGTTCGCAGACGACGTGGCCGCTCGCGGTGTGCACCACCGCGTTGGTGACCAGCTCGGAGACGATCAGCGTGACCGTGTCGCGTATGTCGGGGGCGCAGCCCCAGAGGATGAGCCGCTCCTCCGCCAGTCTGCGGGCGCGCGAGACGGACGAGGTGCGGGCGGGGAGCTCGAAGGTGAACCGGCGGACGTCGTGGCGGCGGACTTCGGTGTGTGGGCGCTGGTGCATGACGCGGGGGCTCATGAGACCTGAGGGAAGCGCGTTACCAGAAGCCACGACCGGTTCCTCACAACAGTGGGTAAGCAGTGCCGTACGCGACCCCCGAGGCGGCGCGCGGCAGCAGCGCGTACTGGTTCACCGGAATACTTTGCTCCCGACGCGGACACTTGGCAAGTGGCACTCTGAAAATTGCAGAGTGCTGTGTTCTCTCTGGCCGTGTTCGTGGCACACTCAAACGAAACAGCGCGTCGGGGAGGTCTGAGAGTGAGCGAGCCGCGGTCCGCCCCCACGGTGGGACAGGTCGTTCTCGGTAGACGTCTGCAGGATCTGCGCGAGCGGGCCGGCCTGAAGCGGGAGGAGGCCGCCAAGGTCCTCCGTGTCGCCCCGGCCACCATCCGCCGCATGGAGACCGCCGAAGTCGCGCTGAAGATCCCGTACGTCCAGCTCCTGCTCCAGGCGTACGGCATCACGGACTCGGAGGCCGAGGCGTTCGTCGCGCTCGCCGAGGAGGCCAACCTGCCCGGCTGGTGGCAGCGGTTCCACGACGTGCTGCCCGGCTGGTTCTCCATGTACGTCAGCCTGGAGGGGGCCGCGAGCCTCATCCGGGCCTACGAACCCCAGTTCGTCCCCGGTCTGTTGCAGACCGAGGGGTACGCCCGCGCCATTCTGCGCAGCGGGGCGGTCGGCAGCAGCAGTACCGAGGAGATCGAACGTCATGTGGCCCTGCGGATGGAGCGCCAGTCCCTGCTGACCAGGGAGGACGCCCCGAAGTTCTGGGTGATCATGGACGAGACGGTCTTCCGCCGACCGGTCGGCGACGGGCCCGAGGTGATGCGCGACCAGCTCGACCGGCTGCTCGAAGTGTCCGAGCTGCCGAACGTCACCCTGCAGATCGCGGAGTTCGCGTCCGGCCACCACCCCGGCACCTACGGACCGTTCGTCCTTTTCCGCTTCGCCGTGCCCGAACTCCCGGACATGGTCTACAGCGAGTACCTGACCGGCGCCGTCTATCTCGACGCGCGTCCCGAGGTGGCCTCCCACCTCGAGGTCATGGACCGCATGGCGGCTCAGGCCGCGACTGCACAACGCACGAAGGAGATCCTCCGGGGTCTCCGCAAGGAGCTGTGAATGGATCGCATATACAACGGCATGCCCGCCGCGGATCTCGGTGCCGAAGGCTGGCACAAGCCGTGGAGCGGCGGGAACGGGGGCAACTGCGTGGAGGCCATGAAGCTGGCCGACGGCAGAGTCGCCGTGCGACAGTCCGCAGACCCTGAGGGACCCGCGCTCATCTACACCCACGGAGAGATCGCCGCGTTCATCCAGGGAGCGAAATCCGGTCAGGCAGACTTTCTGCTCACCTGACCCCTTCCGTCACACCCCTACCGTCGCGTAACTCTTGCTGAAGTACCAGTAGTTCCACTCCCGGACCAGGAGCCCCGATGACCCAGGACCCCGCAGCCGTACGGATCGACACCAGCAAGCCGCACCCCGCGCGGATGTACGACTGGTTCCTGGGCGGCAAGGACAACTACCCCGTCGACGAGGAGATGGCCAAGCAGCTCCTCACCCTCGACGCCCGCGGCCGGGACATGGCCCGGGTCAACCGGGCCTTCATGCACCGCGCCATCCGCTGGCTCAGCGCCGACGGCGTACGCCAGTACCTGGACATCGGCACCGGCATCCCCACCGAGCCCAACCTGCACCAGATCGCCCAGCAGGCCGCGCCGGAGTCGCGGATCGTCTACTGCGACAACGACCCGATCGTCCTCGCGCACGCGGCCGCCCTGCTGCGCTCGACCCCGCAGGGGGCCACCGAGTACATCCAGGCGGACGCCCGCGACCCCGAGATCATCCTCGAAAGGGCCGGAAAGGTCCTTGACTTCGACAAGCCCATAGCGCTGTCGATGCTCGCCCTGCTGCACTTCGTCGGCGACGAGGACGGGGCCTACGACCTGGTCCGCAAGCTCGTCGACAAGCTGGCCCCGGGCAGCTACCTCGTCCTCTCGCACGTCACCGGGGACTTCGACCCCGAGGGCGCGGCCAAGGCGGTCGAGATGTACAAGGCCCGTGGGCTGACCCTGCGGCCGCGCTCGCGCGACGAGCTGGCCGCGTTCTTCGAGGGGCTCGAACTCGTCGAGCCGGGCGTCTCGCTCACGGCCGAGTGGCACCCGGAGCTCGGCGAGGTCGTCCCGGTCCAGGGCGACGACCCGATCCCCGGCTGGGCCGCCGTCGGCCGCATCGGCTGACCCGCCCGTACGGGCACGCGCGCGATGCCCCGGACCCTGTCGGTCCGGGGCATCGCGCCGTGCTGGGGACGCCCCTCGCGCGTGCCGTCAGCCGCGCGGCTTCACCAGCGTCACCAGGAAGGACTTCGCCGGGCCCACGTTCCCGGCCGCGTCGATCGTGCGGTACTCGATCGTGTGCGTGCCGTAGTCCGGTGTGGCGTCGTCCCACGGGACCGCCCGGCTCCTGCCCAGCTTCCCGTAGACGAGGTCGTCGATGACCGTGCCGCTCGGCGAGAAGCGGAACGGGGCCTCGGCGTCGGTGGGCCAGCCGTAGTACGTGTACCAGCCGTCACCGTTCACCCGGAACTGACGTACCACCGAACCCGGTTGGTCGTCGCGCGCCGCGAGACCCATCGTGAACGGGCCGTCGTAGACGTACTCGACGGGCCGGCCGGGCCGGTCGACCGTGCGCAGCGGAGTGGACAGTTCGTACGAGGCCGTGGCCGGCCGGGCGTCCACCGTCCACCTCAACTCGGCGTCCGTGCCCGGGATCCGGGCGGTCAGCGTGTGCGTTCCCGGGCTGAGGGGCAGCGTGCTCAGGTCCAGGTCGCGGTCGTTGCCCGGGTTGGCGACCGGGCGGCCGTCGAGCCACCACCGGACGGCCGGGGTGGCGCGCGTCGGGTGGGTGGTGTCCGCGTGGACCACCGACCGCGCGCCCACCGGGGCCGTCGTCGGTGTGTGACCCGTGAAGGCCGCCGCGGTGTGGTCGTCGGGCGTGGTCAGGGCGCGGTCCACGGTCCAGCTCACCGTGCGGGTCAGCGCGGCCGAGCCGCGCACCGCCGGGTCCCGCACGAACGGCGTCGGGTCGCTCACCGTCGCCGTCAGGGTGTGGGCGCCGGGGGAGAGGAAGAGCGCCCGGAGGTCCACCGTGCGGGCGTTGCCGGTCCTGAGCGCGCGGCCGTCGAGCCGCCAGACGACGTCGAGTTCACCGCCCAGCGGGTGCAGGGTGTCGACCCACACGGTGCGATCCGCCCCGACGGGCGCCGCGTTCGGCGTGTGGTCCTGGACGAGGTTCACCTTCGCGGAGATCGCCCGGACCATCACCTCGCGTTCGACCTGGTCGAAGGCGTAACCGAGGGTCTTCATGATCGAGTGCCGGCTCGGCCGCCACACGCCCGTGGTGCTGTACAGACCGCCCTCGTGGCGTCCGATGACACCGCCCGCCTCGCTCGGTTCGCCCAGCCAGCGCCACCACTTGGCGCGCTGCTCCCGCAGCTGGCTCTCGGTCAGCAGGGTGTGGTGGGCGGAGGCCGGCTCCGTCCCCTCGTAGGCCCCGCCCGCGACCCCGCGCGCATAGTAGTCGTACTCGTCCTGGAGGCCGCCGAGCGAGTGGCCTATCTCGTGCGGGGTGATCAGCGAGGAGAGCGCGTTGCCGCCGGAGGCCGTCGCGTAACTGCCGCCCGCGCCGCCGTAGGTGTCGCTGTTCGCGAGCGCCACGATCTGCCGGTTGGCGGGGCTCGTGCCCGGGACGAGATCGGCGAGCGCGGCGGCCTTCCCGCTGTTCACGGTCAGCAGCCGTTGCACGCTGTTCGGGTTGCAGCCGCCCCAGAAGCCCATGTCCAGCGGGGTGTCGCGGCGCGGGGCGTCAAGGCCCGGGTCGCAGTCCACGCCCGACTCCGCCGAAGGGACCTCCACCGCCCACACGTTGATGTACGAGCGGTACGAGGCGAACGGCTCGATGCTCCACAGCACACCCAGGTGCGTGTCGACGTCGGCCCGGAACGCGGCCGTCTCCTCCGCGGTGTAGCCGTCGCCCATGACCACCAGGTTGAAACGCTTGTCGGCGGGGCCGGTGAGCTGGACGGGGACGACCCGCGCGGCGGCGAGGACGGGATCGGCGGGCTCCGCGGACTCGGCGACCGCCGGTCCGGCGCCCACCAGGCCGGCGGTCAGCAGACAGCCCGCGGTGAGACGGGCGACGGCCCGTCGGAAGCGTGTGCCAGGTGAGGTCATGGGGCGCGAGCGTAGGCCGCGCCCCTCGCGCCGTAAAGATGTTCGCCGGACAGGAGTCCGGTGGTCGATTCACCGGCGCAGATACGCAAGCTCCGGATGCTCGGCCGTGTAGCCCTCCACGAGGCGTCGCGCCACCGAGACCGAGTCGACCAGCGGATGCAGCGCGAACGCCTTCACCGCTGTCGCCCGCTCCCCGCTCTCCGCCGCCGCGAGCACCTCGCGCTCGACCGCCTTCACCGCCGTCACCAGACCCACCGCGTGGTACGGCAGCGGTGCCACCGAGACCGGATGGGCGCCGGCCGCGTCCACGAAGCACGGCACCTCGATCACCGCGTCCGTGTCCAGGGCCGAAAGGGTCGTTCCGTTGCGGACGTTGAGGATCAGGGTGGCCCGCTCGTTGCGCGCGATCGCCCGCATCAGCGCGAGGGCCACCTTCTCGTACCCGCCCGACTCCAGGTCCTCCTCGTCCCGCTCGCCGACCCCGGCCGCCTCCCGGTTCGCGGCCATGTACGTCGCCTCCCGGTCCGCGAGCGTGCGGTGCCAGGCCGCCAGCGGAGGAGTGTCCGGCTTGCCCATCTCCGCGTAGAAGCCGGCCTGCTGGTCGCGCAGGTAGGCGCCCCGCGTCCGCTCCGCCTGCTGGTACGCACGCACGGCCTCGCGGTTGAAGTAGTAGTAGTGCAGGTACTCGTTGGGGATCGCGCCGAGCGAGCGCAGCCACTCGGGGCCGAAGAGCCGGCCCTCCTCGAAGGAGCCGAGCGCCTCCTCGTCCGCGAGCAGCCGCGGCAGCTCGTCCCGCCCGCCGACCCGCAGTCCCCGAAGCCAGCCGAGGTGGTTGAGGCCGACGTAGTCGATCCACGCCTCGGCCGGGTCCGCGCCGAGGATCCGGGCGACCCGGCGGCCGAGCCCGACGGGGGAGTCGCAGATGCCGACGACCCGGTCCCCGAGCACCCGTGACATCGCCTCGGTCACCAGGCCCGCCGGATTGGTGAAGTTGATGACCCAGGCGTCCGGGGCGAGCGCGGCGACCCGACGTGCGATGTGCGTCGCGACCGGCACCGTCCGCAGCCCGTACGCGATCCCGCCCGCGCCGACCGTCTCCTGCCCCAGGACCCCTTCGGCCAGCGCGATCCGCTCGTCGGCGGCCCGGCCCTCCAGGCCGCCGACCCGGATCGCCGAGAAGACGAAGTCCGCGCCACGCAGCGCCTCGTCCAGATCCGTCGTCGCCGTGACCTCCGGGGCGTCGGGCACTTCCGCGCCCTGCTCCGCGAGAACCCGGGCGATCGCCGAGAGCCGGCCGCCGTCGAGGTCGTGCAGGGTCACCCGGGTGACCCGGCCCTCGGCGTGATCGCCCAGCAGCGCGCCGTACACCAGCGGGACCCGGAATCCGCCGCCTCCGAGAATCGTCAGTTTCATGCCCGCACGCTACTCGGGCACAGGACCGGGCGGCTCAGCCCACGTCGAGCGCGTTGCGCAGACCGAGCCGGAAGCGGACCCGGTCGTGGCGCTTGAGCGACTCCAGCTCGGGTGCCCGGAAGAGCGGCCGGACCGTGCAGCGCGCGGCCGTCGAGCCCGTACGGTCGAGCAGTGCGTTGACGGCCTGCCGGGCGGAGGCGTTGGCGCCCTCCATGGTGGCCAGGTCGATGTCGACGGCCACGTAGTCACCGGCCAGATAGAGGTTGGGCACCCGCGTGGCGGCCTGCGGCCGGTTGTGGAAGGTGCCGACCGGGTGGATGAGGAGCTGGTCGTCGTTGGTCGGGCTCGGGGTGCCGAGGCCGTCCACGCCCGGGTCGAGGAACCACGAGTGCAGGGCGCTGTCCTTCAGGATCGTGCGGCCCGTGTCGTTGAAGCCGGCCTTCAACTGTGCCCACACCTCGCGCGCCACTTCCGTACGGGTGCACTGCTTGGCCGTCCTGCCGTACAGGATGCCGGGCCGGTCCCACTCCGAGACGTCCACCGACAGGCAGTCCACGACCGAACCGTCGCCGTAGTCGGCCGGGAAGTTCCGGGTCGGCCAGTGCTGCGCCTGCTGGATGCAGGTCAGGGACCAGGGCGAGTCGATCAGGTTGGCGTGCCCGGCGAGCAGCGGCGCCTTCTCGGTCAGATAGAACTGGATGCCCGTCATCCAGTCCGTCTCGAGACGGTCACAGCGGGCCAGTTGGGGATCGGCCGCCCGGAGCGCGGCGCCCCAGGTGCGGCGGGCGTGCTCCACCGGCATGGCGGAGATGTAGTGGTCGGCGGTGACCGGTCTGCGTACGCCGTCCGGGTCCTCGATCACGGCGGCGGAGATCCGCCCGGCCGCCGCGTCGTACGCCAGCTCGCGTACCGTCCAGCCGACCCGGAACTCCACGCCGAGGCCGGTCAGATGCGTGACCCAGGGGTCGATCCAGGCCTCGTTGGTCGGCAGGTCGAGGATGCGGTCGAGCGGTCCGTCCGCGCCGCGCCCGAGCGCGTTGAAGGCGAAGGCCTCCAGGAGGGTGGCGACCGTACGGGTGCTGGCCTCCTCGGCCTTGGTGGCCACGATGTTGCGGGTGAGGCCGACGGCGAGGATGCGCTGGTAGTCGTAGCTCATGCGGTCCGCGCGCAGGAACTCCCACCAGGGGGTGGCCTCCCAGGTGCCGTTCCGCCGCTCGTCGCAGCTGGTGAGGAAGACCAGGAAGCGGTTGACGAAGTACGCGGCCTCGTGGAGCGGGATGGAGCGGGCGGTCTCCAGGAGCGCGGTCAGTGCGCGGCGGATCTCGTCGAGGGTCAGCTCGGCGGGCCGGTGGCCCGGCCAGGGGAGCGGGATGCGCAGGTCCTCGCGGCCGGTGCGGGCGAAGGACATCTCCGCGGGGGCGACGAGGTTGTCCCAGACGCCGTTGGCGTTCCCGGGGAAGGGGATGCGCCGCATGGTGTCGGGGAGGTTGTGGTAGATCCCGGGGATGAAGCGGAAGCCGTGCTCGGCGGGGAGCGGCCGGCGGCCGCCCCGCGCGCTGTCCGGCACGTCCATCGAGCGGGCCTTGCCGCCGAGCGCCCGGCGCTCGTAGACGGTGACCCGGAAGCCCCGTTCGGCCAGCTCGTGGGCGGTGGTCAGGCCCGCCACGCCACCGCCGAGCACGGCGACGGCGGGCGGTGCGGCGGAGGTGGAGGCCCCGGCCGGAGCGGCGGCGCGGGCCGGTCCGGCCGCGACGCCGGCGGTGGCCGCGGTGACGGCGGCGGCTGTGCCGACGAAGGTGCGTCGAGAGGTACCCGTGCGGTTCATGCCAAGCCCCTTGGTCTTACCGGCGGTAACGGTCTCGTCCGGCGCAGGAGCATAAGGCCGCCCACCGACCCCCGGAAGCGTCCTGCGCCCCCGGCCCCACACATGGCGCGATCCCGCCCCTCCGCGCGGGACCGCCACGAACCGGTCGCCCGAGCGATCCGCCCTCCGGCGGCGATCGCGCCGACCGGGCGCTCCCGCCTCTCGCGGGCGAGCGATCCTGCCCCTCCCGCCGGGACCCCCTTCATCCCGGCCCAGCTACCCCGCCCCTCCCGCCGGTGGGACCCCCTTCATCCCGGCCGAGCTACCCCGCCCCTTCCGCCGGTGGGACCCCCTTCATCCCGGCCCAGCTACCCCGCCCCTCTCGCCGGTGGGACCCCCTTCATCCCGGCCGAGCTACCCCGTCCCTCCCCCGCGGGCGATCCGCCCCTCCCGGCCGGGGGACAATGGCGGCATGTCCCGACGCGCCACCCGCCCCCAGCGCCGCCCCGCCGCTTCCGCCGCGCCCGCGGTCTCCGCGGCCTCGCCCTGCCCGTGCGGGCTGACCGCGCCGTACGGAGAGTGCTGCGGGCGCTTCCACGCGGGGCCCGCCACCGCGGCTCCCACCGCCGAGCTGCTCATGCGCTCCCGTTACAGCGCCTTCGTCGTGCGCGACGCGTCGTACCTGCTGCGTACCTGGGCCCCGGAGAGCCGCCCCGGCGAGGTCGACTTCGATCCGTCGATGCGCTGGGCGGGCCTGGAGATCCGCGACACCACCGACGGCACGGCCTTCCACCAGACCGGCACGGTCACCTTCGTGGCCCGCTACACCCACGGCGGGGAGCCCGGTTCGCTCCACGAGCGGAGCCGTTTCCGCCGCCACGAGGGCGCTTGGGTCTACGTGGACGGCGACTTCCTCGACGAGGTGTGATCAGGAGCCGATCCCGACCGGTTCCCGCTTGCGCGGCATCCCCTGGGCCAGGTCCTCGGCGATCAGCTTCTTCGCGATGGCGTCCGTCGCCGCTCGCAGTTCGGGCCCGCTCGGCCGGCCGCGCTCCTCCTCGACCCGGTCCTTGAGCCAGTCCCCCCAGGCCTGGGTGATCACCTCGGCCTCGCGCCGGCCCGCCTGGGTGTGCGAGAGGAGGTTGCCGTCCCGGGTCAGGAACCCTTCGTCGACCATGCGGTCGAAGACCGGCAGCAGCACCTCCGGCGGGACGCGCCGGCCCGCGGAGATCAGGCCGAGACTGGCGTGCCCGACGGTCCGGGTGAAGAGCTCGACCTGCATGACCGCCCAGGCGCCCGCCGTGTCGAGCCGGGTGTCGGAGTCGGCGACGATACGGCGCGCGGTGTCCAGGTCCGTCCTCCGCAGGATCCTGCCGACGGAGAGTTCGAGGAGCTTGGCGGAGTCCCCCGAGGAGGTGGGCGACGCGAAGCCCTCGCCCATGTCGGGCGCCGAGGCCCGGGCGGTGTCCCGGAGCTTCACCTGCTTGAGGAAGAGCGCGACGACGAAGCCGACCGCCGCGACCGGCACCGTCCAGAGGAAGACCGTGTGCAGGGTGTCCGCGTACGCCTGGACGATCGGCGCGGCCACGTCGTCCGGCAGCCCGTGCACCCCGGCCGGGCTCTGCGCGGCCTGCGCGATGGCGGCGGGCTCCATGGTCGGCCCCGCGACGGCCGCCGCCTCGCCGACGCCCTCGGCCAGGTTGGGCTTGAGGGAGTTGGCGTAGATCGTGCCGAAGACCGCGGTTCCGAAGGAGCTGCCGAGCGTACGGAAGAAGGTCACGCCCGAGGTGGCCGTGCCGAGGTCGGCGTACTCCACCGTGTTCTGCACGGCGATGGTGAGCACCTGCATGCACAGGCCGATGCCGGTGCCGAGCACGAACATGTACAGGGACTCCAGCCAGGCGTTGGTGCCCGTGTCCATCAGGGACAGCAGGAAGAGACCGACGCCCATCACCAGACAGCCCACGATGGGGAAGATCCGGTACGTGCCGGTCTTGCTGACGGCGTTGCCGCTGTAGACCGAGGCGATCAGCAGACCGATGACCATGGGGAGGGTCCGGATGCCGGAGACGGTGGCCGAGTCGCCGTCGACGTACTGGAGGTAGGACGGCAGGAAGGTCAGCGAGCCGAGCATCGCGAAGCCGACGACGAAGCTCAGCACGGAGCAGACGGTGAAGACCGGGTTGGCGAACAGCCGCATGGGCAGCATCGGTTCGGCCGCCCGGGTCTCCACCCAGCAGAAGAGCGCGAGCGCGATCAGACCGCCGACGAAGAGGCCGATGATGACGCCGGAGCCCCAGGCGTACTCGTTCCCGCCCCAACTGGTCGCCAGGATCAGGGCGCTGGACCCGGCGGCGACCAGGGCGATGCCCGCGTAGTCGATGATCGGCTTGCTTGCCGAGCGTACGGAGGGGATGGTGCGGGCGGCCGCGATGACGACCAGGATCGCGATCGGGACGTTCACGTAGAACGCCCAGCGCCAGCTCAGATGGTCGGTGAAGAGCCCGCCGAGCAGCGGGCCGATCACGGTGGAGACGCCGAAGACGGCACCGATCGCACCCTGGTACTTGCCCCGGTCGCGCAGTGGGATGACGTCGGCGATGAGGGCCATGGAGGTGACCATCAGACCGCCGGCGCCGATGCCCTGCAGGCCGCGCCAGACGATCAGCAGGGTCATGTTCGTGGCGAGGCCGCAGAGGAAGGAGCCGGTGATGAAGACGATCGCCGAGATCTGGAAGATCACCTTGCGGCCGAAGAGGTCGCCGAACTTGCCGACCAGGACGGTGGCGACCGTCTCCGCCAGGAGGTAGGAGGTGACCACCCAGGACATGTGGGCGGCGCCGCCGAGGTCGGAGACGATCGTCGGCAGCGCGGTGCCCACGATCGTCTGGTCGAGCGCCGCCAGCAGGACACCGAGCATGATCGTGCCGAAGACGATGTTGCGGCGGCGGCTGTCGAGCACGGGGGGCGAGGCGGCCGGGGGCGCGGGTGCGGCTTCGCTGGTGGTGGTCACCTTCGCAGCCTCACACCGGGTGGCGTCACCCGCATGCGGGGGACACCCGAACCGGTGCGGCGCCGGGGCCGCGACCCGAACGGCCCAGCGGGAGCGCGGCTGCTAGCTCGGCCGGACCGGCAGCAGCGGGTGGTGCTTGGCGAGGATCTTGTTCGCCCGCGCCAGCGCGGACAGCGCGTGCTCGCGGTCCGCCCGGTCCTCCGCGCAGAGCGGACCCCGGAACCGCAGCACCTCGCGTGCCGCGCAGTCGGCGTCGACCTCCGCCTGAAGGACGTGCAGCGGCAGGCAGGACCCGATCATGGCCGCCACGCGGTCGGGGATCGGGACGGGTACGAGGGGCGAGGGCGAGGTGATCACGGGCCAGTCCTTGTGGGTACGGAGTCGGGTGTGGGGTCTCCCTCCTCCATACGTACAGGATCGGCTTCCCGGTTCGGAGACGGGGTTGTCCGCGCGGGGCAACGACCGGGTCCCCGTTCGGCGGGGTGTGCGGACCGGCGACGCCCGATCCGTCGGCGGCGCGCGGGGCGCACCGGGCCGTTCCCGCAGGTGCGCGCCGCGTGGGCGGATCTTCCTCGGCGAGCGCGCCGTCGAATCGGTTGCTTGTTCGTCAAACATGAGATCGTCGGTCCGCACGTGAATGTGAAGCATCTCACGTCCGGAAGGGCGGGGTGGACGACCGTGATCCGCTTCGATCCGGTCGTGCGCGAGAGCTTGAAATTCGGTTACGGGTCGGTAGGTTGACGTCTCGGTAGGTCGCTCGGAAGTCCCGCTCGTTCCCCGTCCGCACGCCGCGAACAGGAGCCGCCATGGGCGTACGCAAGGACCTGAGGCAGGCCAGGAGGCGCCCCGACCTGGTCGCCCGCTTTCCCGTCAGGGTCGTGCGCGAGGACGGCGTCGTCCGGGAGGCCCACACGCCCCTGCCGGCCGGTCCGGAGCCCTCCGGAACCCCCGCGGACATTCCCTTCGGGCACGCGGCCGATGACCCCGGCGCGATCGTCATGCGCCGCCGGGAGCACGGGAACTGGCGACCCGTCACCGCCGCCGAGTTCGCCGGCGACGTCCTCGCCGTCGCGAAGGGGCTGATCGCGGCGGGCGTCGAACCGGGCGGGCGGGTCGGGCTCATGGCGCGTACCGGCTACGCCTGGGCCGTGCTCGACTTCGCGATCTGGTCGGCCGGCGGACAGACCGTCCCCGTCTACCCCACCTCCTCGCCCGACCAGGTCGCCTGGATCCTGCACGACTCGGGCACGCGGCACGTCGTCACCGAGTCCGCCGAGCACACCGCCACCGTCGCCGAGGCCGCCGCCACGCTCCCGGAGCCCGTCAGGACCTGGCAGACCGACACCGGCGGCCTGGCCGAACTCGCCGCCCTCGGCGCGGAGATCGGCGACGAGGTACCGGCCGGCCGGCGCGCCGCGCTCACCCCCGACACCGTGGCGACCCTCTGCTACACCTCCGGCACCACCGGCCGGCCCAAGGGCTGCGCCCTCACCCACGGCAACCTGCACGCCGAGGCACGCGCCACGGTCGAGCTGCTGCATCCGGTCTTCGAGGCGGTCACCGGGCAACCTGCCTCGACCCTGCTCTTCCTGCCCCTCGCCCACATCCTCGGACGCATGATCCAGCTCGCCTGCCTGATGGCGCGCATCGAGATCGGCCAGTTCCCCAGCATCAAGCCGGACGAGCTCCGCCCCGAACTGCGCCGGTTCAGGCCCACGTTCGTCGTCGGCGTGCCGTATCTCTTCGAGAAGATCCACGACACCGGCCGCGCCACCGCCGAGAAGCTCGGCAGGGGCGCCTCCTTCGACCGCGCGGACTCCATAGCCGTGCGCTACGGCGAGGCCTCCCTGAGCCATGTCCTCGGGCAGGGGCCCCGCCCCGGCGCCGGTCTCACCGCCGCGCACGCCCTCTACGACCTGCTCGTCTACCGGCGGATCCGCAAGGAGCTGGGCGGGAACCTGCGGTACGCCATCAGCGGCGGCTCCCCGCTCGACAGCCGCCTCAGCCACTTCTTCTACGCCTCCGGGGTCCTCGTCTACGAGGGCTACGGCCTCACCGAGACGAGCGCGGCCGCCACCGTCACCCCGCCCCTGCGCCCCCGGCCCGGCACCGTCGGCCGCCCCGTGCCCGGCACCGGCGTCCGGATCGCCGACGACGGCGAGGTCCTCCTCAAAGGCCCCATCGTCTTCACCGGGTACTGGAACAACCCCGAGGCGAGCGCGGAGGTGCTGCGGGACGGCTGGTTCGCCACCGGCGACCTCGGCGCCCTCGACGAGGACGGCTACCTCGTCATCACCGGCCGCAAGAAGGACCTCCTCGTCACCTCCGGCGGCAAGAACGTCTCCCCGGCCGTCCTGGAGGACCGGCTGCGCAGCCGCCCGCCGGTCGGCCAGTGCCTGGTCGTCGGCGACAACCGCCCCTTCATCGGGGCGCTCGTCACCCTCGACCCCGAGGCCGTCCGGCACTGGCTGACCGTACGGAAACGGCCGGTGGACACCCCCGTGGCGGTGCTCGCCGAGGATCCGGAGCTGCTCGCCGACGTCCAGAAGGCGGTCGACCACGCCAACCGGGCCGTCTCCCGGGCGGAGTCGATCCGCCGGTTCCGTGTCGTGCCGGGGGAGTTCTCCGAGGAGAACGGGATGCTGACCCCGTCCCTCAAGGTGAAACGGCACGCGGTCCTGGCGGCGTACGGGAGGGAGGTCGACGCGCTGTACCGCTGACCACCGCCCCGGAACCGGCTAGGCGAGCACCTCGGAGAGGTCGTACGACACCGGCTCCTCCAGCTGCCCGTATCCGCAGGACTCCGGTGCCCGGTCCGGCCGCCACCGCTTGAACTGGGCGGTGTGCCGGAACCGGTCGCCCTCCATGTGGTCGTATCCCACCTCGCAGACCCGCTCCGGCCGCAGTGCCACCCAGGACAGGTCCTTCTTCCCCGACCAGCGGCTCGGCGCGCCCGGCAGCCGGGCGCCCGCGTGCGCGGCCTCCTCGGCCCAGGCCGCCCAGGGGTGCCCGTCGGGCGGGTCCATCCGCAGCGGCTCCAGCTCGGCGACCAGCTCCTCGCGGCGCTTGGCGGTGAAGGCCGCGCAGACCCCGACGTGCTGGAGCCTGCCGCCGTCGTCGTAGAGGCCGAGCAGCAGCGAACCGACGACCGGACCGTTCTTGTGGAAGCGGTAGCCGGCCACCACCACATCGGCCGTCCGCTCGTGCTTGATCTTGTACATCAGCCGGGCGTCCGGCCGGTACGGCAGGTCGAGCGGCTTGGCGATCACCCCGTCCAGGCCCGCTCCCTCGTACTGCTCGAACCAGCGCGCCGCGACCTCCGGATCGGTCGTCGCGGGCGCCAGGTGGACCGGGGCGTCGACGCCGCGCAGGACCTCCTCCAGGGCGGCCCGCCGGTCGGTCAGCGGGGTGTCGAGCAGCGAGTCGTCGTCGAGGGCGAGCAGGTCGAAGGCGATGAACCGGGCCGGGGTCGTCCCGGCGAGCATCCGTACGCGTGAGTCGGCGGGGTGGATGCGCTCGGTGAGCCGGTCGAAGTCGAGCCGTCCGTCGTGCTCGATCACGATCTCGCCGTCCATCACGCACCGCCGCGGCAGCCGGGCGAGAAGCGCCTCGACCAGCTCGGGGAAGTAGCGGGTCAGCGGCTTGCCCGTGCGGCTGCCGATGACCAGCTCCGATCCGTCGCGGTGCACGATGGCGCGGAAGCCGTCCCACTTGGCCTCGTACTGCATGCCCGGCGGAATTTTCTTCACGGCCTTGGCCAGCATCGGTTTCACGGGCGGCATCACCGGCAGATCCATGGACCGATTGTCCGGTATGCGCCGAATGTCGGCGAGCCCTACGCTGACACGCATGGCGAGCAAGACGGCAGCGGTGGAACTGGAAGTCGGCGAGCGGACCGTACGCGTCTCCAACCCGGACAAGGTCTACTTCCCCGAGCCCGGCTACACCAAGCTCGACATGGTCAGCTACTACCTGGCCGTCGGCGACGGCATCACCCGCGCCCTGCGCGACCGTCCCACCACCCTGGAGCGCTACCCCGACGGGGTCACCGGCGAGTCCTTCTTCCAGAAGCGCGCGCCCAAGTACCTCCCGGAGTGGATCCCGACCGCGCACATCACCTTCCCCAGCGGACGCTCCGCCGACGAGATGTGCCCGACCGAGCCCGCGGCCGTCCTCTGGGCGGCCAACCTCGGCGCGGTCACCTTCCACCCCTGGCCGGTACGGCGTGAGGACACCGACCACCCCGACGAGCTGCGCATCGACCTCGACCCCCAGCCCGGCACCGACTACACCGACGCCGTGCGCGCCGCCCACGAGCTGCGCGCCGTCCTGGACGAGCACGGGCTGCGCGGCTGGCCCAAGACCTCGGGCGGGCGGGGCCTGCACGTCTTCGTGCCGATCGAACCGAAGTGGACCTTCACCCAGGTCCGGCGCGCGGCCATCGCCTGCGGCCGCGAGCTGGAACGCCGGATGCCCGACCGGGTGACCATCAAGTGGTGGAAGGAGGAGCGCGGCGAGCGGATCTTCGTCGACTACAACCAGACCGCCCGCGACCGCACGATCGCCTCCGCCTACTCCGTACGGCCCCGCCCGCACGCCCCGGTCTCCGCCCCGCTGAACTGGGACGAGATCGACGACGCGACGCCCCGGGACTTCGACATCAGGACCATGCCGGCCCGGTACGCGGAGGTGGGTGACGTCCACGCCGACATGGACGACCACCGGTTCAGCCTGGAGAGCCTGCTGGAACTGGCCCGCCGCGACGAGGCGGAGCACGGTCTGGGCGATCTGCCGTACCCGCCCGAGTACCCGAAGATGCCGGGCGAACCGAAGCGCGTGCAGCCCAGCCGGGCGAAGAAGACCGAGGACTGAGCGCGGGTCCCGCCCGGGCGCCGGACATCCCCGCCGCGCGCCGGAAAACCCTGCCGCGCGCGGCCCGGGACGGCCCTCTGGCGGCCCCCGGCGGGGGCGTCCACACCCGTCCGGGGGGTGCCGGGGGTGGGGTGATCAACCCCGTCCCACCCGGCCCGCCCACGGCCGTTCACGGCTGCGGGCACACCCCCGGAAACCCCTCCTGAGCTGGGCTTTCTCCGTGATCTCCCCTAGCGTTCGGGTCATCGGGAAAGGGGTGCCGGATGGACCGGAACATACGTGACGTCGACGATGTCCTGCAGCTGCTCGACGGGCTCTTCGCGCCGGAGGCGGACCGCTGGACCGCCGACGCGGCCGGCTGGTGGAACGACTTCTACGGCGACCGGACCAAGGGGGTGCCTTTCTTCGTCGCCAAGCCGGACGAGAGCCTCGTCTCCTACGCCGAGCGCGGTCTGATCGCCCCCGGCCGCGCCCTCGACCTCGGCTGCGGCCCGGGGCGCAACTCCCTCTATCTGGCGTCGCTCGGCTTCGAGGTGGACGCCGTGGACCTCTCCGACGAGGCGATCGGCTGGGCGTCGCAGCGGGCCCGGGAGGCGGGGGCCGAGGTGCGCTTCCACCACGGGGACGCCTTCGCCCTGGCCGGGAGCGTGCTCACCGGTCCGTACGACCTGATCTACGACTCGGGGTGCTTCCACCACCTGCCGCCGCACCGCCGGATCAGCTACCGCGCGCTGCTCGACCGGCTGCTCGCGCCCGGTGGTCACCTCGCCCTGACGTGCTTCGCCGCCGGCGCGATGGGCTCGGAACTGCCCGACGCCGCGTTCTACCGGGAGCGCGAACCGGGGCTGCACGGCGGGCTCGCCTACACACCGGAGTCCCTGCGCCGGATCTTCGGGGAGTTGACCGAGGTCGAACTGCGCCGCATGCGGGACGAGCCGGCCGACTCGCCGCGATTCGGCGAGGACTTCCTCTGGACAGCGCTCTTCCGCCGCCCCTGAGGGCCCGAGACGCTCGGGACCCGCTCGGCGCGCCGCGTTGAACGCGCTCCGCGCATACCCATTGATCGAACGTTGAGGGACCGTTTACGGCCGCACGGCAACGTATCGGCCATGCAGACCGACACCACCGTGATGACCGCTCCGAGCGCCCCCGACATGTCCTGGCAGGAGGACGCCCTCTGCGCCCAGGCCGGGCCGGAGTTCTTCTTCCCGGCCCCCGGTTCCTCGACCCGCGAGGCGAAGCAGCTGTGCGGGGCGTGCGAGGGCCGGGTGGCGTGCCTCCAGTACGCGCTGGAGAACGACGAGCGGTTCGGGGTGTGGGGCGGACTCTCCGAGAAGGAGCGGGGGCGGCTGAAGAGCACCGCGGGTGCCCGCCGCCGGCTCCGCTCCTGAGGCGGGCGGCGGGCAGGGCCCGTCAGCCCGCCGCGCGGGCCGCCATCCGCGCCTTGCGCGCGGCCAGCTTCTCGTCGAACTTCGACGCCTCGGCGTCGAGCCCGCTCATGTAGAGCCCCAGCTCCTCCTGGGCCTTCAGGCCCTCCGGGCCGAGCCCGTCGATCTGGAGCACCTTGAGGAAGCGCAGCACCGGCTGCAGCACGTCGTCGTGGTGGATCCGCATGTTGTAGATCTCGCCGATCGCCATCTGCGCGGCCGCCCGCTCGAAGCCCGGCATGCCGTGTCCCGGCATCCGGAAGTTCACGACGACGTCCCGCACGGCCTGCATCGTCAGGTCCGGGGCGATCTCGAAGGCCGCGCCCAGCAGGTTGCGGTAGAAGACCATGTGCAGGTTCTCGTCGGTGGCGATGCGCGCCAGCATCCGGTCGCAGACCGGGTCGCCCGACTGGTGGCCGGTGTTCCGGTGCGAGATGCGGGTGGCCAGCTCCTGGAAGGCGACGTACGCGACCGAGTGCAGCATCGAGTGCCGGTTGTCGGACTCGAAGCCCTCGCTCATGTGCGCCATCCGGAACTGCTCCAGCTTGTCCGGGTCCACCGCGCGGGAGGCGAGGAGGTAGTCCCGCATCACGATGCCGTGGCGGCCCTCCTCCGCGGTCCAGCGGTGCACCCAGGTGCCCCAGGCGCCCTCGCGGCCGAAGAGCGTGGCGATCTCGTGGTGGTAGCTGGGCAGGTTGTCCTCGGTGAGCAGGTTGACCACGAGGGCGATCTTGCCGACCTCGGTGACCTTGGACTGGGACGGGTCCCAGGCCTCGCCGTCCTCGAAGAAGCCCGGGAAGTTCCGGCCGTCGGACCACGGCACGTACTCGTGCGGCATCCAGTCCTTGGTGACCTTCAGGTGCCGGTTCAGCTCCTTCTCCACCACCTCTTCCAGCGCGTAGAGCAGCCGCGCGTCGGTCCACCCTGCCGAGCTGCCGAGGTGGGGAGAGGTGAGCGTCACGGGAACTCCTGGGGACGGAGAAGGGCATACGGAACTACCTACGGATTCGTAGGTTACGAGACCGTAGGTTAAGGCCCGATAAGGCCCCGGCCAAGCCCGCTGCGGCGATGTCCGGTTACGTTCCGTTATGTTCGCTGCTGGTGGCGGCGTAGGGAGAGGCAGGTCACGGCTCCGGCGTGGCGGGGCGCCGCGCTCATGGCTCCGCGGGGCGGCTACTCAGAGCAGATGGTCGGCCTGCCCCGCCTTGACGGCCGCGATCAGCGCGCGCAGCGCCTCGACCGAGTCGGTCACGTACGCGTCGGGGGTCAGGGTCGAGCCGATGTAGGCGCGGCCCGCGTCGTCGAGGCCGAAGCGGAAGCAGTTGGCGCCCTCGCTGCAGAAGGCCTCGTTCCAGGCGATCTTCTCAGGGGCGGAGGGGTCGATGGCGTTCATGCCGGTTCCTTCAGAGGTCCTGGGCGAGCGCGTGGATGAACGCGCGCGACTCCGGTTCGGGCAGGGCGAGTCCGCGCAGCCGCTCCAACAGCCCGCGATATCGCCTCAGTTGCATGTCGGCGTCGAGGAGCGTCGAGCCGTGGGAAGAGTCCAGCTGCACGGTGTCGAGCTGCGGCACGGGCGCCGCCACGTAGGTGAACGACTGCCCCGCGCCGGGGAAACCGCCCGCCGTGAAGGGGATGACGCGCACGGTGACGGTGTCCCGCTCCGAGCGGGCCAGAATGTACTCCAGCTGCGCCCTGGCCACCTTCGGGCCGCCGAACTGCATCCGCAGCGCGGCCTCGTGGATCACCGCTTCGTAGAGCGTGGGCCGGTCGCGGTCCAGGATCTCCTGGCGGCGCAGCCGCAGGGCCACCCGGGCCCGCAGGTCGGGTCCCGGCAGCGGCGGATCGGCGGTGTCAAAGACGGCCCGAGCGTGCTCCTCCGTCTGCAGCAGGCCGGGGATGTGCGTGGTGACGGCCGTGTGCAACTCCGAGGCGTGGAACTCGAGTTCGGCGATGTCCAGGAGGCCGGGCGGGAGCAGCCCGCGGTGCTCCTCCCACCAGCCGCGGTCGCGCTCCTGGGCCGTCGCGGCGAGCAGGTCGACGAGGCCGGTGTCGGGGCAGCCGTAGTTGAAGGCGAGGGTGCGCACGCGCTCGGCGCTGATGCCGAAGCGCCCCGACTCGATGTGGGGGATGCGGGTGCGGTCGACGCCCAGGAGGGCGGCGGCCTGCTGGGCCGACATCCCCGACTGTTCGCGCAGTTTGCGCAGCTCGTTCCCGAGCCGCTGCTGGCGCGCGGTCGGGGTGCTCCTGGGTGGCACGGCTCGTTCTCCCCTTCTGGCCGGCCCGGGTGGCCGACGTTTTGGCCGGAATGACACGACTACCCGCAAGTAGTAGCACCGTGCTCCGCTTCTGCGCTACGGTCGGTAGCGCCAGTCTCACACGCGGCGACCGTACCTGTGTGTGAGCATCCCCACACCCACAGGAAAAGTGAGCAACACGATGAAGGGCGCCCTGCGTTGCCTCCCGTCCGCCGTCGCGGCCGGGCCCATACCCCCTGTCGCGGAGAACCTCAGCTACTCGATGGTCCTGCCCGGCGGCGCCTACTGCGCCGGACTGGCCCGACAGGCCGTCCGCGGCCTGCTCGACCGGCACGGGCTCGCCACGCTCCGCGACACCGCCGTGCTCGCCGCCTCCGAACTGGTCGCCGCCGCCTACCGCTTCACCCCCGACCGGGAGATGATCCTGCGCGTCCGCTGGCAGTTCGAGGCCCTGCGGATCGTCCTGTACGACCAGCACCCGGCCCACGCCTCGCCGGACAAGGCCGAGGAATGCCGCGACCGCCGCAGCCGCAGCATGTGGCTGCTGGCCGCGGCGGTCGACACCCAGGGCGGCGACTGGGGGCTCGCCCCGGTGCTCGGGCCCGGTGGCGGTACGAAGTCCTGGGCCTTATTGCACCGTTGACCCGGTCCCTCAGTGCACCTGTGCCATGACCTCCTCCGCGGTCGTCGGCCTCAGCTCGCCGTCGAGCAGCAGCCAGCGGGTGATCCCCAGCGACTCCAGGAACGGCACGTCGTGGCTCGCCACGATCAACGCCCCTTCGTACGCGTCGAGCGCCGCCGTCAGTTTCCGGACCGACGCCATGTCCAGATTGTTCGTCGGCTCGTCCAGCATCAGCAGCTGAGGCGCCGGTTCGGCGAGCAGCAGCGCCGCGAGGGTCGCGCGGAACCGCTCCCCTCCCGACAGCGTCCCGGCCGGCTGGTCCGCCCGCGCGCCCCGGAACAGGAACCGGGCGAGGCGTGCCCTGATCGCGTTGCCCGTCGCCTCGGGAGCGAACCGGGCGACGTTCTCCACCAGGCTCAACTCCTCGTCGAGGACGTCGAGTCGCTGCGGCAGGAACCGTAGCGGCACATGGGTGACGACCTCGCCCGCCACCGGCGCCAGCTCCCCGGCGATCGTCCGCAACAGGGTCGTCTTGCCGGCCCCGTTACGGCCCACGAGCGCGATCCGCTCGGGCCCGCGCAGCTCGAACCCGCCGTCCACCCGCGCGCCGTAGCGCAGTTCGAGCTCGCGCAGGGTCAGCACCTCGCGACCGGGATGGACCGTGGTGCGCGGCAGCTCGATCCTGATCTCGTCGTCGTCACGCACCGCCTCCTCCGCGACGTCGAGGCGTTCGCGGGCCTCGGCCAGCCGCTCGGCGTGCAGGGCGCGGTGCTTGCCCGCCGAGACCTGCGCCGCGGCCTTGCGGTTGTTGGCGACGATCTTCGGCACCACCTTGTTGTCGAAGCTCTTCCTGCCGTACCGCTTGCGGCGCGCCAACTTCATCTGGGCCTCGGACAGTTCGCGCTTCTGTCGCTGCACGTCCGCCTCGGCCACCCGGACCATCCGCTCGGCCGCCTCCTGTTCGGCGGCGAGCGCCTCCTCGTACGCGGAGTAGGCGCCGCCGTACCAGGTGACCTCCCCGTCGTGCAGATCGGCGATCTGGTCGACCCGCTCCAGGAGCTGCCGGTCGTGGCTGACCACGACGAGGACCCCGGACCAGGCGTCCACGGCCTCGTACAGCCGGGTGCGGGCGTACAGGTCGAGATTGTTCGTCGGCTCGTCGAGCAGCAGGATGTCCGGCCGGGCGAGCAGCAGCGCCGCCAGCCGCAGCAGGACCGACTCGCCGCCGGACAGCTCGCCGATCGTCCGGTCGAGACCGATGTGCCCGAGACCGAGCTGGTCGAGCGTGGCGCGCGCCCGCTCCTCCACGTCCCAGTCGTCGCCGACCGCGGCGAAGTGCTCCTCGGCGGGGTCGCCCGCCTCGATGGCGTGCAGCGCGGCCCGGGTCGCCGCGATCCCGAGGGCCTGGTCGACCCGGAGCGCGGTGTCCAGGACCAGGTTCTGCGGGAGGTAGCCGACCTCGCCGACGGTACGGATCGTGCCGTCGGTGGGGGTCAGTTCACCCGCGACGAGCTTGAGGAGCGTCGACTTCCCCGAGCCGTTCAGGCCGATGAGCCCGGTGCGGCCGGGGCCGACCGTGAGCTGGAAGTCGTCCAGGACATGGGTGCCGTCCGGCCAGGAGAAGGAGAGGGACGAGCAGGTGATGAACGTGGGATGGGTCGCCATGGTGGCCTCCCTGTTGCGAGAGCGTGGGCTGGGGCAACGGGTGAGACACCGGGGCGCGGGCAGGCGGGAACGCTCGTACGCCGAGGGCGAAGACGGCACACGCGGCGGGCTGCGTGAAGCAGCTCGGGGGCACGCGCGGCACGGTGTCTCGCAACCTCAGACGAGCAACGGCCTTCTCCGATCGGGCGACAACAGGGCCAGGTCAGGACGGTACGCCCGGCACCGGGCGGCTGCAATCGAATTAACCGCGGGGGAGCGGTGAGCGGGTGGCGCGCCCGGTCAGCCGTCCAGGAGCTGGGCCAGGTCCCCGTCCCAGTCCAGGTACTGGTGCTCGCGGCCGGCCGGTACGAGGTGCTGCGAGCGCCGGAGGAAGTGGCGCAGCTCGGAGGTGCGGACGTGCACGACGGCGACGCCCTCGGGGGCGTGGAACTCCACGACGGTCCGGTCGTAGCCGTACGGGCGCACCCGGACGTCGCCCAGACCGGCAGGGCCCTCGACGCCCTGGACGAGCAGCTCGCGCGCGAACGCCCAGGAGACCTCGACGCCCTCCAGGGTCGCGGGCGGCGGGAACGCCATGCTGACGGCGAACGGGTCCTCACGGTCGTACCGCAGTGTGGCGGGGACGGTCTCCATCCGGGGCGCGGATGCGACCAGACGGGCCTGAACGGCGTGCTCGATGACGGTGGGCAAGGCCAGCTCCTGTCGCGCGGCTTCGGTTCCTGACGTCTCCCTGACACAAGGGAAGACGAACGATGACGCCAGAACGTGCACTGGGGGGTCACGTGAGCTGTGTCACCGCGATGCCGGACACCGGCGGGGAGGCGGTCTGGACGGGGTCACCGGCGTGGGCTAGCTTCCGGCGCCATGACGTCCAAGGGGAAGACGAGACGAATGATGTCGGTGGGGCTGAGCGGGGTGGCCCTCGCGGCGGCCCTGACGGTCCCGGCGTACGGCGCGTCGGACGCCGCCTCGGGCAGCGCGCCGGGCGACGCCTCGCAGGCCGGGCCCTACGGGGCCGGCTGGCAGCTGACGGAGACCGGGACCGACGCCCGCTTCCGCGGCCTCGCGGCCGTCGACCGCAGGACCGCGTGGGCGGCGGGCTCGAAGGGGACGGTGCTGCGCACCACGGACGGCGGCCGGAGCTGGCGGAACGTCTCGCCACCCGGCGCCGGGGAGCTGGAGTTGCGTGACGTCGAGGCCTTCGACGCCCGGCGCGCCGTGGTCCTCGCGATCGGGGAGGGGGAGGCCTCCCGGGTCCTGCGGACCGAGGACGGTGGAGCCACCTGGACCGAGTCCTTCCGCAACACCGACCCGCGGGCCTTCTACGACTGCATGACCTTCTTCGACCGGCGCCACGGCCTCGCCATGAGCGACCCCGTCGACGGGAAGTTCCGCATCCTGTCGACGCGGGACGGCGGGCGCTCCTGGGCGGTGCTGCCCGACGCGGGGATGCCGGCGGCCCTGCCGGGAGAGGCCGGGTTCGCGGCGAGCGGCCAGTGCCTGGTCTCCTCGGGACCGAGGGACGTCTGGATGGCGACCGGCGGCGGCGCCACGGCGCGCGTGCTGCACTCCCGTGACCGGGGCCTGAACTGGACCGTGGCGCAGTCCACGATCCCGGCGGGCGACCCGGCCCGCGGAGTCTTCGGGCTCGCCTTCCGCGACCGCGCGCACGGCATCTCCGTCGGCGGCGACTACCGCGCGGGCCAGGCCTCGCCGCAGGCGGCCGCGGTCACCGACGACGGCGGCCGCCGCTGGACCGCCGCCTCCGCCCCGCCGCCCGCGTACCGCTCCGGTGTCGCCTGGCTTCCGTACGCCAGGACGGCCGCGCTCGCGGTCGGCCCGACCGGCACGGACCTGACCGTGGACGGCGGCCGTACCTGGCGGACCGTCGACACCGGCTCGTACGACACGGTCGACTGCACCCGGGACGGGGCGTGCTGGGCCTCCGGCGAGAAGGGCCGGATCGCCCGACTGAGCGGTCGCTAGGAGGGGAGCTGCTCGCGGTACGGGGCGAGTGCCTCGGCCGTCTTCGTCGCGTAGAACTCCGTGATCCGGTACACGCACACGTCCTCGACGGTGAACGGGTCGGCCGCCACGATCTTCTCGATCTCCGCGCGGTCGACCCCGGCGGCGAGGATGATGCCGCCGTCGCGCGGGTTCTTCCGCCCGGAGGCGATGAAGACGCCGGCGGCGTACTGCGCGTCGAGCCACTCGACGTGCGCGTCGAGCAGCGCGTCGGCCCGCTCGACCGGGCCGGTGTAGGTCAATTCCAGTACGAACATGACCGGCAGGCTACCCGGGGCCCGGACGGCGGCGCGGAAACCGTTCGCCAGTCGGACGGGCCGGCGCCGTAGGGTGGCCGTCATCATGACGATCATCGACGTTCCCGAGGGCTGGCCCACCGACGAGACGACGGCCCGCGCCGTGCAGGAGGAGCTGCGGGAGCGGCTCGTGCTCGATGAGCCGGGACCGGCACCCGGCACGGGCCGGGTCACGGGCCTCGACGTGGCCTACGACGACGAGCGCGACCTCGTCGCCGCCGCGGCCGTCGTCCTGGACGCCCGCACGCTCGACGTCGTGGAGGAGGCGACGGCGGTCGGCCGGGTGTCGTTCCCCTATGTGCCCGGGCTGCTCGCCTTCCGCGAGATACCCACCGTCCTCGCCGCGCTCGCCGGACTGACCGAGGACCCGGGACTGCTCGTCTGCGACGGCTACGGGCTCGCCCACCCCCGCCGCTTCGGACTCGCGAGCCACCTCGGCGTGCTGACCGGACGCCCCTCGATCGGCGTCGCGAAGAACCCCTTCATCTTCCAGCACGACCAACCGGGTCCGGAACGCGGCGACTTCAGCTCCCTGCTCGCCTCCGGCACGGAGGAGGTCGGCCGGGCCGTGCGCACCCAGGCCGGGGTGAAGCCCGTCTTCGTCTCCGTCGGCCACCGGGTCTCCCTGGACAACGCGTGCGGTCACACCCTGCTGCTCGCCCCGCGCTACCGCGTCCCCGAGACGACCCGGCACGCCGACTCCCTCTGCCGCCGCGCCCTCAAGGACGCCCAGACCCGGGCGGGCGGCGCGGGCGCTTGAGTAGCCGGACTGAGTACGCGTACGGATGGCGGGGAGTGATCACGCGCGGCAGGCTTGGGCCCATGACATCCCCCGTCTCCACCTCTTCGCGCACCGCGGGCCGTGGCATGAACGCCCTGCTCGCCGGGGCCGGGCTGCTGGCCCTGGCCTGGGTCTGCGCCATGCTCTACGTCGTCGTCGCCTGGGTGGCGGCATGATCGGCACGCTCCAGTGTGTGGTCCTGGACTGCACCGACGTCATGGAGCTCGCCGCCTTCTATCAGCAGGTCCTCGGTGGTGAGATCAACCGGCCCGACCCGCAGTGGGCCGTCGGCGACGCCTGGGCCACCCTGCACGACGCCGCGGGCGCTCCGGTGCTCGCCTTCCAGGGCGTGGCCGACCACCGCCCGCCGGTCTGGGGCGCGCCCGAGCAGCAGTTCCACCTCGACGTCCGGGTCGCCGACCTGGACGCCGCCCACGACGCGGTCCTCGGGCTCGGGGCGACACCGCTCGACGAAGGGGGCGACGACCGGGCCTGGCGGATCTACGCCGACCCGGCCGGCCACCCCTTCTGTCTCGTACGCCACTGAGGCCTGTCCCGTACGCCCCTGAGGCGCGCTCCGGCACGACCAGGGGCCGGTGCTAGCGGGCGTCGGCCACCCGGAAGCGGATGCCGGCCGCCCGCAGCCGGTCGACCAACGCGTCGCCCATCGCGACCGCCGTCGTGACCTGGCCCGCGCTCTTCGGCAGGCCGTCGTCGAGAGCGAGGCAGAGCGCGGACTCGGCGAGGATCTTCGCCGTCTCGCCGTACCCCGGGTCGCCGCCCGAGACCTCCGTGAAGACGCGCCGCCCGCCGCCCTCGCCCACGAAGCGCACGGTGAACCAGCTGCGCGCGCGCCGCTCCGCGCTCGGGCCCTGTCCGGGCTCGTAACGGTTCATCAGCCAGCTGCGTACGGGCGCCAGTTGGGCCGCCAGCAGGCCGGTGCCGACGGCCGCGGAGCCGCCGATCGCCATCGGGATCGTCTTGACCGAGGCGTAGTGCCGGTAGACGAAGTCGGGGCCGTACGCGTCGAGCGCGCGCGCCGAACGGGCCACCACCTGGGCGTCGATGGTGGGCAGCGGCAGCGCCCAGGTGCCGGTCTCCCGGCTGAAGCGCGGCCCGCCGATCGGGGCGCGCGCCCTGCGACCGACCAACCGGGGCTCGTGCAGGCGCCGTTCGCGCGCGGCGCGCAGGGTCTCCCGGCCGCGCCCCATCGCCGTCAGCGCGGACGCGAACGTGCCGCCGGAGAAGACCGCGCCGACACGCACGAAGCCGTCGATCCGCAGCGGCACGTCCTTCGGCAGCTGCCGCACGGTGTACCAGACGCCCAGGTCGTGCGGTACGGAGTCGAAGCCGCACGCGTGCACGATCCGCGCGCCCGTCTCGCGGGCGCGGGCGTCGTGGCGCACGTACATGTCGTCGACGAACTCCGGCTCGCCGGTCAGGTCCACATAGTCAGTGCCGGCCTCCGCGCAGGCCGCGACCAGCTTCTCGCCGTACCAGATGTACGGGCCGACGGTGGTGGCCACCACCCGGGCGGACGCGGCGAGTTCGCCCATCGAGTCCGCGTCGGTCGAGTCCGCGACGATCAGCGGCAGTTCGGCGCACCGGGGCCACCGTGCCGCGAGGCGCTCGCGCAGCGCGAGCAGCTTGGCGCGGCTGCGCCCGGCGAGCGCCCACCGGCACCCGGCCGGCGCGTGCTCGGCCAGATACTCCGCGGTGAGTTCGCCGACGAACCCCGTCGCCCCGAAGAGGACGACGTCGTACGCCCGCTCGCCCGTGTCCCGCTCCACACCGTTCCCGCTCGCCAGCTCCATGCGGCCCTCGCCTTCCCCTGCGGCTTTCCCCTGCTTCCCCTGCGAGCGCGGAGCCTAGCGCCTGCTCCGCCGGGTCCCGTCAGCGGTAGTCGTCGGGGTGGTCCTGCATCCAGGTGTTGATCCGGTCCCGGGTACCGATCAGCAGGGTCTGGTGCTTCTTCAGGTTGGGGTAGGTGGTGTCGCCCGCCAGAGTGGTCCGCAGCTTCTCGATCCAGGCGATCGGCTCGGGGAAGTGGCCGGGCCCCTTCGGGTCCGCCTTCATGGCGCGGTCGAGTCCTTCGAGCTCCTCGTGGACGCGGCCCAGGAAGTACGCGCAGTCGGTGGCGCAGCTGTCGTCGAGCGTGGCCTGCAGCCCGGCGAAGGCGTCCCGGACCAGCTCGGGTCCGGGCGTCTGCTGGTCGCCGTCGGCCTCCGCCTCGGCGCTCGCCCCGGCGTCCGTGCCGGCATCGGCGCCCGCCTCGGCTCCCGACCCGGCGCTCGCTTCGGCGGTGGCGACCGGCGACGCGGTCGACGTGGGTGTCGCGCCGGTGGAGGCGTCGCCCCCGGCGGAACAGGAGATCAGCAGGGCGGCGGCGATCGGTGCGGCGAGCAGCGCGGTCATCCCACGTCGTGATGTGAACATGCCTGGACCCTATCCGGGGTCGGCCGGGGCACGGCCGGTTCGCCGGCGAAATTCCAAGCGCTTGCTCGGCCAGGGGGCTTGTGCGGAGTGGAACACGTTCCTAGCATCACCGGTGTTACATCATTGCTGTCACATAGCTGGGGGCTCGATGGCCGCGACGACGGCGACGGACCGCACCACCTCGAACGGGCCGCTCTCCGGAGTGCGGGTGGTGGAGCTGGCGGGGATCGGGCCCGGCCCCTTCGCCGCCATGCTCCTCGCCGACCTCGGCGCCGACGTCGTCCGCGTCGACCGGCCGGGCGGGCCGGGGCTCGGCATCGACCCCGCCCACGACCTCACCAACCGCAACAAGCGCTCCGCCCTCGTCGACCTCAAGGCCGACGGAGGCCCCGCGACCGTCCTCGACCTGGTCGAGCGCGCGGACATCCTCATCGAGGGCTACCGTCCCGGCGTCGCCGAGCGCCTCGGCGTCGGCCCCGACGCCTGCCTCGCCCGCAATCCGAGGCTCGTCTACGGCCGGATGACCGGCTGGGGCCAGGACGGGCCGCTCGCCGCCCGCGCCGGACACGACATCGGCTACCTCGCGATCACCGGCACCCTCGGCATGATCGGCCCCGACCCGGACGGCCCGCCCACCATCCCCGCCAACCTCGTCGGCGACTACGCGGGGGGCTCGCTCTACCTCGTCGTCGGAGTCCTCGCCGCGCTCCAGCACGCCCGCGCGCACGGCGAGGGCCAGGTCGTCGACGCGGCCATCGTCGACGGCTCCGCCCACCTCGCCACCATGATCCACGGCATGCTCGCGGCCGGCGGCTGGCAGGACCGGCGTGGGGTCAACCTGCTCGACGGCGGCTGCCCGTTCTACGGCACGTACGAGACCTCCGACGGCGGGTACATGGCCGTCGGCGCCCTGGAGCAGCAGTTCTACGACGAGTTCGTCCGGCTCCTCGGCATCGAGGACCTCGCCCCCGCCCGCCGCGACTTCGGGCGCTGGGAGGAACTCCGTACCGCCGTCGCGGCCCGCTTCCGCACCCGTACGCGAGACGAGTGGACGGACGTCTTCGCCGGCAGCGACGCGTGCGTCGCCCCCGTCCTCTCCCTCCGCGAGGCCCCGGCCCACCCGCACCTCGCCGCCCGCGCCACCTTCGTCGAGCACGGCGGCCTCACCCAGCCCGCGCCCGCGCCCCGCTTCTCCGCCACCCCCGGGACGGTCCGTACCGGACCCGCGCTGCCCGGCGCCGACACCGACGCGATCGCCCGCGACTGGGCCGTCCCCTCCCTGAAAGGCAAGGAAGCATGAAGCGCCTGCTCTACACCGCCGACCACGAGGACTTCCGCGCCACCGTCCGTACCTTCCTCGCCAAGGAGGTGCTGCCCCACTACGAGCAGTGGGAGAAGGACGGCATCGTCGCGCGCGAGGCCTGGCGCGCCGCGGGACGCCAGGGGCTGCTCGGCCTGGCGGTGGACGAGGAGTACGGAGGCGGCGGCAACCCCGACTTCCGCTACAGCGCGGTCCTCGCCGAGGAGTTCACCCGGGCGGGCGCCCCCGGCATCGCGCTGGGCCTGCACAACGACATCATCGGCCCGTACCTCACCTCGCTCGCCACCGAGGAGCAGAAGCGCCGCTGGCTGCCCGGCTTCTGCACGGGCGAACTGATCACCGCCATCGCGATGACCGAGCCGGGCGCCGGATCCGACCTCCAGGCCATCAGGACCAGCGCCGAGGACCGTGGCGACCACTGGGTGCTCAACGGCGCCAAGACCTTCATCTCCAACGGCATCCTCGCCGACCTGGTGATCGTCGTCGCGAAGACGACCCCCGAGGGCGGGGCGCACGGACTCTCGCTGCTCGTCGTCGAGCGGGGCATGGAGGGGTTCGAGCGCGGCCGGAACCTCGACAAGATCGGCCAGAAGTCCCAGGACACCGCCGAACTCTTCTTCCGCGACGTCCGCGTCCCCAAGGAGAACCTCCTCGGCGAGCTCAACGGCGCCTTCGTCCACCTGATGACCAACCTCGCCCAGGAGCGGATGGCCATCGCGGTCGCCGGCATCGCCGCAGCCGAACACCTCCTGGAGATCACCACCCGGTACGTCAAGGAGCGCGAGGCCTTCGGGCGCCCGCTGGCCAAGCTCCAGCACATCCGCTTCGAGATCGCCGAGATGGCGACCGAGTGCGCCGTCACCCGTACGTTCCTCGACCGGTGCATCGTCGATCACTCGAACGGGGAACTCGACGCCGTCCACGCCTCCATGGCCAAGTGGTGGGCCACCGAGCTGCAGAAGCGTGTCGCCGACCGCTGCCTCCAACTGCACGGGGGGTACGGCTACATGGCCGAGTTCCCGGTCGCCCGGGCGTTCACGGACGGCCGTATCCAGACCATCTACGGCGGAACGACCGAGATCATGAAGGAGATCATCGGACGTTCCCTGCTGGGCTGACCCGCGACCCCTCTCTCCTCACCCTCATCGCCGCATCGTTGAAAGGCTGCTCGTGAGCACCGAAGCGTACGTGTACGACGCGATCCGCACCCCGCGCGGGCGCGGCAAGGCCAATGGCGCCCTGCACGGCACCAAGCCCATCGACCTGGTCGTCGGACTCATCCACGAACTCCAGGGCCGCTTCCCCGGACTCGACCCGGCCGCGATCGACGACATCGTTCTCGGTGTCGTCGGCCCCGTCGGCGACCAGGGCTCCGACATCGCCCGGATCGCCGCCATCGCCGCCGGGCTGCCCGACACCGTCGCCGGCGTCCAGGAGAACCGCTTCTGTGCCTCCGGCCTCGAAGCGGTCAACATGGCCGCGATGAAGGTCCGCTCGGGCTGGGAGGAGCTGGTCCTCGCCGGTGGCGTGGAGTCCATGTCACGGGTTCCGATGGCCTCCGACGGCGGCGCCTGGTTCGCCGACCCGATGACCAACTTCGAGACCGGCTTCGTACCCCAGGGCATCGGCGCCGACCTCATCGCCACCATCGAGGGCTTCTCGCGTCGCGACGTCGACGAGTACGCCGCGCTCTCCCAGGAGCGGGCCGCGACCGCCTGGAAGGACGGCCGCTTCGACCGCTCCGTCGTCCCCGTCAAGGACCGCCGCAGCGGCCTGGTCGTCCTCGACCACGACGAGCACATGCGCCCCGGCACCACCGCCGACTCGCTCGCCGCCCTCAAGCCGTCCTTCGCCGCCATCGGTGACATGGGCGGCTTCGACGCGGTCGCGCTGCAGAAGTACCACTGGGTGGAGAAGATCGACCACGTCCACCACGCCGGCAACTCCTCCGGCATCGTCGACGGCGCCTCGCTCGTCGCCATCGGCTCGAAGGCCGTCGGCGAGCGGTACGGACTCACGCCCCGCGCCCGGATCGTCTCCGCCGCCGTCTCCGGTTCCGAGCCGACCATCATGCTCACCGGACCCGCCCCCGCGACCCGCAAGGCGCTCGCCAAGGCCGGGCTCACGATCGACGACATCGACCTGATCGAGATCAACGAGGCCTTCGCGGGTGTCGTGCTCCGCTTCGTCAAGGACATGGGCGTCAGCCTCGACAAGGTCAACGTCAACGGCGGCGCGATCGCGCTCGGCCACCCGCTCGGCGCGACCGGCGCGATGATCCTCGGCACGGTCGTCGACGAGCTGGAGCGGCAGGACAAGCGCTACGGCCTGGTCACCCTGTGCGTCGGCGGCGGCATGGGCGTCGCCACCGTCGTCGAGCGCGTCTGACCACCCGTCCCTCCCCGACTTCGGAGACACCACACATGAGCGAGAGCACCACCATCCGCTGGGAGCAGGACGAGACCGGCGTCGTCACCCTCGTCCTCGACGACCCCAACCAGTCCGCGAACACCATGAACCAGGCGTTCAAGGACTCCATCGCGGCCGTCGCCGACCGCGCGGAGGCCGAGAAGGACTCCATCCGCGGCATCATCTACACCTCCGCCAAGAAGACCTTCTTCGCGGGCGGCGACCTCAAGGACATGATCCGGCTGCGGCCCGAGGACGCGCGGCTCGCGTTCGAGACCGGCACCGAGATCAAGCGCTCCCTGCGCCGCATCGAGACCCTCGGCAAGCCCGTCGTCGCCGCGATCAACGGCGCGGCCCTCGGGGGCGGTTACGAGATCGCCCTCGCCTCGCACCACCGCGTCGCGCTCGACGCGCCCGGCTCCAAGATCGGCCTGCCCGAGGTCACCCTGGGCCTGCTCCCCGCGGGCGGCGGAGTCACCCGGACCGTCCGCCTGATGGGCATCGCCGACGCCCTCCTCAAGGTGCTCCTCCAGGGCACCCAGTACGACCCGCGGCGCGCGCTGGAGAACGGCTTGGTGCACGAGATCGCGGCCACGCCCGAGGAGATGCTCGCCAAGGCGCGCGCCTTCATCGACGCGCACCCCGAGTCGCAGCAGCCCTGGGACGTCAAGGGGTACAAGATCCCCGGCGGGACGCCGTCCAACCCGCGCTTCGCCGCCAACCTGCCGGCCTTCCCCGCCAACCTGAAGAAGCAGCTGAACGGCGCGCCCTACCCGGCCCCGCGCAACATCCTCGCCTGCGCGGTCGAGGGCTCCCAGGTCGACTTCGAGACCGCGCTGACCATCGAGGCCCGCTACTTCACCGAGCTGGTCACCGGCCAGACGGCGAAGAACATGATCCAGGCCTTCTTCTTCGACCTCCAGGCCGTCAACTCCGGCGCCAGTCGCCCCAAGGGCGTCGAGCCGCGCCCCGTCCGCAAGGTCGCCGTCCTCGGCGCGGGCATGATGGGCGCCGGCATCGCGTACTCCTGCGCCCGCGCCGGCATCGAGGTCGTCCTCAAGGACGTCTCGGCGGAGTCCGCGGCCAAGGGCAAGGGCTACTCCGAGAAGCTCTGCGCCAAGGCCGTCTCCCGGGGCCGCACGACCCAGGCCAAGGCGGACGAGCTCCTCGCCCGCATCACCCCGACGGCCGACCCGGCCGACCTCGCGGGCTGCGACGCCGTCATCGAGGCCGTCTTCGAGGACACCGCGCTCAAGCACAAGGTGTTCGAGGAGATCCAGGACGTCGTCGAGCCGGACGCGCTGCTCTGCTCCAACACCTCGACGCTGCCGATCACCGTCCTCGCCGAGGGCGTCTCCCGTCCCGAGGACTTCATCGGCCTGCACTTCTTCTCCCCGGTCGACAAGATGCCGCTGGTGGAGATCATCAAGGGCGAGCGCACCGGCGACGAGGCGCTGGCCCGTGCCTTCGACCTGGTCCGGCAGATCAGGAAGACCCCGATCGTCGTCAACGACTCGCGCGGCTTCTTCACCTCGCGCGTGATCGGCCAGTTCATCAACGAGGGCGTGGCCATGGTCGGCGAGGGCGTCGAGCCGGCCTCGATCGAGCAGGCGGCGGCGCAGGTCGGCTACCCGGCCAAGGTCCTCTCCCTGATGGACGAGCTGACCCTCACCCTGCCCCGCAAGATCCGCAACGAGACCCGGCGCGCGGTCGAGGAGGCCGGCGGCACCTGGGCGGGCCACCCCTCGGACGCGGTCATCGACCGGATGGTCGACGAGTTCGGGCGCCCGGGCCGCAGCGGCGGCGCCGGCTTCTACGACTACGACGAGGACGGCAAGCGGGCCGGCCTCTGGCCGGGCCTGCGCGAGCACTTCGGCGGCTCCGGCGCGCCGGAGGTCCCGTTCGAGGACATGAAGGAGCGGATGCTCTTCTCCGAGGCGCTCGACTCGGTCCGCTGCCTGGAGGAGAACGTCCTGACCTCGGTCGCCGACGCCAACATCGGCTCCATCATGGGCATCGGCTTCCCCGCGTGGACGGGCGGTGTGCTCCAGTACATCAACGGCTACGAGGGCGGACTCCCCGGCTTCGTCGCACGTGCGCGTGAGCTGGCGGAGAAGTACGGCGACCGCTTCCAGCCGCCGGCGCTGCTGGTGGAGAAGGCGGAGCGCGGCGAGGTCTTCACGGACGCGGACGCCTGACGCGCCCCTTCCACCTCACTGCGCCGAACGGCCCCGCCGCGTCACCCTTCGATCGTCCGATCGAGGGTCGCGGCGGGGCCGTCCCGTGTGGGGTCCGGCCGGTGCGCGGCGCGGCCGCCTACGCTCGCAGCCGATCTGAGGAGGTCGGATGCGGGTGAAGACCGGTCGTTGGATCCGGGTCGTCTCCATGGCCCTGCTGAGCACGTGCGGCGTCGCCCTGCTCACCGGGTGCGACCCCGACAAGAAGGAGCCCGTGGACCCGTCGCCGTCGGTCGTGACGGAGGAGACGGAGGGGGAGCAGGACCCGGGCGGGGACACGGAGGAGGATCCGGGCGGGGACGAGTACACGGCGCCCCCGGAGGACGGTGAGGTCACGCAGCCGCCGGGCCCGCCGACGGCGACGGGCGACGACGACCGGACGCCGACCTTCGCGCCTCCGCCGACCGCGACCACGGACCCCGGGACACCGCGGGTTCCGGAGGAACTGCCCGACCCCGACGGCACGTGAACCATCCCTTCCGGGAGGATCCGCACCACGCGCCGGAGCCGACGCAGCCGGCGCGTGAGGCGGGGCTGAACAGTCCCACCGCGCTGCTCAAGATCGTGATCGCCCAGGGCACGTTCATCGCCGCACTCATGTTCTATCTGGGGGCGATGTACACCAGTACTTTCTTCGCGTACTTCCACGTCTCCCTCAGCGTGCTCGACCTGGGCTTCGGCGAGCAGGTGACCCAGAGCCTGCATCTGCTGAGAGTGGAGGTCCTGGTGGGCGCCGGGGTGCTCGTGCTGATCGTCGCCGGGCCCTGGATCCACGCCCGGGCCCGGCCGGAGCCGTCCAGGGCCGAAGTCGTGGTCGGCCGCCTGTACCTCCCGGTCGTGGTGGTCGGGCTCGTCCTGCTCGCGCTCTGGGTGGAGATCCAGCCGTACGGCTGGGTGGCCTCTCTCGTCATCGCCCTCGGCCTGCTCCTGGGCCAGTTGCCGGACGCCGAGGGGCGGCGGCCCGAGGGATTCCGGCGCATGGCGCTGCCGATCTTCGCGTCGGCGGTCTTTCTCTTCTGGACGCTCACCCAACTCACTCAGCAGGCCGCGCACCGGGATGCCGTGGCCCACGCGCGCCGCGTCACGCAGTGGACCGGAGTGGTGGTTCTCAGCAGCCGCCCGCTCGCGCTGCCGACGCGCCCGCGGGGCACGATCACGAAGGAGGTCCTGCCGAGCGGGCTGCTCCACCGCTACCGCTACACCGGGCTGCGGCTGCTCCTCGAACGGGACGGCAGGTTCCACGTCGTTCCCCTGGGATGGGATGTGCGCAGGGACCCGCTCTACATCATCCAGGAGAGCGACACCGTGTGGATCGGCCTCACCCCGGGCACCGTGCCGAAGCTGCTCGGCTAGCGGGGCCCGGTCTCGGACCCCTCCGTACCGAACGCCTCCCTCAGCTCCTCCCGCAACGACCGCTGGAACGCGGTCACCAGGGCCTGGATCACCATCGGCTGCATGTGCGCGGAGAGCGACTTCATCGCGGCGACGTGGTCCGGGTCCTCGGCGCTCTCCCGGTACGGGTTCCACACCTCGTCCCGGAAGAGCCGGGAGAGCTCGTGGGCGGCGGCGCGGGCGTGTTCGAGGAGGACGGTGCGGGAGGCGAGGATCGTCTCGTGCGCGATGGGGACGTCGAGGAGTTCGACCCCGAGCCGCAGCAGCGTGGCGTCCAGCCGGAAGACGTCCGGGTCCGCGCCCTTGTCGAGGACGCCCATCGCGGCCAGCCGGTCGACGTCCGCGTCGGCGAGCGCGCGTCCGGCGCGCCGCTCCAGCTCGCGCCGGGTGATCTCCTCGGCGGACTCGGGCGCCCAGGAGGCGACGAGCGCGCGGTGGACGGCCAGGTCCCGTGCGCTGAGGTCGGGCGGCAGCTGGCCCAGATACCGCTCGATGGCGGCGAGCGTCATGCCCTGCCGCTGGAGCTCCTCGATCAGCGCGAGCCGGGAGAGGTGGTCGGCCCCGTACCGTCCGACCCGCCGTGGCCCGATGGCCGGCGGCGGCAACAGCCCCTTGGTGCTGTAGAACCGTACGGTCCGCACGGTGACCCCCGCGCGCGCGGCCAGCTCGTCGACGGTGAACGTCGACGTCTGCTCCTCGGTCTCGGTGCCCATCGAAAGACCCCTCGCTTCCGGTGCCGTGCCGTTCCCCATCTGCCTTCGGTGCAACAGTATTGCTGTCTCACTGTGACTGTCATAGAGAATCGCGGAGGATGCCTTGTGGCCAGGGGAAACATCGAGCTGAAGCCCGGAGCCCGGGCGCTGCTCATGGCCCGTATCAGCAAGGACGAGACGGCGGCTTCGTCGAGGAGTACCTCCGCGCGGGTGTTGCAGCCGTCCTTGGGGTCGAGGCCAGCGTTCCAGTGCTTGAAGGCGTCCCGTTGGTAGCCAGTGCGGGACTCGTCGGCGATCTGGACCAGCTCCAGGGCGTCGGCGAGCGCAAGGACCTCAGCCGCCGCCGGCACTGCGGGCACGGCCTGGGCGGCCGCGGGAACGGCGAGCGGCGTGAGGGCTAGTGAGAGCGCGGCGAAGCCGCTAGCTATATCTTGATCACGAACGCTGGACTATCGGCCAGCACCGTGCGGTGACCAGCGGTTTCGTGCACAGCTCAGCCGCGCGGGTGATCAAGTTCACCGGCGAATCGGTCCGCCACCTCGGTCGTACGGCACGCGCCGCAGGCTGCGGTGTATATCGGCGGCTGGTGGCTACTCCAACGCGACGCGCAAGACGCCCCAGCAGAGTTCGCCCAGGAAGCCCAGACGAGCAGATGTCGCTGATGTGACGTTGGCGCGGGTTATCCGTCTCGTCGACCTGTTCCACGGCGACTCTGGATCCAACGGGCCCCCGTGCGCCAGGTCGGTGCACAGGGGGCCAACGGTAGCCAGAACCGCGGGCGGACCGCCGGATGCCGGTGTGTGGCTTCGGCTCCACGCTGGTGGGCGGTGCTCTGCTACACCTCAGCCCGCCTTGGCCTCGTCGCACTCGCGGCTAAAGGTGACGACGGGCATCCCCATCAAGAGTTCGCCTACTTCGCTGTCGGCAGATCGCACCGTGTCGGGGTTCTGCCCGGGGGCGCGCGTAATTGCTTGCAGCCGTGAGATCTTCTGTATGTCGATCAGGGCTTGTGCCAGTTCATCCCACTGTCGATCCTTCTGCGCGGCGAGCTTCGCATGCTCGATGTTTGGGTTGAGGCTGTCCGCGATCTTGGTGTGGGTCTGCGCGTCTGCGTTGCGCTGCGGGGGAGGGAAGTTGAGGGCGCATGCGGCGCGCGCTTCCTTCAGGGCGTCCTCTGTCGCGGAGGATGAAGGCGTGCATCCCAGGGCGAGGATCAGAGCCCCGGCGGCAATGCCGAATCTGCCTATCTTCATTGTGGTGTTCCTTTTTCATGGCGATGTGGGGTGCTGCTTGCCAAGCGCTGGCAGCAGCGCAAATCCTCGAGCGGGTCCCGTCCACCGTTCGCGCTTCCGGCGTAGGGGCCCGCTACGTGTGGCTTCTGGTACGGCGATTGAGCGACCTTCTCCGCGAATCGGCGCGCCTTGGAGGATGCTGGACCAGGGCAAGCTGGCCCGATTCTGGGCCGCGGAGCACGACGGCAGGTCCCGGGAGAGTTCGGCAACCACGGCGGTCGGGTCCGTTGCTGGCGGATTGAGGGGGACCGCCCCGGGATGGCGTGTCCCGGGGCGGGTTGGTGGGGGCTAGAAGAGGCGGTTGTAGGTGCTCCAGCCGCCGCCGATCTTTGTGCGGGTGGTGAAGGGGGTGGTGGCGTTGCCGGTGCCCTTGTAGAGCCACAGCGTGCCGGTGGTGTCGCGGGCGACGGCGTCGGCCTTGCCGTCGTCGTTCAGGTCCCCAGTGACGACGAGTTGGTTGTACGCGTTCCAGCCGCCGCCGACCTTGGTGTGTGCCGTGTACGGGGTGGTGGGGTTGCCGGTGCCCTTGTAGAGCCAGAGGGTGCCGGACGTGTCTCGGGCGAGCAGGTCGGCCCTGCCGTCGCCGGTCAGGTCGGCGCCTGCTGCGAGCTGGTTGTAGATGCCCCAGCCGCCGCCGACCTTGACGCGGGTCTTGAACCGGGCGCCGCTGGTGAGGGTGCCGGTGCCTTGGTAGAGCCAGAGGACGCCTGCCTTGTCGCGGGCGAGGAGGTCCATGTGGCCGTCGCGGTTGAGGTCGCCGGCGCCGGTGAGCTGGTCGTAGATGTTCCAGCCGCCCCCGATCTTGACGCGGGCCGCGTAGGGCTTGTCGGAGACGAACTGGCGGTCGTAGTACCAGAGGGTGCCGGAGGCGTCGCGGGCGACGAGGTCACCGAGGCCGTGGGTGGCGGCGGACGGCTTGACGTCGGCCCAGTAGTAGGCGCCCTGCTTGTGCGGGGAGAGGTTGGCGATGGTGTTGTAGATCTGCCAGCCGGTGCCGACCTGGCGGCGGGTGTAGAACGGAGTGTCGGCCTTGCCGATGCCGCTGTACCACCACAGGCCTCCGGAGGCGTCGCGGGCGAGCAGGCCGTGGCGGGGGAGGACGGGGCGGCCCTGGACAGCGAACGGGGTGCTGGTCTGGTGCACGTCGCTGTACTGGGTGCCGAAGTCGTAGATGCCGTACCTGGTGATGGCCTGGAGGAGCTGGGCGTACTGCCCGGGGGTGCTCGTGAGCTCGTAGGAGAGGGTGTGGTCACCAGGCTCAAGCTGGCAGACCAGGTTGGGTGTGCCTTCGAGCAGCGTGGGGTGGTGGACCTTGCACGAGGCTCCGGGTGCGGTCGTCACACCCTCGACGCGGATGGGCGGTGAGATACGGGTGAGTTGACCCTGCGCCGTTTCGAATCGGAGAAGGAGTCTGCCGGGGTCCTTGGCGTGGACTCGGAGCGTCTGACGGGCTGTTCCTCCGTCGGGGATCGTCGGCAGGTCGAAGTCGACAGTGTTGAGGGCTGCGTGGGCGGCGGTCTTGACGACGACCTTGGCGGTGCCGTGGGTGTCGTCGGCGGGGCGGGCTCCGGCGGTCCGTGCGGCTTCGATCCCGGCGGCGAGGTCGCCGCCCTTGGGGACGTACGCGAAGCCCCAGTGGACGGTGGTCAGGTTGGTGGCGTCCTGGGGTATGACGAAGCCGGCGAACAGGCCGGAGGGGCCGCAGACGTAGACGGCGACGAGACCGGCGACCGCCTGGCAGTCGTTCGCGTGCGCGCTGAACCCTGCGGGGACGCCTGCGCCGTCGCCGGGATCTCCGGTCAACGGTTTGGTGGAGAAGGCGATCACGGTCTTGCCGTCGGGGGTACCGGACTTCACCTCGGGTGCGAGTCGGGGTGCCGTCCCGGGGGCAGCGGCCTGGTCGTAGGCGTGCAACCGCAGGGGCTCGTCCTCGGCGACGGCCGGGGCGGACCCGGCGAGGGTGGCCGCAGTGAACAGGCCGGTGGCGGCACTGAGAGTGGCGATCTGGCGTGCTGCTCGTCTCATGGAGCCCTTCGCAAGTTGTTTGGTAGCGGCTGCGCTTGGAGGTGCTGTTGGGGGCGGGCAGAGTCCTGCCCGCCCCCAGGCTGGTGGCTGGTTAGAAGATGCCGGTGATTGCGGTGGCCCAGGCGCCGTTGCCTGCGAGGCGAGGTTGCCTGTGTGCTGTCGGGCCGCCGGGGTAGGTGAGGAGGCATCCGGTGGGGCAGAGCCGGCTCGTGGGGTTGCCTGCATCGTCCAGGTAGTGCACGGGCGTGTCGGGGTCGGCGGGGGTTTGTGGCCCAGAAGTCGCCGAACTCTTCACCGGCAGTGGGTTCGAATCGCTTGAAGTGGATGGTCGTCGTCGGACCGTCGTCTGCCTCCACGACGAAGTGGCTTGTGACTCCTCCCTGAATGTTTCCAGGTGAGGCGAGGTAGGGGCGCTGGTTCCATCCGGCAGTTCCGTAGGCGGTCCGAGTGCCGAGTTTGAAGCCGTCTGGGCAGTGGAGGGCATCGTTGAGGCAGCCCGGGTAGAGGTAGAGGACTCCGTCTGCCGGGTTCCTGCCGAGGAGGTCACCCGTGCCGTCGCCGTTCAGGTCGTTCACGGAAAGGTTGGTGAAGTCCCGTGACTCTCGGTTCGGCGAAGTTGAAGGGGTCGGTCTGGTCCTGCCCGCCGCCTGAAACGCTTCGTCCGCTGTAGAGCAGAAGCTTGCCGTTGACGCACTTGAGGTCCTTAGTCGGTACCTTGTCGTCCTCCCAGACGCATTCGACCGTGATGAGGTCGTTGCCGGGCTTTCCGTCTATGTTGCCGGGCATCACGATCTGCCGCAGACCCGCCCAGAAATGCCTCGTGGACTCAGACGGGTGGTGGAGCTCCTTGCGGGCGGAGTACCACGGCGCGCCGCGCCCACTACCGGGATAGACATACAGCTTGTTGTCGGCGAGGCGGACGAGGAGGTCCTCATAGCCGTCCGGCGCCTCTGCGTCGCCTTCGTCCATGCTTTCAGGTCTCCGCGGTGGGCGATCAGGGCGCCGCCCCAACCTGCGGTGCCCACACGGACCGCCGGGGCGGGTGGGCCTGTGGTTCCGTTGCCCGCGTAGAAGAGGTGCCGGGTCATGCTGTCCGGGGCGATCGGCCCGCCGGTCGGTGTGGTGAAGATGATTCCGATGTTCTCCGGGGTGGGAACAGTGCCGGTTGGGCCCAGAATCTGCGATCATGGTACACGGGCGGTGGATCCGAGACGCCATCCTCACCTGGGGCGACGACCTCGGCCTCCAGCTCAAGCCCGGCAGCCAGGCCGCCAACCGCTTCGACATCGTCGGCGGAGAAGGCGGCCTCCTCGCGGCCGGCCTCGTCGGCGGCCTGACCGGACGCGGCGCGCACATCGCCATCGTCGACCCCCCGCCACGACCGGCGGGGGGCTTCCATGTATCCGGAGGGGACACTGAGCCATGCCTGACCAACGACTCGATCGCATCGTCACCTACCGCGTCGGCGAAAACCGCGAGCGGTTCCAGGTAGACGCCGACGTCACACTGAACCCGGGTGCCCAGTACGGCGCCTGAGAATGCCGCCCCTGCCGCATGATGCGCGGGGGCACCGCTACGCCGGTCCGTCCGCCGGCCCACCCACAGGAAGGCTCCATGGCCACCGGCAAGTACCCCGAGACCGTCTCCCGCGCCATCGGCGGGAAGACCTACACCATCAGCCGTCAGGACATACAGGCCGCCGCGGCTCGCCTCCGTCCCCTGCACGAGAGCGAACTCGCCAGCCGCGAGCTGCACATCCTGATCGGCTCCGGGCTCTACTACGGTCCCGATTTGATCGCCGAAGTCACGGGTGCGGCGCCGATCGACGGCCGCGAGGCCTACGACCTGCTCGGCAAGCTCGGCCTGAAGCTCTTCCGGTGGGACTGGGGCAACCTGAAGGACACCCGTAACGAGCCCAAGCCGGACGCGACCTCATGAGCACGCGCCCCACCCGCATCGAGTCCGACGGCAGGAAGCGCGTCGTCCCGCTCGGCCCGTGCCCGTGGCTGCCCGACTGGGACGTCACACATGACCACTCCGACCAGCGCGACCCGTACGTGATGATCCGACAGGGCGAGGGCGCGGCAACCGTCAACGCGATCTCCTGCCCGATCCACCACACGCACAAGATCGTCCCCACCATGATTGATGTCCGCCCCCTGCGCCGGCAGGGACGCGGAGCATGGTGCAGCGACTGCGTATAGCCCGCGCGCCGGCGGCACGGCACGACAGGCTGCCCGTACCGTCGGCGGCAGGGGCGCCCCGAGGCCCCTGCCGCCCGGCCCCATCGCCTCACGACGAGCAGCCGGGCGGCACCCCCGGAAAGTCGAAGACCGCTTCGACTCTCCGAAGCGATCCCTTCAGGACACCCGGCCCTGGAGTCCTGGCTCAGACATCGGCCGCGAAGGAGCCGGGTACTCACGTGCTGCGGACTACTTCGGGGCCGGCCTCAGGAACATGGCGGATCCGTACCCCGGCATCGGGTGGGCCCGGGTCTGAGGCGCCGCGCTGGGTGCCGGCCCGGCGGTGTAGAGGGCGACCGGTTCGCCGCTTTCGTCGACCACGACGATCCCACCAGGAATCGCCGTCCCTCCTGCCACCGTCAGCTTCGGGATGTCCTCCTCGTACGACAACGACAACAACGCGAGCTCAGGCTCTGGCCCGGCCCCCTCGGCCGAACGCCGGCTCATGCTCTCGTGCAGTTCGTCGGCCATCTCCATGCTCCGCTCAGCAGGCAACAACAGGTCTCCTCCAGGTGAACGTGTCTGCCGCTGTCCCGTCAGCCCCCAGGGGGGTGAAATCCGCAAGATCAACGGGCTCGAGGCGTGATCATCCGACAACTTTGCGGCTGGTCCCTGGACTAAGACTCCGAAAGGCCAGAGCATTCATGGAAGTGGCCGATGCCTCCCGCTCGGGGCGTGGGCCGTCCACCTCGTCCGAAGGGGTCCCATGCGCTCGGTGTTCACCGGTGCCGAGTACGGCATCATCTACACCTACGACGACGTGATGTCGATGATGACCGTGATGCAGAAGCTCACAGCGGGGCTGCGTCTCACCCCCGTGGAGGCCGAGATAGCCGCCGGGTTCGTCGGGATGTTGGAGTCTTCCGTCGACCTGTTCGCGTCGGGCGCCGCACCGTTCGCGTGCGACGAGTACGGGAACATCGCCCCGCTGCCCTGAACGGCCCCTACCGGTCGGCCCCCCAGCCCTCGGCTGAGTGCTGGGGACTGATCGTCAGGCGTTGACGCCACGGATACGACGAAGGCCCCGCACGCGAAGGTGCGGGGCCCGGGAGGCACCGGCGCACGGGCGGGACGACTGCACCGCCTCCCGTCGCTTAAGCCAGGGTCAGGGAGCCTCTTTGCAGCGCGTCAGGGTGAAGACCAGGGACTCCAGATGCTCGGGGGAGCGCGCTTGTCCGTCCTCGAAGTCCGCGAACTCCAGGACCACGGCATCCCCGTCCCTGCGCGCCAGGCGCGGACCGTCTCGGGATGATGTACGGCTCCGCGCCCTCGCTGTCAACGCAGTGAGAGCCGTGGTGCGTGTGCGCCCCGCATGCGCACCGTGCCGCGCCAGGTGATCATCCGTACATGGCAGGAACTTCCACGTCCTCCGGTCCGGCCGCCGTCCCGGGGTCGGCTGGTCCGCGACAGAACCTGGCCCTGGCGGGGATGCTCTTCGCGGTGTCGATGACCTTCATCGACCAGACCATCGTGTCGATCGCCGCGCCGAACATCACCGCCGAACTCGGCCTCTCCGCGTCCGGGATGCAGTGGGTCGTCAACGCCTATCTGCTCTCCCTCGCCGCGTTCTTCGCGCTCGGCGGGCGGCTCTCCGACCTCTTCGGGCACCGGCGGATCATGCTGGTGGGCACCGTGCTCTTCGTCGTCTCGTCGGTGCTGTGCGGATGCGTGCCCGACGACGGCTTCGCGCAGGCGTGGCTCATCGTCTTCCGTGCCACCCAGGGCCTGGGCGCCGCCCTGATGTTCCCGGCGGCGCTCGCCGTCGTCATCGCCGTCTTCCCCGTCGAACGGCGGGGCCGGGCCCTCGCCCTCTTCTTCGGTGTGTCGGGTGCCCTCACCGCCCTCGGCCCGCTCCTCGGCGGCTGGCTCACCCAGTGGACCTGGCGGGCGATCTTCTGGGTCAACGTGCCGGTCGCCGTCGTCGCGCTCGTGCTCACCATGCTGGCCCGGATCCCCGAGAGCCGGCGGCGGGAACGCCTCGACGTCGTCGGGGCCGTGCTCGTCGCCGCCGGCATGGCGCTGAGCGTGCTGGGCTTCCAGCAGGCGGCGGCCTGGGGTTGGAGCAGCGTCGCGACCTGGGCCTGCATCGTCGGCGGTCTGGTGCTCCTGCTGCTGTTCTTCGGCTACGAGCGGCGGACCACGCACCCACTGATCAACTTCGAGGTCTTCCGGGACCGGGCCTTCACCGTCGACAACCTGGTGCTGTTCTTCGCGATGCTCGCCTTCGTGCCGGTGTTCTTCTTCGCCTCCGTCTACGCGCAGGTGTCGCTGAGCGCCTCGGCCAACCAGGCGGCGCTGTACCTGCTGTACTTCTTCCTCGGCTTCGGCATCGCCTCCCAGTGGGGCGGCAAGATCCTCGACCGGCGCGGGGCCCGCCCGGCCATGAAGATCGGCTGCGCGCTGGGCGCCGTGGGCTTCTACCTCTGGGCCGGGAAGCTGACCGACCTGTCGATGCACGACCAGTGGCCGTACGCGGCCATGGCGGGCGCCGGCATCGGCTTCCTGCTGGCCCCGGCCTCCACGGACGCGGTCAACCGCTCCATCGGCGCCTCGTACGGCGAGGTCACCGGCATCACGCAGACCGTCCGCAACTACGCGGCCGCCATCGGCATGGCCGTGCTCGGCACGATCCTGACCCACGTGTCCACGGACCGGATCACGACCACGCTCGAGGAGCGCGGCCTGCCACCGGCCGAGGCCGAGGCGACGGCACGCCACGTCGCCGAGGCGGTCACCGGCCATCCGGACGGCCGGGCCCCGACCGGCGACGGCCCGGCGGCGCAGGCGCTGAAGGGCGCCGGGGACGCGATCCGCATGGACTTCGCCGAGGCCAACCAGTGGGTCTTCTACGCCATGGCGATCGCCCTGGCCGTCGCCTTCCTGTGCGCCCTCGCCCACCCCGGCACCCGGGTCACGGAGGAGCGGCCGCCGTCGCAGGGCTGAGGCTGTCAGTGGCGGCTCGTATGGTGGGGACATGGTGGGGACGGGGATCACGTACGTACGAGGGGACGCCAGTACGCCGCAGGGCAAGGGCGTCAAGATCATCGCGCATGTCTGCAACGACCTGGGCGGCTGGGGCAAGGGGTTCGTCCTCGCGCTGTCCCGGCGCTGGCCGGAGCCGGAGAAGGCCTACCGCGCGTGGCACCGGGAGCGGGCGAAGAACGACTTCGCCCTGGGCGCGGCCCAGTTCGTCCAGGTCGAGCCGTACGTGTGGGTGGCCAACCTGGTGGGCCAGCGCGGGATGCGGACGGGACGCAGTACCGGCGTGCCCGTGCGGTACGAGGCGATCGACGCGGCCCTCGGTCTGCTCGCGGTGAAGGCGGAGGAGCTGGGGGCCTCCGTGCACATGCCGCGGATCGGCTGCGGGCTGGCCGGGGGGAAGTGGGCGCGGGTCGAGCCGCTGATAGCCGAGCGGCTCACCGCGCGGGACATCCCGGTCACGGTGTACGACTTCGGCGCGTAGGCGGCGGCCCGCGCGTCGTCTGGCGTGTACCTGACGCTAGAGTCACGTGTTTGTTCGATCACGGGTTTGCTGACAGGGGAGGGTCATGTACACGGAACTCAGGGAGACGGCCACGGAGTTGGCCGCGGTCCTGTGGCGGGAGCACACCGTGTACCGGGAGCGCGGGGGCGGGGTCGTGATCCGGGGGGAGCACGTGGAGCGCTGGATCAGTCTGGCCCCGACGGGCGGCAGGAACCAGGCGCGGCTGCGCGCCGGCCGGCTCCTGGACGGCGGCACCACGGCACCGGCCCGCTCGGAGGCCGTCGTCGACCTCTCGGTCGGTACGGCCGAACTCGCCGCGGTCTGCCGCCGCCTGCTCGCCGACGTCGCCGCCGCGGAGACCCGGCCGCCCCGGGCCCGCACCGAGCGCCCGGCCAAGGGCAGGGTCAAGGACAGGGGCGCGGCCCCCAGACCCCCGAAGAGACGGCACACCGGCCTCGCCTCCTGGGCGGTGCTGATATGCGTCGTCGGCGTCGTGGGATTTTGGGCCTACGACGTCTTCGGCGGGTAGACGGGGTGTCGAGTGGACGGTGAGCGCGGCTACACGCGGGTGATGGCGGGGCATGTGCTGCTCGCCGTCGTCCTGTGCGCTCCGGGCCCCATGGGGCTCGTGCTCGGATGTGTCGCCCGGAGCCAGGGGGCGGACTGGGCGTGGATCCCGCTCGTCGCCGGCCTGGCCTGCTCGCTGCCCATCCCGTTCATCGCCCGGACGACCGCCCGCAGACTGTTCCCCCGGATCACCCGACGGGACACGGCCGAGGAGGCGGACGCCTTCCCGTACGGCTATGGCGACGACACCTTCGTCCTGCGGGCGCCGGGGTCCCCGAAGGCCCGTCCGGAGGCACGGCTGACCAGGGCCGACGTGCTGGAGGCCGCCCTCGTGCGGTACGAGCCCGAGGGCGAGGCGACCTTCACGAGCTACCCGGGCACCCACACCCCGAACGAGTTCACGCCGTTGGTCCGCCTGAGACTGCGGGTGCGCGGTGACACCGAAGTGCCTGACGGCGCACCGGATTTCGAGGTCACGGAGGAGTGGCGGGTGCCGTCCGTCTGCCTGTCGGCGGTCACCGCGGGCCGCCTTGCCGTTCTGGTCGACCCGCCCGGTCACCAGGCGCCCGGCAAGGTCACCCCGCTGTGGCCGCGCAGCGCCCTGCTGGCGGGCACCCGCACCTGCAGGGTCGTCGACCTGGAGGGCCGGCCGACCGACGTCACCCGGTTCACCGGGCGCCAACTGCGGCAGATGCGGATCTCCGAGGATGTCGGAGGCGTCGTGATGGCCGGTGACACGATCGACCTCCGCCGCCTCGACGCGGACACGGCGGCGCGGTACGCCGCCGTCGCCGCATGGGCCCGCACGTCCCCCGAGGAGCGCGCGCCGGTGACGGAGCCGGGCGAGGAGTCCCGGTGGATCGTGGACAGCCTCCCGGGTGCCCCAGCGGCCTTCGGCTCCGTCGGCCGACGGTGGTCGCGCCGCGGTGGCGTCCTGGTCCGTGGCCGGTTCCTCCGGATGATCCCCACGCATGACTTCCAGGACCACGGGCCGGTGCTCGACACCCTGGTACGCATCCAACCCCCCTACGGCACACCCCCGTTCGACGCGGCCCGCAGGCTGACCGTGCCCATGAACTACCTCGCGGTCCTGCACCGCACCAGGGACGTCGTCCTGTACGCGTCCCCGAACGGCGGCTCGTACGTCATCGACTGGCCCCGCACGTGCCTCCTCGCCGGCACCGCCGAGGCCACGGTCGTCGCCCCCGAGGGCCGGGAGATCTCCCTGGCGGGACGGACCGACGCGATCTGGGCCCTGATGAACCTGCTGGCGTCCCACGGCCTCACCAACCCGACCCGCGTCCTCGACCTCCGTCGGAGCCGGATGCGCGCGGTGGTGGGGTCGGCGATGGACGCGATCGAGGCCCGCTCCTAGGCCGGTCCGGAGGTCGGATCAGATCGGATCAGAGAGGCCGGAGCCGGGTGCGCAGGAGGCAGAAGAGGTTGCCCTCCGGGTCGGCCAGGACGTGCCAGCTCTCCTCGCCGGTCTGGCCGACGTCGGCCGGCTCGGCGCCGAGGGCGAGTAGCCGTTCCAGCTCGGCTTCCTGGTCGCGGTCGGTGGCGTTGACGTCGAAGTGCATGCGGTGGGGCCCGGTCCTCGGCTCGCTGTTGGGGCTGAGGACGAGCGTGGGCTGCGCGCCGCCGAACCCGGTGTCCGGAGGGCCGATCGCGATGCTGCCGTCGTCCTCGCGCTCGACCTCGACGTAGCCGAGCACCTCGCTCCAGAACGCGGCGAGCCGCTCGGGGTCGGCGCACTCGATGACCAGTTCACTGATGCGGCAAGCCATGCCGGTCAGTCTACGGACGAGGGCCCGGGCCTCGGGGAACGATTTTCCCCAGGACCCGGACCCGTCACGCACGGTCCGTCGGTCAGTACGCCGTCACCGGGTAGTGGTCCGAGAGGTTCGTGTACGTGTACTGCGTGCCCCAGCTGGAGACCGTCCAGGGGGCGCTCTTCTCCAGGACCACGTTGTTGGTCCAGTTCGCCGGGCGCGCGTTGCCGGCGCGGTAGAGGACGTAGTCGAGGTCCTCGCGCGGGTCGTCCGGGTAGCGGTAGGAGGCGATCGAGTTCAGCTCGGTGTCGAAGGAGTACGGGTGACCCGTGCGCGCGTCCGCGCCCACCAGGCCCGCGTCGCTCAGCATCGTGCCGTACTCGGACGTCCGCGAGTCGACGTTCATGTCGCCGGCCACGATGACCTGCTCGTTCGCCGGGATGTTCTTGGCGTCGAGGAAGGCGTCCATGGCCTTGAACTGGCGGCTGCGCATCTGCGCCGCCTCGCCCGCCGAGCAGCCCGGGTCCGTGGACTGGGCGTGCGTGCCGACGACGTGGACCTTGCTGCCGTTCACGTCGAGGACCGTGTAGACGAAGCCCTTGTTCGAGTACCAGTCCGCGCCGCAGGCGTCCTTGTAGACGTACTGCTCCTTGCGGACGATGGGCCACTTGCTGAGGATCGTCACGCCGCCGTCCTCGGGCGTCGTGGCGGAGTAGGCCCCGCTGGTCGCGTCCCAGCCGGTCTTGCTCCGGCCCATGACCGGGGTCTGGTACGGGTACTGGGCGGCCGAGTTCGCCTTGAGCAGGTCCGAGGAGGAGTTGTCGAAGGCCTCCTGGATCACCACCACGTCCTGGCCCTGGTAGAACGACGCGGCGGGTATCGCCCTGGCCCGGTGGTCCTGGCCCCAGTTGGGGTAGAGCGTCTTGCTGAACAGGAAGGCGTTGTAGGTGAGCACCTTCAGCCGGGGCGCGTCGGCGGCGGAGGCGGCGGTCGCGCCGGGGGCGGCCGCGGCGAGGGTGGCGGCGGCGAGCGCGCCGGACACGGCGGCGCCGAGGAATCTGCGGTGGAGCGGGGCGAGCGGCGACACAGGATCTCCCGATTCTGGGTGGGGGTTCGACCGGCGACGCACATGCAATCAGCCTTAGTTACCTTCCGGTAGCCGTTGGATGCCGGGAATCTTGCGCGCCCGGCACGAACATGCCAACTCTGCCGTCAACTCTCGTCCTGGTGCCTGAAATGTCACATCCTGGACCAGGTAGGATGCGCGCATGACCCTCGCGCAGAATTCGACGATCTTCGACATGGACCTCGGTCCGCTCAACCCGGTGACGGCTGAGCTGATCCTTGGCGTGGTGCTGTTCGCCCTGACCTTCCTGATCCTGGCGAAGGGCATCCTGCCGAAGATCAACCGCACCCTCACCGAGCGTGAGGACGCCATCGCGGGTGGCGAAGGCCGCGCCGACGCCCTCCGGGCCCAGGCCGCCGAGATCCGCGAGCAGTACGAGGCCGAGCTGGCCGAGGCGCGCCACGAGGCCGCCCGCATCCGCTCGCAGGCCACCGAGGAAGGCGCCGCCGCCATCGCCACCGCCCGCGCCGAGGGCATCCGCGAGCGCGAGGAGATCCTGGCCGCCGGTGCCGTGCGCATCGCCACCGAGCGCGAGTCCGCCGAGCGCGAGCTCAACCAGGACGTCGAGGCCTGGGCCCGCGCCCTGGCCGGCCGCATCGTCGGCGAGCCGGTCGGCGCCGACCGCGCCTGACGCACTACGCACGCCATGTGATCGGGGCCGCGCCCCGGGCCGACGCCCGGGACGCGGCCCCGATCCTTTTGCGCCCTTTGCCGGGAAGGTCCGCGCAGGGGCAGGCTGAGAACGTGAGAGGAACGCCCGCATGACCGCACCGCACTCGGCCGAGCCGCCCCAGCCACCCCCCGCCGGGGGTGTTCTCTGGAGCGTCGCCGGGGACGTCCGCGGGCTCCTCATGCTGCCCGCCGCCCTCGCCCTCCAGGTCGCCCACCCCGCCGTCGGCGCCGGCGTCGACGAGCACTCCGTCTTCCGCACCGACCCCTGGGGCCGGGGCGAGCGCTCGCTGCGCTCCGTACAGCTCTGGGTGTACGGCGGCGAGGCCGCGGCCGAGGAGGGGCGCCGGCTCCGTGCGCTCCACAAGACCATCCAGGGCACCGACGCGCACGGCCGCCGGTACCACGCGCTCACCCCGTCCCACTACTCCTGGGTGCACGCCACCGGCTTCCCCGTCTACCAGCACGGCCTGCGCCTGCTCCACCGCCCGCTCACCGAGGCCCAGGAACGGCAGCTGTACGCCGAGTGGCTCCAGGTCGGCCGCATCCTCGGCATCCACGACCGGGACATGCCCCAGACCGTCGAGGAGTTCTGGCCGTACTTCCGCAAGCGGCTCGGCGAGCTGGAGGCCACCGTCGTCCTGCGCGAGCTGACCGCCGTCGACCAGCCCGTCCCGCCGCCCGACCGGGGCCCGCTGCCCCTGCGGCTGCTGCTCAGGCTCCTGTGGCCGGTGCTCCTTCCGCGCCTCGCCCGCTTCCGCGCCTTCGTCACCGTCGGCCTGATGCCGCCGGAGGCCCGCGACGCCATCGGCCTGGAGTGGACCGACGAGCAGGAGCGCCGGCTCCGCCGCTTCGCCCGGGTCGTACGGGCCGTGGTGCCCGCACTCCCCGAACGGCTGCGCTACCTGCCCCTCGCCCGCGAGGCGCGCCGCCGGGCCAGGCGCGCCGGACACGACGCCGCGGTCAGCGCGCCAGACCGCCGCGCCTGATCACCTCCGCGTACCAGCGCGCGCTGTCCTTCGGCGTACGGCGCTGGCTCGCGAAGTCCACGTGCACGATCCCGAACCGCTTGCCGTAGCCGTAGGCCCACTCGAAGTTGTCCAGGAGCGACCAGAGGAAGTACCCGCGCAGGTCGACGCCGTCGGCGAGCGCGCGGTGCGCGGCCCCCAGGTGGGCGTCGAGGTACGCCACCCGCTCGGGGTCGTGGACCGCGCCCTCCGGGTCGGCGTAGTCGTCGTACGCCGCGCCGTTCTCGGTGATCATGAGCGGCACCCCGGGCAGCTCGTCGCGGAGCCGGACGAGCAGCTCGTGGAGACCGTCCGCGTCCACCGGCCAGTCCATGGCCGTACGCGACCCGGGCGCGGGCTCGAACCGCACCCGGTCCGGCGCACCGGGGTACGGCGACGGTGACTCCGAGACACCGGCGCCGACGACGGTGGGCGTGTAGTAGTTGATGCCGAGCGAGTCGATCGGGGTCGAGATCACTTCCAGGTCGCCGTCGCGGACGAAGGCCCAGTCCGTGATCCCCGTCGTGTCCTCGACCAGGTCGGCCGGCAGGCGGCCGTGGAAGACCGGGTCGAGGAAGATCCGGTTGGCGACGGCGTCGATCCGGCGGGCCGCGTCCGCGTCCTCGGGGGAGGAGGACACCGGCCTGATCGAGTGCAGGTTGAGGGTCAGCGACAGCTCGGCCGAGGCGGGCACGGCCGCGCGCAGCGCGCGGGCGGCCAGGCCGTGGCCCAGATTGAGGTGGTGGGCGGCGCGCAGCGCGGCCGCGTCGTCGGTACGGCCCGGCGCGTGCACCCCGGAGCCGTAGCCGAGGAAGGCCGTGCACCAGGGCTCGTTGAGCGTCGTCCAGGTGGCGATCCGGTCGCCGAGCGCCTCGGCGGCCAGCCCCGCGTACTCGGCGAAGCGCTCCGCCGTCTCCCGCTCCGGCCAGCCGCCCGCGTCTTCGAGTTCCTGCGGCAGGTCCCAGTGGTACAGGGTGGCGACCGGCCGGATACCGGCGTCCAGCAGCTCGTCCGCGAGCCCGCGGTAGAAGTCCAGGCCCTTCTGGTTGACCGGGCCGCGCCCGGTCGGCTGGACGCGGGACCAGGAGAGCGAGAAGCGGTAGTCGGTGAGCCCCAGTTCCTTCATCAGGGCCACGTCCTCCCGCACGCGGTGGTAGTGGTCGGCGGCGATGTCACCGGTGTCGCCGTTGCGCACCGTGCCCGACGTCCGGCTGAAGGTGTCCCAGATGGACGGCGTGCGGCCGTCCTCGGCGGCGGCCCCCTCGATCTGGTAGGCGGCGGTGGCCGCGCCCCAGCGGAAGCCGTCAGGGAAGAGAGCGTTCATGGAGGGAGAACTCCTGTGAGAGGAAGAGGGTACGGTCGGCCACCCGCTCAGCCCTTGACGGCGCCCTGCATGATGCCGCCGACGATCTGCCGGCCGAGCAGGCCGAAGACGAGCAGCACGGGCAGCGTGCCGAGCAGGGTGCCGGCCATGATCACGGACTGGTCGTGGACGTATCCGCCGCCGAGCTGGCGCAGGGCGACCTGCACGGTCGGCTCCTGCGAGGACAGCGCGATGATCGGCCAGAAGAAGTCGTTCCAGGCGGCCATGAAGGTGAGCAGCCCGAGCACCGCCATGCCCGGCCGGGCCACGGGGACCACGATCGACCAGAAGATCCGCGCGGAGGACGCGCCGTCGACCCGGGCCGCCTCGATCAGCTCGTCCGGCAGCGACTGCACCAGGAACTGGCGCATGAAGAACACGCCGAAGGCCGAGACGAGACCGGGCAGGATCACGGACTGCAGCTGGTTCACCCAGCCCAGCTCGGCGATGAGCATGAAGAGCGGGATCACCCCGAGCTGCGGCGGGATCATCATCGTGCCGACCGTGATCGCGAGCAGCGCGCCCCGGCCCCGGAAGCGCAGCTTGGCGAAGGCGAACCCGGCCAGCGTGCAGCAGAGCACCGTGCCGACGGTGATGGACCCGGAGACGACGAGCGAGTTGAACAGCGCCTTGCCGATGTCCGCCTCCTCCATCACCGCCTCGAAGTTGCGGATCAGGTTGGGGCCCGGCAGCAGGGTCGGCGGCACCTGCGCCAGATCGGCGTTGGACCGGCTGGCGGCGACGATCGTCCAGTAGAAGGGGAAGGCCGAGACGAGGACGGCGAGGATCAGGACGGCGTACGTGATCCGGCCCCCGCGCCCGGTGCGGCCGGCGACTCGGGTGGTCACGCGCGGGCCTCCTTGCGTGAACGGCGCCGCACGAGCAGGGCGTTGACCCCGACGAGGACGAGGATGAGCAGGAACATCAGCCAGGCGATGGCGGCGGCGCGGCCGAGGTGGAAGAAGCCCCAGCCCTGTTCGTAGAGATAGAGCCCGAGCGTCTGGTACTGGTGCGAGATGCCGCCCGAGATCGAGCCCTCGAAGAGCAGCGGCTCACCGAAGAGCTGGGTCGCGCCGATCGTCGAGACGACGGTGGTGAAGACGATCGTCGGGCGCAGTCCCGGCAGGGTGACGTGGAAGAACTGCCGCCAGCGCGAGGCCCCGTCCATCTCCGCCGCCTCGTACAGCTCGGAGGGGATGGACTGCATGCCCGCGAGGTAGATCAGCGCGTTGTAGCCCGTCCAGCGCCAGACGACGATCGAGGAGACGGCGATCTGCGAGGCGAGCGTGGAGTTCTGCCAGTCGACAGGACCGAAACCGACCAGGGAGAGCGCGTAGTTGACGAGTCCGTAGTCGTGCCCGAAGAGCTGGGCGAAGACGAGCGTGGCCGCGGCGACGGAGGTCGCGTAGGGCAGCAGCATCGCCGTGCGGAAGAAGGTCCTGCCGCGCAGCTTGTAGTTGAGCAGATGGGCCAGACCGAGCGCCATGGCGAGCTGGGGCACCGTGGACAGGACCCCGATGGTGAACGTGTTGCGGAGCGCGGTCCAGAAGAACTCGTCGGTGAGCAGCGCCGTGTAGTTGCCGAGGCCACGCCACTCCATGTCGCCGGGGGTCTGCAGCTCGACGCGGTAGAGCGAGACGAAGGCGGTGTAGAGGAGCGGGAAGAGGCCGAAGGCGGCGAACAGGGTGAAGAACGGGGCGATGTAGGCGTACGGGGCGAGCGTGGACCGTCGGCGTCGGCGCGACGGTCCGGAGGACCGGGCCGGCGACGGCGGGACGGGTGCCGCCGTCGGCCCGGAGGCGGTCAGGGTCACGGTGCGGCCCTTCGGGTCGGGTGAGCGGATGCGAGGTGCTGCGGCTGACGGGCTGGGGGATGTCCCGCGGATCAGGGCCGGATCAGGGAGCCCGGCCCGATCGGCGAGACACCCCCCAGGGGCGGGGGCCGGTGGTCCGGCCCCCGGGCCCCGGCGTCATCCGACGGCGTTCTCGACACCCTTCTGGGCGTTGGACCACGCCTTCTCGGGCGAGGTGCCCTTGCGCTCGACCTCGCTGAGCGCGTTGGTGATCTGGTCGGCGACGTTCTTGTCGTGCACGCCGAGCACCTGTACCGGTGCGGCCTTGGCCGCGTCGCCGAAGATCTGCCCGATCGGGGCGCCGGAGAAGTACGGGTCCGTCGCCGTGGCGACCTTCGCGATGGCGCCGGTCGAGGACGGGAAGTTGCCCTGCTTCGTGAAGAGCGTGGCCTGCTGCTCGGGGGCGGTGAGCCACTTGATCAGCTCGTACGCCTCCTTCTTGTGCTTCGCCGCGCGCGGCACGGAGAGGTACGAACCGCCCCAGTTCCCGGCGCCGCCGGGCAGCTTGGCGATGTCCCACTTGCCCTTGCCCGCGTCACCGGCCTGGCCCTTGATGTAGCCGAGCATCCAGGCGGGGCAGGGGAGCGTGGCGAAGGAGCCGGTGGAGAAGGCCTGGTTCCACTGCGGGGACCACTGGTCCAGCTTGGCGCTCAGGCCGTCCTGCGCGGCCTTCGTCGACGTGTTCCAGGCGGCCTGCACGGCGGGGCTCTCGGCGTAGATGAGCTTCCCGGACGCGTCGTAGTACCGCTCCTTCTCCTGGCCGATCATGACCGCGTACAGGCTGCCGACGCTGTCCACCCAGGCGCTCTTGGCCGGGGCCTTGGCCTTGTACTGCTTGCCGAGCTCGAGATAGCCGTCCCAGGTGGCCCACTTCTGTGCCAGTTCGGTGCGGTCGGTGGGGAGTCCGGCCTGCTTGAACAGGTCGGTGCGGTAGCACATGGCCTCCGGGCCGACGTCCGTGCCGAGGCCGAGGACCTTGCCGTCCTTGGTGGTCGCGGCCGACCACTTGGCGTCGGCGAACTCGCCCTTCAGCGCGTCCGCGCCGTACTTCGTCAGGTCCTCGAACTTGTCGGCCTGCTGCTGGGTGACGGAGGCGATCCGGCCGACCTCGATGCCCTGGACGTCGGCGAGCCCGCCCCCGCCGGCGAGCCGGGTCTGGAGCGACTTCCAGTAGTCCTGCTCGTCCTCGGTGTCGGACTGCTTGATCGTGACGTTGGGGTGGAGCTTCTCGTACGCGGCGTAGAGCCCGGCCTCCTTGTAGCCGAAGGAGCCGAAGAGGTCGACGGTGATCGTGACCTTTCCGCCCGCGCCGTCGGACGTGTCGTCGGACCCGCCGGATCCGCAGGCGGCGAGCAGGGCCCCAGTGAGGACGACCGCGCCTATGCGTACGGCGGTCGTTCTGGCGGCTCGGGCTGTGGGCATGGGAAGCCTCCGTCGTGAGAGCGCTCTCAAGAATGCGTCTGGAGCGTGCCTCCCGGCCCAGGTTCCCGTCAAGAGTCGAACGCGTAACGGCTCGGCCAACGCCGATATCCGCCCCCGCACTTCAGGAGCCGTACGAGGGCGCACGCAGGTACGTCGGAAGCTTACGCGGAGTCGCGGCGGACCAGTTCCGTGGTGGTGATCACGGGCTCGGGCACGCCCGTGCCGTCGAGGATGCCCATCAGCAGCCGCACCATCAACCGGCCCATGCCTTCGATGTCCTGGTGGACCGTGGTGAGCGGCGGGTCGGTCGCCTCGGCCACCTGGCGCATGTCGTCGAAGCCGACGAGCGCCACGTCCTCCGGGACCCGCCGGCCGTGCTCGCGCAGCACGCGCAGGGCGCCCGAGGCCATCACGTCGCTGGCGGCGAAGACGGCGTCCAGGTCGGGGCGGCGGCGCAGGAGTTCGGCCATCGCGCGCGCCCCGCTCTCCTCCGTGAACGCCCCCTCGGCCACCAGCTCCTGCCCGGCTTCGGGCAGTTCGTCGCGGTATCCGTCGAGCCGGTCGAGCGACGAGGTCTGGTCGCCGGGGCCGGTGATGTGCGCGATGGTGCGGCGCCCGAGCGAGCGCAGATGGCGCACGGCGTCGCGAGCCCCGCCCCGGTTGTCGCAGTCGACGTACGGCACCGTGGAGTCGCCGGTGGGCGTCCAGCCGGGGCGTCCGCCAAAGACGGTCGGCACCTGGGCGCGCCGGACGATCTCCGGGAGCTGGTCGTCGGTGTGCAGCGAGAAGGCGAGCGCCCCGTCGACGTGTCCGCCGCCGAGGTACCGCGCGATCCGCTCGTGGTCGCCGGGCCCCTCCAACCACAGCAGCACCAACTGTGCGTCGTGGGCGGTCAGTTCACGGCTGATGCCGCGTATCTGCTGCTCGAAGAACGGGTCGGAGAAGATCCGGAACTCGGGCTCGGCGATGATCACGGCGACGGCCCCGTTGCGCCGGGTCACCAGGGTCCGCGCGGCGTGGTTGGGGACGTAGCCCAGCTCCTCGACGGCCACGCGCACCTTCTCCGCGAGCGCCTCGCGCACCCCCGCGCCGCCGTTGACGACGCGGGACACGGTCGCCCGGGACACCCCGGCGCGCTCGGCGACGGCTTCCAGGGTCGGGCGCGTCCCGGACGTCATTTCGCTCAAGGCTGGCTCCCCATGGGCACGGTGCTGCGACGGTCCTGACAGCGTCGAGGGTAACCCCTGGTGAGGCGGGCCGGGAGGTTGGCGAAAGCGCTCTCAGCCGGGCGGGGCTCAACGCGCCGCCCGCAGCACGTTCACGTCCTGCAGCGCCCGGTGGCGGTGGTGGGCCGCCGCCACCCCGGCCAGCGCGGGGCGGCCGAGCTCCCGGTACGCCACCTCCAGCAGCTCGCGCGCGTACTCCTCGTGCTCCGCGCGGCCGTACGAAGCGCGGTGCAGGTCCCGCCCCAGGACCAGCGCCTCCGCCGGATCGCCGGCCGCCGCCCGCCGCAGGGCCTCGTCACGGGCCGCCAGGACCTGCTCGGGGTCGTCGAAGAGGTCCTCCATGAAGGTGCCGAAACGGTACGGGTCGGCCGCGCCGTGCGCCGGCCGGTCGAGGACCGTCGCCCCGGAGACCAGGGCCCCCGCGCCGTCCATGGTCGTGATCCGGGCGGTGTCGACGGGCGGTCTGCGGTACACGTACGCCTCCGAGTAGGCGAGCCCCGTCTCCGTACGGTCCCCGGTCTCGAAACCGGTCAGGACCGCCCGCAGTCGCCCCAGGTCGGCCAGGCGCGCGAGCTCCTCCTCGTCGCCGTCGGCCGCGTAGTCGGCGAGGTCCCGCTGCGCCGCCTCGATCCGTGCCCGTACGGCCTGCAGCGGGGTGCGGTGGGTCCGGTCGATCCCGTCGCCGTCGTCGGTGCAGTACGAGGCGACTCCGTCGCAGGTGCGCCCGTCGTCGGACCAGAGCCCGAAGTGCAGTCCGTCGGAACCGCCGTGCAGGAAGGTGAGGAACTCAGGGGGATCCCGGTAGTACCGCCCGTGCGCCCTGATGTCGAGCCCTTCCCGGGGGAGCGCCGACGGGTCCGCGAACAGGTCCGTCACACCGTACGGAGCGAGGTCCAGGTCACGCAGCGCCCGCTGCTCGACGGGGCCGAGCACGGCGAGGAAGTCGGCGAACCGGAAGAAGGAGTCCGGCAGTTCCAGACCCCACTCCCCGCGGACCCGTCCTGCGACGGCCTCCCGCACCTCCGGGTCCCCGTACCGCTCCGCCGCCACCGCCGCCACTGTCCGCTCCCACCCGTCGCTTTCGTACAGCCGGTGAGCCTACCCACGGCACGCGGACGCGCCCCGCCCCGCCCCTCGGGGGCGGCGCGGGGCGCGTGCGCGACGGGTCAGTGACCGCCGTGGCCCTCGGGGCCACCGTGCTCGTGGATCGTGTTCGTCTCCGCGATCTTCTTCCAGGACTTCGGCTGCACGGGCTTCGCCGGCGCGGCGGGCGCGGCGGCGACCCCGGCCGAGCGGGCCGAGCGGGCCGACACGCCCGCCTCCGCGGCCGTCGACGCCGACGGCTTCACCGGCTCGTACAGCCAGGTGTCGAAGAGCGCGGCCAGCGGCTTGCCCGAGATCCGCTCCGCGTACTTCACGAAGTCCTTCACCTTGGCGTTGCCGTACGCGAACTCCGTCGGCCAGCCCTTCAGGATCGCGAAGAAGTCCTCGTCACCGATCTCGTTGCGCAGCGCCTGCAGCGCCAGCGCGCCCCGGTCGTAGACGGCGATGTGGAACTGGTTCTCCGGCCCCGGGTCGCCCGGCGCGACCGTCCAGAACGGGTCCTCCGCGGTACGGGTCTGATAGACGTAGTCCGCCAGCTCCTGCGCCGTGCCCTCGCCCTCCTTCTCCGACCAGAGCCACTGGCTGTAGCGGGCGAAGCCCTCGTTGACCCAGATGTCCTTCCACCGGTCGACCGAGACGCTGTCGCCGTACCACTGGTGCGCCAGCTCGTGGACGACCACCGACACGTTGGCCCCGTTGGCGAACTGGCGGGGGCTGTAGAACGGCCGGGTCTGCGTCTCCAGCGCGTAGCCGCTGGTCACGTTCGGGACGTAGCCGCCGAGCGCGTTGAAGGGGTACGGCCCGAAGACCTCCTCGAGCCACTCCGCGACCTCGGCGGTCCGCTCGATCGAGGCCCGGGCCGCGCCCGCGTTGTCGCCGAGGTCCTTGCTGTACGCGTTGAGGACGGGGAGCCCCTTCGCGGTCTTGTCGGTGGTGATGTCGAACTTGCCCACCGCGAGCGTGGCCAGATAGGTCGCCTGCGGCTTGTTGGAGCGCCAGTTGAAGCGGGTCCAGCCGAGCCGCGAGGACTGCGACTGGAGAACGCCGTTGCTGATGGCCTGCGTACCGTCCGGGACGGAGACCGAGACGTCGAAGGTGGCCTTGTCCAGGGGGTGGTCGTTGGACGGGAACCACCAGGCGGCCGAGTCCGGCTCCTGGGCGGCCACCCCGCCGTCGGGCGTGCGGTGCCAGGCCGTCCAGCCGCCGATCTTCACCTCGGAGGGCTTGCCCGCGTACCGCACGACGACCGAGATCGTCCGGTTCTTCTCCAGCGGGGTCGCGGGGGTGATCTCCAGCTCCTGCTCGCCGCTGGTGGTGAACGCGGCCTTCCTGCCGTTCACCCGCACCTCGCTGACCTTCAGGCCGAGGTCCAGATTGAAGCGGGAGAGGTTCTGCTTGGTCGTGGCGAGGATCGTCGCCGTGCCCTCGAGGAGGTCGGTCGCGGGCTGGTACGTCAGCCGCAGGTCGTAGTGGGAGACGTCGTAGCCGCCGTTGCCACTGGCCGGGTAGTAGGGGTCGCCGATGCCCGATGCGCCCGGAACGTAGTCGGCGGCGGATGCCGGGATCGCCAGCAGGAGGGACGCCGCGAGTGCGCTCGGAACGACAAGTCTGCGGTGCACGAGAGCTCCAAGTCGGTAAGAAGCATGCATGGTGTTCGGTCCTTAGCGACGCTATTCAGCGCGGTGATGCCCCGTCACGTCCAGAGGACCTCCTTTCACACGATCGCCATTCGGCCGAAACGGACCCTCCGGCCCCACGCGTAGGTCCCCGCTCCCGACGGCACTCTTTTGCGCGGGAGTTGACGGGGGTACGTTCCGCCCCATGCCGATACGTGTGCGGAGAACCCGCGGAGCCCGTCCGTCGCGCAGAACCCTCGCCGTGGCCGCCACGGCCGCCCTGCTGTCCGCCCTCGTCGTCGCCCCGTCCGGCGCCCTCGCCGCGGACACACGAGCAGCCGATCGCGCCGTACGCGAGTCCCAGCCCGTGTACTCCTACGGCGACGCGATACGCGAGTCGATCTGGGTGGACACCGGCCTCGACGGCGACGGGGACGGCCGCACCGACCGGGTCGCCGCCGACATCGTCCGCCCGCGCGAGACCGCCGCGAACGGCCGGAAGATCCCGGTCATCATGGACGCCAGCCCGTACTACGCCTGCTGCGGACGCGGCAACGAGAGCCAGAGGAAGACCTACGACGCCGCCGGGAAACCGGTCCAGTTCCCGCTCTTCTACGACAACTACTTCGTACCGCGCGGCTACGCCTTCGTCGCCGTCGACCTCGCCGGCACCAACCGCTCCGACGGCTGCGACGACGTCGGCGGCCGTTCCGACGTCCAGTCCGCCAAGGCCGTCGTCGACTGGCTGAACGGCCGCGCGCGCGGCTACACCACCCGTACCGGCTCCGAGCGGGCCAAGGCCACCACCTGGTCCACCGGCAAGGTCGGCATGATCGGCAAGAGCTGGGACGGCACGATCGCCAACGGCGTCGCCGCCACCGGGGTCGAGGGCCTGGAGACGATCGTCCCGATCGGCGCGATCTCCTCCTGGTACGACTACTTCCACTCCCAGGGCGCCCCGCTCTACAACGCCAACCCGAGCTGGCTCTCCGAGTACGTCAACAGCCCCGAGGCGAAGGCCCGTTGCGGCGCCGTGCAGGAGCGGGTCACCGCCGGCACCCCGTACAGCGGCGACTGGACGCCCGCCTGGAGCGAGCGGAACCACGTCCCGGACGCCCGGAAGGTGAAGGCGAGCGTCTTCGTCGTGCACGGGCAGCAGGACCTCAACGTCCGCGCCAACCACTTCGGCCAGTGGTGGGACGCCCTCGCCGCGCAGGGCGTCGAACGCAAGATCTGGCTCTCCCAGACCGGCCACGTCGACCCCTTCGACTTCCGGCGCGCCGACTGGGTCCGCACCCTGCACCGCTGGTTCGACCACGAACTCCTCGGCCACGACAACGGCATCGACCGCGAGCCGATGGCCGACATCGAGCGCGCCCCGGACCGGTGGACCACCGACCGGGTGTGGCCGCCGCGCGCCACCGAGCCCACGACCTTGCGCCCCGCCGCGGGCTCGTCGCCCCGCGCCGGCACCCTCGGCCGGACCCCCGCCGCGCCCGGCACCACGGAGACCTTCACCGACGACCCGGCCCTCGGCGAGACGGACTGGGCGGCCCGGATCGACGACCCGACCTCCGCGCAGGCCGGATTCACCACCCGACCGCTCGCCCGTGACCTGCGGCTCTCCGGCTCCTCCACGGTGACCGTCACCGCCACGCCGACGACCGGGACCGCCCACCTGTCGGCCGTCCTCGTCGACCTCGGCCCCGACACCATCCGGGACTACGCGGCCCCCGGCGAGGGCATCACCACCCTCACCGAGCGGAGCTGCTGGGGCGCGAGCACCGGGGGCGACAGCGCCTGCTTCAAGGAGACGAAGGCCCGGACGGCCGATGTCGGCTTCACCGTCGTCAGCCGGGGCTGGGCGGACCTGGGCACATGGGCGAACCCCGCGAAGGGCCGGCCACTGACCCCGGGGAAGGCGTACACGATCACCCTGAAGCTGGCGGCCACCGACCATGTCGTCCCGGCCGGCCACCGGCTCGCCCTGATCGTCGGCGGCACGGACCGGGACCTGCTCGACCCGCCGTCGACGACTCCGACGCTCACCCTCGACCTCGCCCGCACCTCGGCGAAACTTCCGCTCGTCGGTGGCGTCGAGGCGTTCACCAGGGCGACGGCCGCTACGGTCGACGCACGCTCGGCGCAGGCCGGGCAGCCGCTCACGGGTGTCGGGCCCGCACGCCCGGGCATCCCCGTCCCCGGTGAGGCCCGATGAACCGCGCACCCCGCCGCCGCCCCGTGCGCCGCGCGCTCGCCCTCGCCGCGGGTGTCACCGCCCTCGGCCTGCCGCTCGTCGCCGTGCCCGCCGAGGCGCACGGCGGGGCGGGCGCGGCGCCGCCCCCGCGGACCGGCTTCGAGACCAGCCACGGGGCCCGCTGGACGACCGAGGCCGAGGAGGGGACCTTCCTCGCCGCCGTCGACCGGGCGAGCGACCGGGTCGCGCTGCGGACCCTGGGAACCACCAAGCAGGGCCGCCCGATCCGGCTCGCCACGGTCGGCGCGCGCTCGGCGCCGACCACCGTGCTGCTGGTCTGCTCCCAGCACGGTGACGAGCCGTCGGGCCGGGAGGCCTGCCTCACCACCGTGCGGGACCTGGCCTACGCACGGGACGAGGAGACCCTGCGCCTGCTTGCCCGTACGACCGTCCTCGTCGTCCCCACGGCCAACCCGGACGGCCGCGAGGCCGACACCCGGGGCAACGCCGACGGGGTCGACGTCAACCGCGACCACCTCGCCCTGGCGACCGCCGAGGGCCGGGCGCTCGCCGCACTCATCCGCGACCGGCGCCCCGAGCTGGTCTACGACCTGCACGAGTACGACGGCACCTCGCCGTACTACGTCAAGGACCTGCTCGCGCTCTGGCCGCGCAATCTCAACACCGACGCCCAGGTGCACGACGAGGCCCACACCCTCTCGGAGTCCTACGTCCGGCCGGCCGCCGGTGTCTCCGGCTTCAGCAGCGGCATCTACGGCATCTGGACCGACCCGCACACCGGGCAGCCGGTCAAGCAGGTCGCGGGCGACGGCCAGGAACGCATCCTGCGCAACACGGCCGGGATCAAGCACTCGGTCGGGCTGCTGGTCGAGACCCGGATCGAGGCGCTCAGCCAGGCCGACGCCGACGACGAGGCGCGTAACAACCGGCGCCGGGTGACCACCCAACTCGTCGCACTGAAGGGCGCGTTCGCCTACCTCGACGAGCGGCGCGGGCTCCTCGGGGCGGCGACCGCGGCGGCCCGCCACACCGGCTTCGCCGACCGGGGCCCCGTCATGATCGGGGGCGCCGACAACGACCCCGCCGAACCCGCCGAGATCCTCAAGGACCCGCCCTGCGGCTACCGCCTGGACGCCGCCCAGTACGCCGAGTTCGGCGACGAGCTGGCCCTGCACGGGGTCACCGTCCGGCGGGACGGCGCGGGGGCGTGGGTGCCGCTGCGCCAGTCGCAGCGCGCGCTCGTGCCGCTGCTGCTCGACGGCCGCGCGACGTACCGGCTCACCACCGGACAACCGGTGGAGGTCTGTTGACGGGTTGACGGGCCGACGGATTGACGGGCCGACGGGCTGAGTTGGTCCCGGACCTTGCGTGTCACCTGTGGTACTGCTGCCTTACGGAGTGTGTTTGTCCCGTATTGCAGGGAAAGGTGCCATCGGTGTCGCAGGATGATCAGTCAGCCGGGGAGTCCGGGAGCGGTGGTGGCCGGGGAGGCCGGGAGGGGCTGTCGGTGACGGCGGACCTCCCTCGCGGCCCCGGCCACCACCCCAAGGCGCGCACGGACCGGATCGTGTTCGGAGTCACCGCCGGCCTCACCCTCGCCTTCGTGGTCTGGGGCGCCACCGCCACGGGCAGCCTGGAGAACGTCTCCAGCGACCTCCTCGACGGGCTGATCCGCAACGGCGGCTGGGCGTTCATGCTCGCCGCGTCCGGCTTCGTCGTCTTCGCGCTCTGGCTCGCCATCAGCCGGTACGGCCGGATCACCCTCGGCCACGAGAGCGAGGGCCCGGAGTTCCGGACCGTGTCGTGGATCGCGATGATGTTCAGCGCCGGCATGGGCATCGGCCTGATGTTCTACGGCGTGAGCGAGCCGCTCGCCCACTACGGCACCCCGCCGCCCGGTACCCACCCGGTCGACTCGGCCGAGCGGATGCAGGTCGCGATGGCCACCACTCTCTTCCACTGGACGCTGCACCCGTGGGCGATCTACGCGGTCGTCGGCCTCGCCATCGCGTACTCCACCTTCCGGCGCCGACGGCGGCAGACTATCAGCGCCGTCTTCGTCCCGCTGATCGGCAAGCGGGCGGCCTACGGGGGACCCGGCCGGTTCATCGACATCCTGGCGATCTTCGCGACCCTCTTCGGCTCGGCCGCCTCGCTGGGGCTCGGTGCGCTCCAGATCGGCAGCGGAGTCGAGGAGTTGGGCTGGCTGGAGACGACCGGGACCGGGCTGCTCGTCGGCATCATCGCCGTCCTCACGGTCGCCTTCGTCGCCTCGGCCGTCTCCGGCGTCGAGAAGGGCATCCAGTGGCTGTCCAACACGAACATGGTGCTCGCGCTCGTCCTGGCCGTCTTCGTCTTCATCGCGGGCCCGACCATCATCGTGCTCGACCTGCTGCCCACCTCGATCTTCGCCTACTTCGGCGACCTGCCGCAGCTGGCCGGCCGGACCGAGGCGACCAGCGGCGACAACATCCACGAGTGGCTGGGCGGTTGGACGGTCTTCTACTGGGCGTGGTGGATCTCCTGGACGCCCTTCGTCGGCATGTTCATCGCCCGGATCAGCCGGGGCCGCACCATCCGCCAGTTCGTCGGCGGCGTCATCCTCGTGCCCAGCGTGGTGAGCCTGGTCTGGTTCGCCGTCTTCGGCGGCACCGCGATGAAGCTGAGTGAGGAGGGGAGGCTGGGGGAGGAGACCACGCCCGAGGGGCAGCTCTTCGGCGTGCTGCAGCAGTTCCCGCTCACCGGGACCATGAGCCTGATCGTCATGATCCTCGTCGGCATCTTCTTCGTCTCCGGCGCGGACGCCGCCTCGATCGTCATGGGCACCCTCTCGCAGCGCGGCACCTTCGAACCGACCCGCCCCGTGGTGATCTTCTGGGGCGTGGTCACCGGAGCCGTCGCCGCGATCATGCTCCTGATCGGCGACGGCCAGGGCGACGCCCTCGCGGGCCTGCAGAACCTCACGATCCTGGTGGCCGCGCCGTTCGTCCTCGTGATGATCGGCATGTGCGTGGCGCTCATGAAGGACCTGCGCAAGGACCCGCTGATCGTCCGGGGCGAGGTGGGCGAGGAGGTCATCGAACTCGCGGTGATCGCGGGCCACGAGAAGTACGACGGCGACTTCGAACTCCGCATCGGCCCCGGCACGAGCGCACCGGGGGACGGCGGCTGAACCACGCGCGCCAGGAGGAGGCGGACGCCCGGTCACCGGCCCCCGACCGACCTCCTGCGCGGTCGACCGAGGACCGGACCCGTCGCCCGGTGACCGTGCTCCGGGCCCGCCTGCCGGGCGGTCGACCGCATGCCGTCTCCGCCGCCGGGTGACCGGCCCCCGGTCGACCTAGCGGGCCGTCACCCGCAGGCCAGCTCCGTCGCCCGCCGCGCGCAGCCCCAGGCGACCGTGACGCCCGCGCCCCCGTGGCCGTAGTTGTGGACCAGGCGGCCCCCGGACGGCAGCGGCTCCACGTCGAGCCGGACACCGTCCGCCCGGGTCGGCCGCAGGCCCACCCGGTGGCCGATGACCCGCGCGTCGGCGATCTCGGGCCGGATCCGGGCGCACCGCGCCACGATCGCCGCCGCCGTCGCCGGATCGGGCTCAAGACGCTCGTCGCCCTCCTGGGCGGTCCCGCCCAGGATCAGCCGCCCCGGCTGCGGGAAGAAGTACGTCGTCTCGCTCGACGCCGCGTCGGCCGCCGTGAACCACTCCTCCACACCCGGGTTCTCCACCAGCACCAACTGCCCCCGCACCGGCCGCAGCCCCGCGTCCGGCACGAGCTCCCTGGCGCCGAGCCCCGTGCAGTCCACCACCACCCGCGCCCCGTCCGCGGCCTCCGCGAAACCGGTCACGGTCCGCCGCTCCACGACCCCGCCGGCCGCCTCCAGCCGGCGCCGCAGCCACCCCAGGTGGACCGGCATGTCGATCAGCGGCAGCACCGCCGCGAGACCCGTCCGGTACGGCCCCGGCACCTCCGGCGCCGCGAGCTGCCGCAGCCCCGAGACCTCCCGCGCCCAGTCGCCCAGGCCGGCGAGGACCGTGTCGGCGTGGACGCCGGGCACCAGACGCACCCCCGTCGCCACCGGATCGGCTGCGAGCTTCTCGTACACCCGCAGCGACTCCAGGGACCAGCCGCCCACCTCCGCCGCCGGCTCGATCCGGTACGGCCACCACAGCGCCCCCGCCACCGCGGAGGTCGTCCCCTCCGCCGGATCCCGGGACCAGACCCGTACCCGCAGGCCGCGCTCCGCGAGGGTCAGGGCCGTCGTCAGACCGATGACCCCGCCGCCCACCACGATCACGTCGTCGCTCATGCGCGGACCGTACCGGGAGCCGTTCGGCCGCACCACGGTGCCTCGGGCCGGTGACATACGATGCGTTCCCTGATGACTGCCACTCTCGTCGCCAAGGAACTCGCCGCAGGCCACGGCGAACGCACCCTCTTCGCCGGGCTCGACCTCGTCGTCGCCCCCGGCGACGTCATCGGCCTCGTCGGCGTCAACGGCGCCGGCAAGTCGACCCTGCTGCGGCTGCTCGCCGGGCTCGACACCCCCGAGGAGGGCGAGCTGAAGCTCTCGCCGCCCACCGCGACCGTCGGCCACCTCCCGCAGGAGCCCGAGCGGCGCGCGGGGGAGACGGTCCGGGAGTTCCTGGCGCGCCGCACGGGTGTGGCGGCCGCGCAGGCCGCCATGGACGAGGCCACCCAGGGCCTGGTCGACGGGGCGCCCGGCGCCGACGACGCGTACGCCGTGAGCCTGGAGCGCTGGCTCGGTCTCGGCGGCGCCGACCTCGACGAGCGGGCCGAGGAGGTCGCCGAGTCCCTCGGCCTGACCGTCGGCCTCGACCAGCCGATGACCGCGCTCTCCGGCGGCCAGGCCGCCCGCGCCGGACTCGCCTCCCTCCTGCTCTCCCGCTACGACGTGTTCCTGCTGGACGAGCCCACCAACGACCTCGACCTCGACGGCCTGGAGCGGCTCGAAGCCTTCGTCCAGGGGCTGCGCGCGGGCACCGTCGTCATCAGCCACGACCGCGAGTTCCTCACCCGCACGGTCACCAAGGTCCTCGAACTCGACCTCGCCCAGCAGCAGATCACCCTCTACGGCGGCGGCTACCAGGCCTACCTGGAGGAGCGGGACACCGCCAGCCGGCACGCCCGCGAGGAGTACGAGGAGTACGCCGACAAGAGGGCCGCGCTCGAAGGCCGCGCCCTGATGCAGCGCAACTGGATGGACAAGGGCGTCCGCAACGCCCGCCGCAAGGCCACCGACAACGACAAGATCGGCCGGAAGCTGCGTGGCGAGGCGAGCGAGAAGCAGGCCGCGAAGGCCCGCCAGACGCAGCGGATGATCGAGCGGCTCGACGTCGTCGAGGAGCCCCGCAAGGAGTGGGAGCTGCGCATGGAGATCGCCTCCGCCCCGCGCTCCGGCTCGGTCGTGGCGACCCTGCGCGAGGCCGAGGTCCGGCGCGGCGACTTCCGCTTCGGGCCCGCGACCCTCCAGATCGACTGGGCCGACCGGGTCGCGATCACCGGAGCGAACGGCGCCGGCAAGTCGACGCTCCTCGCCGCCCTCCTGGGCCGCCTCCCGCTCGACTCCGGCGACGCGGTGCTCGGCTCGGGCGTCGTCGTCGGCGAGGTCGACCAGGCCCGCAAGCTCTTCCACGGCTCGGAGTCGCTGCTCGAGGCGTTCTGCGCGGCCGTCCCCGAGACCGAGCCCGCGGACGTACGGACCCTGCTGGCGAAGTTCGGGCTCAAGGCCGTCCACGTCCTGCGCCCCGCCACCACGCTCTCCCCGGGCGAGCGGACCCGGGCCGCGCTCGCCCTCCTCCAGAGCCGGGGCGTCAACCTCCTCGTCCTGGACGAGCCGACCAACCACCTGGACCTGCCGGCCATCGAGCAGCTGGAGTCCGCGCTCGACTCCTACACCGGGACGCTCCTCCTGGTCACCCACGACCGGCGGATGCTCGACGCCGTCCGCACGACCCGTCGCGTCGAGGTCGCGGCCGGCAAGGTGACCGAGCTCTGATGGGCGTCACCTTCGGCTGGGGCCCGACGGAGGCCGCGGCCCTGGCCAAGGACGCCGCCTGCCTGGTCGTCGTCGACGTCCTCTCCTTCACCACGTCGGTGGGCGTGGCGGTCGAGGCCGGTACGGCTGTGTTCCCCTACCGCTGGAAGGACGAGAGGGCGGTCGCGTACGCGGCCGAGCGGGACGCGGTCCTCGCCGTCGGCCGGAGCGAGGCGTCGCCCGAGACCCCTTGGACGCTCTCCCCGGCCGCCCTGCGGGCCGCCCCGCCGACCCCGCGTCTGGTCCTGCCGTCCCCGAACGGCTCCACGATCGCGGCGGAGGCGGGCGGGGCGACCGTCGTCGCCTCCTCGCTCCGCAACCGCACGGCGGTCGCCCACTGGCTGGCCGCCCACGGCTACGGCTCCGCCTCCCGTCCGCTCACCGTGATCGCCTCGGGCGAGCGGTGGCCGGACGGCTCGCTGCGTCCCGCCCTGGAGGACCTCCTCGGCGCGGGCGCCGTCCTGTCGGCCCTGCGCGGCCTCGGCCCGTACGCCCTGACGCCCGAGGCGCGGGCGGCGGCCACGCTGTGGGAGGCGACCGAGGACCCGGTGGCGGAGCTGCACCGCTGCGCTTCCGGGCGTGAACTGTACGAGTACGGCTATCCGCAGGACGTCGCGGTGGCCGCCGAGGCCGACACCTCGGAGACGGTCCCCGTCCTGCGGGACGGCGCATTCCAGGAGACATCATGACCGACCTGCTGACCCGGCTCACCGAGATGCTGGACGACCTCGACGCCGATCTCGACGAGACCATCGACCTCGCCGACGAGATCGCCGCATCGGGCGACGCGGCCCTGCTGCCCCGGCTCCAGGCCGAACTCGACCGGGCCCTCGTCGAGCGCAACGCCTACGCCCGCGAGCTCCTCGGCGGCGTCCTCGCCGCCATCGGCGGCCCTGACGCCCTGCCGGCGCTCCTGCGGGCCTCCTCCGTGGACCTCGGCGACGACCAGGACTCCCTGGCGGCGGAGATCGTCGACCTGGTCCAGGCCGACCCGACCCGTGCGCGCGCCCTCCTCCAGCCCCTGACCGAGGACGACGACCTCACGGTCGCCAACCGCGCCGAATGGGCCCTGCGCTTCCTGCCGAACGCCTGAGTCCGGGGGCGACCAGAGCCCTTTCCGGTGATCTGAGGGCCGGGCAGCCGCCGACGGCGCTCGGCCGATCACAGGGTGGCCCGCACCTCTGGTCACTCAGTGGTACGGGTTGTGCGGGTGGGAGACGAACGGGCCCGGCCGTCAGGCCGGGCCCGCTCCACGTCAGCGGCCGCGCCGCTTGTCGCCGCCGCCCTCGTTCAGCAGCCCCGCCTTGCGCAGGGCGTCCGCCATCGCGCTGTTCGCGGGGGCGGCCGACGGCGCCGGGCGCTGGCCCTGCGGCTGGCCGCGCCGCTGCTGCGGCGGACGGCCCCCACGGTCGCCGCGCTCGCGCCGCTCCCCGCGCTCCCGCTTCGGCGCGTCACCGTCGCCCGCGCCCGCCGACGCCTCGTCGTCGAGCCGCAGCGTCAGCGAGATCCGCTTGCGCGGGATGTCGACGTCCAGGACCTTCACCCGGACCACGTCACCCGGCTTCACCACGTCGCGCGGGTCCTTGACGAAGGTCTTGGACATGGCGGACACATGGACGAGCCCGTCCTGGTGCACACCGACGTCCACGAACGCCCCGAACGCCGCCACGTTGGTGACCACGCCCTCCAGGACCATCCCCGAGACCAGGTCGCCGATCTTCTCGACGCCCTCCTTGAACGTGGCCGTCTTGAACGCGGGCCGCGGGTCGCGCCCCGGCTTCTCCAGCTCGCGCAGGATGTCGGTGACCGTCGGCAGACCGAAGGTCTCGTCCACGAACTGGTCCGCCCGCAGCGACCGCAGCACCCCGGTGTTGCCGATCAGCGAGGCGACCTCGCCGCCCGTCGTCTTCACCATCCGCCGCACCACCGGGTACGCCTCCGGGTGCACCGACGAGGCGTCCAGCGGGTCGTCGCCGCCCCGGATCCGCAGGAAGCCCGCACACTGCTCGTACGCCTTCGGGCCGAGCCGCGCCACGTCCTTCAGCGTCTTCCGCGAACGGAACGGGCCGTTCGCGTCGCGGTGCGCGACGATGTTCTCGGCGAGGCCCGCGCCGATGCCCGACACCCGCGAAAGCAGCGGCGCGGACGCGGTGTTGACGTCGACGCCGACACCGTTCACACAGTCCTCGACGACCGCGTCGAGGGAGCGGGAGAGCTTCACCTCGGACAGGTCGTGCTGGTACTGCCCGACACCGATCGACTTCGGATCGATCTTCACCAGCTCGGCCAGCGGGTCCTGGAGCCGCCGCGCGATCGACACCGCGCCGCGCAACGAGACGTCCAGGCCCGGCAGTTCCTGCGAGGCGAAGGCGGAGGCGGAGTACACGGACGCGCCGGCCTCCGAGACCATGACCTTGGTGAGCTTCAACTCGGGGTGCTTGGCGATGAGTTCGGCCGCGAGCTTGTCCGTCTCGCGGGACGCCGTGCCGTTGCCGATGGCGACCAGCTCGACCGCGTGCTCCTTCGCGAGCCGCGCCAGCTTCGCCAGCGACTCGTCCCACTTGTTCGCCGGGACGTGCGGGTAGATCGTGTCGGTGGCGACGACCTTGCCCGTGCTGTCGACCACGGCCACCTTGACGCCCGTACGGAAACCGGGGTCGAGGCCCAGGGTCGCCCGCGTCCCCGCCGGGGCGGCGAGGAGCAGGTCGCGCAGGTTCGCCGCGAAGACCCGGACCGCCTCGTCCTCGGCGGCCGTACGCAGCCGCAGCCGCAGGTCGATCCCGAGGTGGACCAGGATCCGGGTCCGCCAGGCCCAGCGGACCGTGTCGAGCAGCCACTTGTCGCCGGGACGCCCCCGCTCGGCCACGCCGAAGCGGGAGGCGACCATGCCCTCGTACGCGGTCGGGCCGGGCACCTCGGAGGGCTCCTCCGGCTCCAGCTCCAGGGTGAGGACGTCCTCCTTCTCGCCGCGCAGCATCGCGAGGATCCGGTGCGAGGGGAGCGCGGTGAACGGCTCCGCGAAGTCGAAGTAGTCGGCGAACTTCGCGCCCGCCTCCTCCTTCCCGTCCCGGACCTTCGCCGCCAGCCGGCCCCGGCCCCACATCCGCTCCCGCAGCTCGCCGATCAGGTCGGCGTCCTCGGAGAACTTCTCGGTGAGGATCGCGCGGGCGCCCTCCAGGGCCGCCGCCGGGTCGGCGACGCCCTTGTCGGCGTCCACGAAGGCCGCCGCGGCGGCCGCCGGCTCCACCGAGGGGTCGGCGAGCAGCCCCTCCGCCAGCGGTTCCAGACCTGCCTCGCGGGCGATCTGGGCCTTGGTGCGGCGCTTGGGCTTGAACGGCAGGTAGATGTCCTCAAGACGGGCCTTGGTGTCGGCGGCCCGCAGCTGGGCCTCCACCTCGGCCGTCAGCTTCCCCTGCTCCCGTACGGAGTCGAGGATGGCGGTCCGCCGGTCCTCCAGCTCCCGGAGGTAGCGCAGCCGCTCCTCGAGCGTCCGCAGCTGCGCGTCGTCGAGCATCTCGGTCGCTTCCTTGCGGTAGCGCGCGATGAACGGCACGGTCGAGCCGCCGTCGAGCAGCTCGACGGCCGCCCTCACCTGTCGCTCACGTACGCCGAGTTCCTCGGCGATCCTGCCTTCGATGGACGTCGTCACGGTGTCCCGACTCGCCTTCTCGTGCCTCAAGCTTGCGAGTGCATTCTGCCGTCTCCCCCTCCGGAACTCCGCACGCGCCCCGGTCCCGCCGTGTCCGGGCGCGCCTGCCGGTCCGGCCGGTCAGATCTTGGCGCTCAGGTCGGCCGGGAAGGCCCCGGCCAGGAACGCCGCGTTGCGGAAGGCCTTGCCCAGCTCCGTCAGCCGCTCCACGCCCGCCGCGCCCAGGTGCTCGTACGGTGCGGAGTCCAGCCGGTCCGTCCGCTCCTCCAGCTCCTCGCGCAGCGCCGTGCCCTCGGCCGTGAGTTCGCCCTCCGCGTCGAGCAGCCCGCGCTCGCGCAGCCGGTCGGCCGCGGCGTCCCAGTCGGCCCGCCGCCAGCCCCGCGCGCCCAGGGCGAGGCGCGGGTTCATGCCCAGGCCGGTCGCGGTGTGGCTGACCATCGCCTCCAGCGGGTCGAGGTCCAGGGTCAGCAGGGCGGCCAGGTGCCCGTCGCCCCGGTGCTCGCGCAGCAGCGTCGCGGCGTGCCAGTACCGCAGGTGCGGCGCCTCGGGGACCGGGAGGTCGGCGTGGGCCGAGTAGAGCGGCCGGGCGTGCCGGGTGCAGGCCTCGGTGGCGCGCAGCGCCAGCTCGGCGGCCTCCGCCATCTCGGCCGAGGCGATCGCCTCCTCGCCCAGGAGCCGGCGCAGCGTGCGGTCCACGGTCCGCAGCCGTGCCGCGCCGACCTCGGCGGGCGAGGCGATGTCCCACACCGCCGGAAGGTGCTTGGCCAGCATCTCCACGTTGTAGTTGAAGAAGGCCGCGGCGACGGTGCCCGCGCCCACGGCACCCATCGCGGCGCTGCGCGAGGCCAGCCGCATGGCCGTGGCGTCCTCGAAGCCGAGGGCCTGGAACTCGGTGTCCAGGTCCGGCGAGAAGTACACCGTGGAGTGCATCGGGTTGAGCATGTGGTGGCAGCGGCGGCCCGCGCGGGGAGGCAGAGAGGTCATGGACCAGAACGTTACCGACTGGTCGGTACGACCGGAACCCCGGGGCGGTCGCCCCGGTCCCGCATGGCAGGAAAGGTGGGTTCCTCGTCATTGCGGACGCCCCGCGCCCGGCGAAGGATGGTGGCCATGACGAAGCGACCCGTGCTCGTCGTCCTCTTCGACGACGTGCAGAGCCTGGATGTCACCGGACCGGTGGAGGTGTTCGCCGGGGCGGGCCGCGCAGGCGGCGGCTCCTACCCGATCGTGACCGCCTCGCTCGACGGCGGGCCGGTCCGCACCCAGAGCGGCCTGCGGCTGCTCCCGGACACGACGCTCGCCGCCGCGGACCGCCCGCACACCCTGCTCGTCCCCGGCGGCGAAGGCACCCGGCGCCCCGACCCGCGGCTGATCGACTGGCTGCGCGCGAACGGCCCGCGCGCCGAGCGACTGGTCTCCGTCTGCACCGGAGCGCTGCTGCTCGCGGCGGCCGGGCTGCTCGACGGCCACCGCGCGACCACCCACTGGATCGCCTGCGACCACCTCGCCCGCTGCTACCCCGGGGTCGACGTGGATCCCGACCCGATCTTCGTCCGAGACGGCCGCATCGCCACCTCCGCGGGCGTGACGGCGGGCATCGACCTCGCGCTCGCGCTCGTCGAGGAGGACCTGGGCCGCGACACCGCGCTGACCGTCGCCCGGCACCTGGTCGTCTTCCTGCGGCGCCCCGGCAACCAGGCGCAGTTCAGCGCCCAGCTGGCCGCGCAGACCGCCCGGCGCGCGCCGCTGCGGGACCTCCAGCACTGGATCACCGAGCATCCGGCGGGCGACCTCTCCGTCGAGGCCCTCGCCGCCCGCGCCCGGCTGTCGCCGCGCCATTTCGCCCGCGCCTTCCAGGCGGAGACCGGCACGACCCCGGGCCGCTACGTCGACCGGGTCCGCCTCGAACACGCGCGGCGGCTCCTGGAGGAGACGACCGACGGCGTCGAGGAGGTCTCCCGGGCCGCCGGCTACGGCACGCCCGAGGCCATGCGCAGGGCCTTCGTCAAGGCGATGGGCACCGCCCCGGCTGACTACCGCCGCCGCTTCCACGCCCCCGTACGGAACGGACCCCGGCCGGCCCCCTGAACCGCCTCCGAGCCGCCCACCGCGTAACCGACCGAACCCGCGCACCGCGTAACCGCCCGGACCCGCCCACCGCGTAAGCGACCGGACCCGCCCACCGCGTAACCGCCCGAACCCGCCCACCGGGTAACCGGCCCAACCTTCGAACCGCCCACCCTCAACCCACGACCCCGCGCCCCCGGCGCCCGCGTACGCCGAGAACCCGAGACCACGCAGCACCGACCACCCACGGAAAGGGACCCCATGCAGATCGCCGTGCTCCTCTACGACCGCTTCACCACCCTCGACGCCGTCGGCCCCTACGAACTGCTCGCCCGCATCCCCGGAGCCGAGACCGTCTTCGTCGCCAAGGAGGCCGGGCCGGTCCGCAACGACCAGGGCAGCCTCGCCCTGGTCGCCGACAAGGCACTCGCGGACGTCCCGAACCCCGACATCGTCCTCGTCCCCGGTGGCCCCGACTCCCGTTCGGCGATGAACGACCCGGAGATCCTCGGCTGGCTCCGTACCGCCGACGAGACCAGCACCTGGACCACCTCCGTCTGCACCGGTTCGCTCCTCCTCGGCGCCGCGGGCCTGCTCGACGGCCGCCGTGCCACCACGCACTGGCTCGCCTTCGACGAGCTGCGGGCGGTCGGCGTCGAGCCGACCGGCGAGCGGGTCGTCTTCGACGGCAAGTACGTCACCGCCGCCGGGGTCTCGTCCGGGATCGACATGGCGCTGCACCTCATCGGCCGGATCGCCGGCGACGCGACCGCCCAGACCATCCAGCTGCTCACCGAGTACGACCCCCAGCCGCCCTACGACGCGGGCTCCCCGGAGAAGGCCCCGGCCGAGATCGTCGCCCACTGGCGCGGCACGGCCCCGAAGGACCTGCCCCAGGGCTGACCGGCCCGACGGACCGGCCCTACAGGCCGTACGTGAAGCGGGGCGCCCGGCGTTCCAGGAAGGCGGCGACCCCCTCGGCGGTGTCGCCGCTGCCGCGCGCCTGCTCGGCCCAGTGCGCGTCCCGGTCCGTGCGGCCGTCCGCGAACTCCTTGGCCGCCGCCTGGGTGAGCAGCGAGCGCGCGACGAGCACCCGGGTGAACTCGGCCACCCGCTTGTCCAGTTCGCCCTCCGGCAGGACCTCGTCGACGAGCCCGGTGCGCAGGGCCCGGTCGGCGTCGATCAACTCGGCCGAGAAGAGCAGGTACTTGGCGGCGGAGGGCCCGACGAGCGCGGCCAGCCTGCGCGTCGACGAGGCGGGGTACACGATCCCGAGCTTCGCCGGGGTGACCCCGAACCGCGCCCCCTCCTCCGCGAACCGCAGGTCGCAGGCGGCGGCGAGCTGGCTGCCGCCGCCCACGCAGAAGCCGCGGACCGCGGCGAGCGTCGGCTTGGGGAAGGCGGCGAGCGCCTCCTCGGCCCGGACCGCGAGGGCCTGCTGCTCGTCGCCCGGCTCCCGCAGCGTCGAGATGTCCGCGCCCGCGCAGAAGGTGCCGCCGTCGCCGGTGAGCACCAGGGCGCGGACCTCGGGGTCGGCGGCGAGCGGCGCGAGCAGCCCGGGCAGGGACCGCCACATCGCGGCCGTCATCGCGTTGCGCTTGGCCGGGTTCGAGATGACGACGGTGGCGACCGCGTCGGCGACGACGACCGCCAGCTGCGGCTCGGTGGGCTCCATGCGCCGGATGCTATCCGGGCACCTCGACCGTACGATCGAGGAGGGGTCGCGGAGGGGGCGAAGGAGGAGGCGCGCATGGCCCGGGAACCCGACGACGCCTCCGGTGAGGCCCCCTTCGACGCCGTGCGCGAGGGACGTAAGCTCAAGCGCAGCCTCGGCCGGCTCACCGTCCTCGGCGTCCTGCTGGTCGTCGCCGGCATCGTCGGTCTCTGCTACACCGGTCTCGCCACCCTCACCTCGATGCTGCTCTTCGGCTGGCTGCTGCTCATCGGCGGTGTCGTGGGTCTTGTGCACGCCATCGAGTCGCGCGGAAGCAACTACTTCTGGCTCGCCGTGGTGGTGGCGGCGCTGAACATCGCGGCGGGTGTCGTGGTGATCCGGCACCCGGAGGGCTCGGCCGAGGCCCTGACCATGTTCGCCGCCCTGCTCTTCCTCACCGGCGGCGTCTTCCGGCTGGTGGGCAGTGTGGTCGTGCGCGGACCGCAGTTCGGATGGACCCTGCTCCAGGGAGCCTTCGGTCTCCTCCTCGGTCTGCTGGTGCTCTTCGACTGGCCGGACAGCAGCCGGTACGTTCTCGGTGTCTTCTTCTCGCTGGCCCTGCTCTTCGACGGTCTCGGCCTGATCGCGATCGGCGTCGGGGGCAGGCGTATCGTCGGCATGGTCACACCGCCCGACGCGGCGGCGAAGGACGAGTCTCCCGCCACCCCTCCGAAGGCGTCAACGGAGGATCAGGAGCAGTCGAACAACTGACGTTGGCATACTCACCCGATCAGAATGTGGTCGATAAGTGTCGACTTCTGGTCAGTAGCCCGGTCCGGACCTGCGCATTACCAAGACTTGACGCGTGGCGACAATCGAGCACGACGGTGGGAGCCGGACCATGGAGAGCGGGAGCGTCCCCGCACGGCCACCGTCCTATGAAGGGGTCTGGCGCTTCACCGCTCCCGCGGTCGACGTCTCAGTTCCGCAGGCCCGGCACGCGGTACGCGACCTGTTGCTCCGTCAAGGAGTACCGGTCCACGAAGAAACGGTTCAGGGCCTGCTCCTGATCGTCTCCGAACTGGTCACCAACGCCGTCAAACACGCGGCGCTGCTCTCCCCCGAAGTGGCGGTGGAGGTGGCGATCGGCGCGGAGTGGATCAGGGTGTCCGTCGAGGACAACCATCCCTACCGCCCCAAGGCCCTCGAGGCGGACTACGGTCAGACGGGCGGCCGCGGGCTGCTCCTGGTCCGGGAGATCGCCCTGGAGTCGGGCGGCGCCTGCGACGTGGAGCACACCGCGAGCGGCGGAAAGATCATCTGGGCCGCGCTGCCCCTGGACCCGGGCCTCGCGCGCCCCGGGGAGGCGCCGTCGGCGCTTCCCCCGGCCGCTCCCGGGATCACCAGCCCCCGGCGGGACCCGTCAACTCCTTGATCGCCGGACGCGCCGCGTCCAGGACGGTCATGAACCAGGCGGAGAACGGCGCGCTCGCGTGCCGCTCCATCAGCTCCTCCGCCGTCACATAGGCGGTCTCCTCGACCTCTTCCGGGTCGGGCCGCAGTTCGGCCTGTGCCATGCCGACGAAGAGGTGGTTGTACTCCTGCTCCACCAGGCCCGACGCCGGGTCGGGGTGGTTGTAGCGGACCGTTCCTGCTTCGGCGAGCAGCGAGGGCGAGATCCCCAGCTCCTCGTACGTGCGCCGGGCGGCGGCCGCGAAGGGGGCCTCGCCCGGATAGGGGTGGCCGCAGCAGGTGTTGGACCAGACACCGGGGGAGTGGTACTTGCCGAGCGCGCGGCGCTGCAGCAGCAGCCGGCCCGACTCGTCGAAGAGGAAGACGGAGAACGCCCGGTGCAGCTGACCGGGGGCCTGATGGGCGGCGAGCTTCTCCGCCGTGCCGATGGTGATGCCGTTCTCGTCGACCAGTTCGAGCATGATCGACGCCTGGGCTGCGGTCGGCTGGACACCGTTCGACGAGGTGTGAGCCACGCTGGCTGATGTGGTCGGCATAACCGTCCTTCGCTTCGGTCTCGGCCCGGAAGGGCCCCTTCAGTCTGCCGTACAAAAGCCTCTTGTCCGTACTTCGAGCGGCCGGACATGGCCCGCTCCCACCGCACCGGAGTACACCGGCACGGCGGGAGCGGGCGGGGCGTCAGACCCCAAAAGCCGCCGCGTACTGGATCGTGCCCGACGGAATCGAGCCGGAGCCGTCGAGGACAAGCGCCCTCATCGCCTCGTCCGGAACGTCGAAGGACGGCCGAATTCCATATTCAGACGCGGGTGCGAACCCGAACCGGGGGTAGTACTCCGGATGGCCGAGCACCAGGACGAGCCGCTCCCCGCGCAGCCGTGCCGCGTCGAGCACCGCCCGGGTGACGGCCTCCCCGACGCCCTGCCGCTGGTATCGCGGGGCGACGGCGACCGGGGCGAGCGCCGCCGCCGGGACACCGTCGACGTGGCAGCGGGTGATCAGCGCGTACCCCGCGACGGAGCCGTCCGGGGCCTCGGCCACGAACGACAGACCCGGCAGCCACGCCCCGGGGTCCGCGCGGAGCGCGTCGACCAGTTCGGCCTCCGCCGGCGTCTCGAACGCCGCCGCGTTGACGTCCCGTACGGAACGGATGTCGTCGGCGGTCTCCGGCCGCGTCCGCCACCGGGCGTCGGCGGGCCGCAGGGCGTAACCGGTGTAGCCGTACTCGCCGCCGTGGTCGCGGCGCATGGCGAGTTCGGCGCGCGTCGAGACGAGGATCTCGGCCATGCCGGGAGCACCGGGGTCCGCCGCATCGGCCCGCTCGGCGAGCGGACCGTAGTACGCGTCCCAGTCGGTCTCGGGCTGCGGGAGGACACCGAGGACGTGGTAGCCGCCCTCGATCGCCGCCGCGGTGTTCGCCCGCCGGTTGCGCAGCTGGTAGTGCGCGTCCCAGAAGGCGCGGGCCTCCTGGCTCGGCTCGTCCACCGTCCATTCGCACTCGGTGAGCACGAGGGTGCCGCCCGGTGCGAGGAGCCGGCGCCAGGAGCGCAGGGCGGTGTCGAAGCCGAGGGCGTAGGCCGAGCTCTCGGCCCAGACGAGGTCGAAGGACCCGTCGGGGAACGGCAGCTCGCCCATGTCGGCGTGGAGCGTACGGATCAGGTCGCCGAGCCCGCGGGCGTCGACGGCCCGCCGCAGCTCGTCGAGGAACGGCTGGTGCAGATCGACCGCCGTCACCTCCGCCCCGGCCTCGGCGGCCAGGAGCAGCGCGGAGCGGCCGGGGCCGCAGCCGAGGTCGAGCGCGCGGGGGCGCTCGGGGAGCGGCCCCGCGAGCGCGAGCAGTCGGCGGGTGGTGGCGTCGGAGCCCGGACCCTGGCGCGGAAGGCCGTGGTGCAGGGCGAAGAAGGCATCGCGAAGTGCGTTGCTGGTGCTGTCGGACAACGTGGAAACCCTTGTGTGAAAGGGTCCCGGCCGACGGGTGATCGTGCCGGAAGAACCGGGATCAGGTCAGCCGAGGACCCGGAAGCTGAAGCTGGACCGGGCGCTGCCGCACTGGGCAGCCTCCATCGCGACGGTCATCAACCTCAGCTCCTCTCTCACCTCACGCGCTTCGCGCACTCGGTTCGAACACGTGTCGATCAAGCCTAACAGGGCTCACAGACAGAGCTTGGCCTCGTGCGCGGCGTGACCCGCGGGCTCCAGCTGGAAGGTGCAGTGCTCCACGTCGAAGTGGGAGCCCAGGCACCCCTGCAGGTCGTGCAGCATCTTCTCGTGGCCGACGGAGTCGAGTGCCGCCTGGTCCACGACCACATGGGCGGAGAGCACAGGCATGCCGGACGTGATCGTCCAGGCGTGCAGGTCGTGGACGTCCTCGACGCCGGGAAGCGCCAGTATGTGCGCCCGGACCTCCGCCATGTCGACGCCCTTGGGGGCCGACTCCAGCAGGACGTCGAGCGTCTCGCGCAGCAGTTTGATCGTGCGCGGCACGATCATCAGGCCGATCAGGATGGAGGCGATCGGGTCGGCGTACTGCCAGCCGGTGGCCAGGATGATGCCGGCCGAGACCAGGACCGTCACCGAGCCGAGCGCGTCGGCGAGCACCTCCAGATAGGCGCCGCGCACGTTCAGGCTCTCCTTCTGGCCGCGGACCAGGAGAGAGAGCGAGACCATGTTGGCGACCAGACCGATCAGCGCGAACATGATCGTGAGTCCGCCCTTGGTCTCGGCGGGCTCGATGAATCGCTGGATCGCCTCGTACAGCACGTAGGTGCCGACACCGAGCAGCAGCAGACAATTGGCGAGCGCGGCGAGGATCTCGGCCCGCGCGAAGCCGTAGGTGCGGTTCTCCGTGGGCGGGCGGTTGGCGAAGTGGATCGCGAGCAGCGCCATCGCGAGGCCGACCGCGTCCGTCGCCATGTGGGCGGCGTCGGCGATCAGGGCGAGCGAGTCGGAGACGATACCGCCGATGATCTCGACCACCATCACGGACAGCGTGATCGCGAGCGCGATCCGCAACCGGCCGCGGTAGGCAGCGGCGGCGGTCCCCGTGGGCGGGGGTCCGCCGTGACTGTGCCCGTGGTCGTGTCCAGCCCCCATGACGTCGCTCTCCCTCGTGTCGTGTGCCGGGTGTTTCGCGTCACCGCGAGTCGCTCCGATTCGCCAGTGAACTACGGGTGGGGGGTATGTGCAACACGGGATTGAACACCGTTGTCATATCATCTGACCTGCACTGATGTGCGTTCGGCGGTACGGCGCGAGAAGGTGGCTCCTGACCACCTCCGGACGCGGTTTGTGGGGCGGCGGGTCGATCGCCCATGATGATCTCCGTGGGGCATGGCGCACACGGACGGATTCGAGTGGGCCCGGGGGAGTCCGCCCCGCAAAGCCTCGGTGAACTCCCGCCATGTTCATCCGATAGCCTCAGCCGACGTGCCGCCGCCCGATGCCGGGCCGAGCCGCCGTGCCCGGGGCCGTGCCGTGAGCCCCGAGGGCCCGCCCGTCAGCTCCAAGGAGTGAGTTCGTCTGTCGACCGCCATCCTCACCGGCCCGCCGGTACCCGGATCGTCGCTCGACGGCGATCTGCGGTCGCTCGGCTTCGAGGTGCGGGTCGCCTCAGGCCCGCAGGACACCGGAGCGCTGCTCGCCGCCGTACCGGCCGCTGAGCGGGTCGCCGTCGTCGACCCCCGCTTCGTCGGACACCTCCACGCCCTGCGCCTGGCCCTGACCGACCCCCGCTTCCCGGCCGCCGCGGCGCCCGGCGCGCTCACCGCGCAGCCCGAGGCCCGCCCGGCGCTCGCCCGCGCCCTGACCGACGCCCACGCGACGGTGCCCGGCGCCCCCGCGGCGGACACCGCCTCCGACGAGAGCCTGCCCGACACCCTCGCCGAGGCCCTCGACGCCGACGGCGTCGCCGTGCACCGGCCCGCCCTCGGCACGCTCGTCGCCGCCGTACCGACCGACGCCGAGGCCCGCCACGAGGCCCGCGCCGCCGTCGCCGCCGTCGACGAGGAGGCCGTACGCCTCCGGTCCGCCGTGAAGGCCCACGACGGCTTCTTCACCACCTTCGCCGTCAGCCCGTACTCGCGGTACATCGCCCGCTGGTGCGCCCGGCGCGGTCTCACCCCCAACCAGGTCACCACCGCCTCGCTGCTCACCGCGCTCATCGCGGCCGGCTGCGCCGCCACCGGCGAGCGCGGCGGATACATCGCGGCCGGCGTGCTCCTCCTCGTCTCCTTCGTCCTGGACTGCACCGACGGGCAGCTCGCCCGCTACTCCCTGCAGTACTCGACGATGGGCGCCTGGCTCGACGCCACCTTCGACCGCGCCAAGGAGTACGCCTTCTACGCCGGCCTCGCCCTCGGCGCGGCCCGTAACGGTGACGACGTCTGGGCGCTCGCGCTCGGCGCGATGGTCCTGATGACCTGCCGGCACGTCGTGGACTTCTCGTTCAACGAGGCCAACCACGACGCCACGGCCAACACCAGCCCCACCGCGGCGCTGTCCAGCCGGCTCGACAGCGTCGGCTGGACCGTCTGGATCCGCCGGATGATCATCCTGCCGATCGGCGAGCGCTGGGCCATGATCGCGGTCCTCACCGCCGTCACCACCCCCCGGATCACCTTCTGGGCGCTGATCATCGGCTGCGCCTTCGGCGCCTGCTACACCACCGCAGGCCGCGTGCTCCGCTCACTGACCCGCAAGGCCAAGCGCACCGACCGGGCCGCCCAGGCCCTGGCCGACCTGGCCGACAGCGGCCCGATCGCGCAGTTCATCGCGGGCTCACCGAGCAGAACCCGGGACCGCTGGACGGCCCCGCTGGCCGCGGCCGTCGGCGCGGCGATCCTGCTGGTCGAGGCGGGCGACAAGAGCGTCGGCAGCTACTGGGTCGTCCTGGCCGCCGTGGTGTACGTCGCTGCGGCGGGCGTGGCCGTCGGGCACTCCCTCAAGGGCCCCCTCGACTGGCTCGTGCCGCCGATCTTCCGGGCCGCCGAGTACGGCCTGATCCTCATCCTCGCCGCCCGTTCCGAGGTGAACGGCGCCCTGCCCGCGGCTTACGGGCTGGTGGCCGCCGTCGCCTACCATCACTACGACACGGTGTACCGCATCCGCGGCGGCACCGGCGCCCCGCCGGCCTGGCTGGTGCGCACCATCGGCGGGCACGAGGGCCGCGTCCTGCTGGTGACGGTCCTCGCCGCCCTGCTGGCGAGCCGGGGCGACGACTTCGCCCTGGCGCTCACCGCCCTCGCGGTCGCCCTCGCGCTCGTGGTGCTCGTGGAGTCCATCCGCTTCTGGGTGTCCTCCGGAGCACCCGCCGTACATGACGAAGGAGAAACAGCATGATTGGCCTCGTACTGGCAGCCGGTGCCGGACGGCGTCTGCGCCCCTACACCGACACGCTCCCGAAGGCCCTCGTGCCTGTCGACGGTGACACCACCGTCCTCGACCTCACGCTGAAGAACTTCGCGGAGGTCGGCCTCACCGAGGTCGCCATCGTCGTCGGCTACCGCAAGGAGGCCGTGTACGCGCGCAAGGAGGCCCTGGAGGCCCAGTACGGCCTGTCGATCACGCTGATCGACAACGACAAGGCCGAGGAGTGGAACAACGCCTACTCCCTGTGGTGCGCCCGCGAGGTCCTGAAGCGCGGTGTGATCCTCGCCAACGGCGACACGGTCCACCCGGTCTCCGTCGAGAAGACCCTGCTCGCCGCCCGCGGCGGCGACCAGAAGATCATCCTCGCCCTCGACACGGTGAAGAACCTCGCCGACGAGGAGATGAAGGTCATCACCGCCGAGGGCAAGGGCGTCCAGAAGATCACCAAGCTGATGGACCCGGCCACCGCCACCGGCGAGTACATCGGTGTCACCCTCATCGAGCCCGCCGCCGCCGAGGCGCTCGCCGACGCCCTCAAGGCCACCTTCGAGCGCGACCCCGACCTCTACTACGAGGACGGCTACCAGAAGCTCGTCGACGACGGCTTCACCATCGACGTGGCGCCCATCGGCGACGTCAAGTGGGTCGAGATCGACAACCACGACGACCTCGCGAAGGGCCGTGAGATCGCGTGCCAGTACTGACCCGGCTGATCCCCTCGCCGGTCGTCGTCGACATCCGGCGGGGGGCGCTGGAGGACCTCGCCGGCCTCCTGGCGGACCAGCGCATCTCCAGCAACGGCCGGATCGCCGTCGCCATCAGCGGCGGCTCCGGCCTGAAGCTGCGCGACCACTTCGCGCCCGAGCTGCCCGGCGCCGACTGGTACCCGGTCGACGGCGGCACCATCGACGCGGCGGTCAAGCTCGCCGACGCGATGCGCGGCAAGCGGTACGACGCGGTGGTCGCCCTCGGCGGCGGCAAGATCATCGACGTCACCAAGTACGCGGCGGCCCGGGTCGGCCTGCCGCTGGTCGCCATCGCCACGAACCTGTCGCACGACGGCATCTGCTCGCCGATCTCCACCCTGGACAACGACAACGGGCGCGGCTCCTACGGTGTGCCGACCCCGATCGCGCTGGTCATCGACCTCGACGTGATCCGGGACGCCCCGGTGCGCTACGTCCGCTCCGGGATCGGCGACGCGGTGTCGAACCTGTCCGCCATCGCGGACTGGGAGCTCTCCCACCGGGAGACCGGCGAGCCGGTCGACGGCCTCGCCGCGGCGATGGCCCGCAGCGCGGGCGAGGCGGTCCTGCGCCACCCCGGCGGCGTCGGCGACGACGACTTCCTCGTCACCCTCTCCGAGGGCCTGGTGATGTCCGGGATCGCGATGTCGATCAGTGGCGACAGCCGTCCCTCCTCGGGCGCCTGCCACGAGATCAGCCACGCCTTCGACCTGCTCTACCCCCAGCGGGCCGCCAGCCACGGAGAGCAGTGCGGACTCGGCGCGGCCTTCGCGATGCACCTGCGCGGCGCGGCCGAGGGTTCGCTCCAGATCGTCGAGACCCTGCGCCGCCACGGCCTGCCCGTGACCCCCGAGGAGATGGGCTTCAGCGTGGACGAGTTCGTCCGCGCCGTGTCCTTCGCCCCGCAGACGCGTCCCGGCCGTTTCACCATCCTCGAACACCTCGCCCTCTCCGACGACCAGATCAGGGACGCGTACGCCGACTATGCCAAAGCCATCGGTAGCTGAGCTCCGCCCGGTCGTGCACCCGGCGGGGGTGAAGGACCGGCGCAGCGGCGAACACTGGGGCGGCCGCCTGTACATGCGCGAGATCTCGCTGCGCATCACCCGCCAGCTGGTCGGCACCAGGATCACGCCGAACCAGCTGACGTACGTGATGACGATCTGCGGTGTCCTCGCGGCCCCCGCCCTGCTCGTGCCGGGCATCTGGGGCGCGGTCCTCGGCGTCGTCGCCGTCCAGCTCTACCTGCTGCTCGACTGCGTCGACGGCGAGGTCGCCCGCTGGAAGAAGCAGTACTCGCTCTCCGGTGTCTACCTGGACCGCGTCGGCGCGTACCTGTGCGACGCGGCCGTCCTGGTCGGCCTCGGCCTGCGCGCCTCCGACCTGTGGGGCGGCGGCCGGATCGACTGGCTGTGGGCCTTCCTCGGCACGCTCGCCGCGCTCGGCGCGATCCTCATCAAGGCGGAGACCGACCTCGTGGGCGTCGCCCGCCACCAGGGCGGGATGCCCCCGGTCAAGGAGGCGGCCAGCGAGCCCCGCTCCTCCGGTGTGGCCCTGGCCCGCCGGGCGGCCGCGGCGCTGAAGTTCCACCGCCTGGTCCTCGGCATCGAGGCGTCCCTCCTCGTCCTGGTCCTCGCGTTCCTGGACGCGGCGCGCGGCGACCTGTTCTTCACCCGCCTCGGCGTCGCCGTCCTCGCGGGCATCGCGCTCCTGCAGACGGTGCTGCACCTGGTGTCGATCCTGGCGTCGAGCCGGCTGAAGTAAGTGAGGACCGGCTGACATGGCCAGGAGCGGGCGGACGACCGACATGACGACGAGCAGGGGGAGAACGAGCGTGGCCACGCCGATGAAGCTGGGCGCCGTCATCATCACCATGGGCAACCGCCCCGACGACCTGCGCGCGCTGCTCGAGTCGGTGGCCAAGCAGGAGGGCGACCCGGTCGAGGTCGTCGTCGTCGGGAACGGCGCCCCCGTCACGGGGGTGCCCGAGGGCGTCCACACCATCGACCTGCCCGAGAACCTGGGCATCCCCGGCGGCCGCAACGTCGGCATCGAGGCCTTCGGCCCCGAGGGTCCCTGCGGCCCCGTCGACGCCCTGCTCTTCCTGGACGACGACGGCCTGCTGGAGCGGAACGACACCGCCGAGCTGGTCCGCGAGGCCTTCGCCGCCGACGAGCGGCTCGGCATCATCAGTTTCCGGATCGCCGACCCGGAGACCGGTCTCACCCAGCGCCGGCACGTCCCGAGGCTGCGCGCCGCCGACCCGATGCGGTCCTCGCGCGTGACCACCTTCCTCGGCGGCGCCAACGCCGTCCGCACCCAGGTCCTCGCCGAAGTCGGCGGCCTGCCCGACGAGTTCTTCTACGCGCACGAGGAGACGGATCTGGCCTGGCGGGCCCTCGACGCCAACTGGATGATCGACTACCGTTCCGACATGGTGCTGCTCCACCCCACCACGCCACCGTCCCGGCACGCGACGTACCACTACAACGTGGCCCGCAACCGGGTATGGCTGGCCCGGCGCAACCTCCCCGCACTGCTGGTTCCCGTCTATCTCGGTGTCTGGCTGCTCCTGACCCTCGCGCGGCGCCCCTCGGGCCCCGCGCTCAAGGCCTGGCTCGGCGGTTTCCGGGAAGGCTGGACCACTCCCTGCGGACCGCGCCGGCCCATGAAATGGCGTACGGTGTGGCGGCTGACCCGACTGGGACGCCCGCCCGTCGTCTGACACGTGGTGCCTGACCACCGCGCATCTGAATACGAAAGTTCCGACCTGTGAGTGAGACAACCCACGACGGTGCGGTCGCGACGAGCGCCCCGCCATCCGTCGACGACCGCCTGACCCCGGCCGAGCTGGCCACCAAATACGGTCTTGCGGTCAGCGGTGCCCGGCCCGGGTTCTTCGAGTACATCCGGCAGCTGTGGGGTCGGCGCCACTTCATCCTCGCCTTCTCCTCGGCGAAGCTGACGGCGCAGTACAGCCAGGCGAAGCTCGGGCAGATCTGGCAGGTGGCGACCCCGCTGCTGAACGCCGGTGTCTACTTCCTGATCTTCGGGCTGATCCTGGGCGCCGGTCAGGGCATGCCGACCAAGGTGTACATCCCGTTCCTGGTCACCGGGATCTTCGTCTTCACCTTCACCCAGAGCTCGGTGATGGCGGGCGTCCGCGCGATCTCCGGCAACCTCGGCCTGGTCCGCGCGCTGCACTTCCCGCGCGCCTCGCTGCCGGTCTCGTTCGCGCTCCAGCAGCTCCAGCAGCTGCTGTTCTCGATGATCGTGCTGGCCGCCAGCGTGATCGCCTTCGGCAGCTACCCGTCGCTGAGCTGGCTGCTGCTGATTCCGGCGCTGTTCCTGCAGTTCGTGTTCAACGTCGGGCTGGCCATGATCATGGCGAGGATGGGGGCCAAGACGCCCGACCTCGCCCAGCTCATGCCCTTCGTCATGCGGACCTGGATGTACGCCTCCGGCGTGATGTTCTCCATCCCGGTGATGCTCGCGGACAAGCCGGCCTGGATCGCCGACGTCCTCATGTACAACCCGGCGGCGATCTACATGGACCTGGTCCGGTTCGCCCTGATCGACGACTACGGCTCCTCCAACCTGCCGTCGCACGTCTGGATGGCGGCGCTCGGCTGGGCGCTGGCCATCGGCATCGGCGGCTTCGTCTACTTCTGGAAGGCCGAGGAGAGGTACGGCCGTGGCTGACATCACCAAGGGGCGCGTTCCCACCGTCATCGCCGACGAGGTCCACATCGTCTACCGGGTCAACACCGGGGGCGGCGGCAAGGGCAGCGCCACCGCGGCCCTCAGCCGGATCGTCGGCAAGGGCAAGGCCGAGGTCTCCCGCGGCGTCCGCAAGGTGCACGCCGTGCGCGGGGTCACCTTCACCGCCTACCGGGGCGAGGCCATCGGCCTCATCGGCAGCAACGGCTCCGGCAAGTCCACCCTGCTGCGCGCCATCGCCGGCCTGCTCCCCACCGAGAGCGGCAAGGTCTACACCGACGGGCAGCCCTCGCTGCTCGGCGTCAACGCCGCGCTGATGAACGACCTCACGGGCGAGCGCAACGTGATCCTCGGCGGCCTCGCCATGGGCATGAGCAAGGACGAGATCCGCGAGCGCTACCAGAGCATCGTCGACTTCTCCGGCATCAACGAGAAGGGCGACTTCATCAGCCTGCCGATGCGGACGTACTCCTCCGGCATGGGCGCCCGGCTCCGGTTCGCCATCGCGGCCGCGAAGAACCACGACGTCCTCATGATCGACGAGGCCCTCGCGACCGGTGACCGCAGGTTCCAGATCCGCTCCGAGGAGCGCATCAGGGAGCTGCGCAAGGAGGCCGGCACGGTCTTCCTGGTCAGCCACAGCAACAAGTCGATCAGGGACACCTGCGACCGGGTCCTGTGGCTGGAGAAGGGCGAGCTCCTGATGGACGGCCCCACCGAAGAGGTCATGCGGGCGTACGAGCGCGAGACCGCGCGGTAGTCGCCGCACCCCCCGTACGAAGGCCCCCGCCCGACCGGCGGGGGCCTTCGCGTTCCCCACTCCGCCCGGCGCCGCCGACCGGGAATGTTCATGCGGTCAACATCGGGCAGGATGAGCCCATGGCAGCGATCACCGGGGGAAAGACCTACCACCACGGCGATCTGCGCAACGCGCTGATCTGTGCCGCCGTCGACCTCGCCACCGAGGGCGGCCCCGAACGCGTCGTCCTGCGCGAGGCGGCCCGCCGGGTCGGCGTCTCGCCCACCGCCGCCTACCGCCACTTCGAGGGCAGGGGCGAGCTGCTCGAAGCCGTCAAGACCCACGCCCAGCGGGCGCTCGCCGACTCCATGGAGCGGGCCGCCGAGCGGGTCCCCGGTGCCGACGACCCCGCCCTCGCCGCCGAACTGCGCCTCGCCGCCCTCGGCCGCGGCTACGTCGGCTTCGCCCTGGACCACCCCGGCCTCTACCGGGCCGCCTTCTGCACCCCGCGCGCGGCCTGTGGCGAGCCCTGGGCCCCGCCCGGGCGGGCCGCCGAACCCGAACCCGAGATCCGCGCGTTCGCCCTGCTCACGGAGGCCGTGAACGCCCTCACCGGGGCCGGCCGAGGCAGGCGGCGCGCCCGGCCCGCCGCCGAGGCCGCCACGTGGTCGACCGTGCACGGACTGTCACTTCTGCTCCTCGACGGCCCGCTGGACGCCCTCCCGGCCCAGCGCCGGGCCGACGTCGTCGAGTCCACCCTCGCCCTGGTGGTCTCCGGGGCCCGCGCCGGCCGGGCGCGGTCGGGAAGCTGAACTTCCGCTCCACCGGGGCGGGTTGACGACCCGGGTGTTCTTTTCGCGCGGCGCCCGGCACCCCGACGAGGCACTCGCCGTTGTACAACGTAAGCTGTAGCGGTGCTGATTCGTGGCAAGTGGGTCGATAACCCCTAGGCATCCTCGGGCGTCAGACGGTGAGCCGTCCGTGACGGACCGGTGGCGTGTCCGAAATAGGATGGATTGGATCGGCAGTGTAGAACAGGAGATGTGACGGCCATGACGCGAAATCTCCAGCTCCACGAGGGTGTCGCCGTCCCCGCGTCGGGCAGCGGCCAGTGACGGGAACCCGGCGGGTGCGCCCCGAGGCCTCCGCGCGCACCACCCTCGACAAGGCAGCGGACGAGAACTTCCCCGTGGCCCCCTTCTTCCTGCCGCGTGCCTGGCGCGACGACCTGATGGCCGTCTACGGCTTCGCCCGGCTCGTCGACGACATCGGCGACGGCGACCTCGCCCCCGGCGGAGCCGACGCCCGCCACCTCGGCGTCGCCCCCGAACGGGCCGAGGACCGGATCGCCCTGCTCGACGCCTTCGAGGCCGACCTCCTCCGGGTCTTCGACGGCACCCCGCACCACCCCCTGCTCCGCGCCCTCCAGCCGACCGTGCGCCGCCGCGAACTGGCCCCCGAGCCCTTCCTCGGCCTGATCGGGGCCAACCGCCAGGACCAGCTCGTACGCCGCTACGAGACGTACGACGACCTCCTCGCCTACTGCGAACTCTCCGCGAACCCCGTCGGCCGGCTCGTCCTCGGCATCACCGGAACCGCCACCCCCGAGCGCATCGAACGCTCCGACGAGATCTGCACCGCGCTGCAGATCGTCGAGCACCTCCAGGACGTCGCCGAGGACCTCGGCCGGGACCGGATCTACCTGCCCGCCGAGGACATGAAGCGGTTCCACGTCACCGAGGACGACCTCGCCCGGCCGACCGCGAACGCCTCGGTGCGCGCCCTGATCGCCTTCGAGGCCGACCGCGCCCGCACCCTGCTGCGCGACGGCACCCCGCTGGTGGGCAGCGTGCGCGGCAGGCTGCGCCTGCTCCTCGCCGGCTTCACGGCCGGCGGCCTCGCCGCCCTCGACGCGATCACCGCCGCCGGGTTCGACGTCCTGTCGGAACCCCCCAAGCCCACGAAGCCGAGTCTGATGCGCGAAGCGGGAACGGTCCTGCTCCAAGCGCGGAGAGAGGGGTGAGCCGGACCGTGGAGGGACAGACGGAGACGTCGGCGCCGGTGCAGGCCGCGTACAGCTACTGCGAGGCCGTCACCGGACAGCAGGCGCGCAACTTCGCCTACGGGATCCGGCTCCTGCCGACCGACAAGCGACAGGCCATGTCCGCGCTGTACGCGTTCTCGCGCCGCGTCGACGACATCGGCGACGGCCCGCTCGCGCCCGAGGCCAAGCGGGAGCGGCTCGAAGCGACCCGCGCGCTCCTGGACCGGGTGCGGCACGACAAGGTCGACGAGGACGACACCGACCCCGTCGCCGTCGCGCTCGCCGACGCCTCGCGGCGGTTCCCCATCCCGCTCGGCGGCCTCGACGAACTCATCGACGGCGTCCTCATGGACGTGCGCGGCCAGACGTACGAGACCTGGGACGACCTCAAGGTCTACTGCCGGTGCGTCGCGGGCGCGATCGGCAGGCTGTCGCTCGGCGTGTTCGGCACCCAGCCGGGCGCCCAGGGCGTCGAACGCGCGTCGGAGTACGCCGACACCCTCGGCCTGGCGCTCCAGCTCACCAACATCCTCCGCGACGTCCGCGAGGACGCCGGCAACGGACGCACCTACCTGCCCGCCGACGACCTCGCCAAGTTCGGCTGCGGCGACGGCTTCGGGAGCGAGACCCCGCCGGCCGGCGCCGACTTCACCGGCCTCGTCCACTTCGAAGTACGCCGCGCCCGTGCCCTGTTCGCCGAGGGCTACCGGCTGCTGCCCATGCTCGACCGGCGCAGCGGCGCCTGCGTCGCCGCCATGGCCGGCATCTACCGCCGCCTCCTCGACCGGATCGAGCGCGACCCGGAGGCGGTGCTGCGCGGCCGGGTCTCGCTCCCAGGCCGGGAGAAGGCGTACGTCGCCGTGCGCGGTCTCTCCGGCCTCGACACCCGCACCGTCTCCCGACGGGCCGTCAGGAGGCGTGCCTGATGCCCCGGTACGCGCCCCGGCACCGGGCAACCCCGCGCCGCACCACGGCGTCCCTGCCTGCGACGACCCGAGGGGAGGCGGCATGACCGAGCGTGAGACGGGCCGGGACGCCGCCGCGCACGCCGTCGTCGTCGGCGGCGGGCTCGCCGGCGTCACCGCCGCGCTCCAACTCGCCGACGCCGGGCTGCGCGTGACGCTCCTCGAAGGCCGTCCGCGGCTCGGCGGGCTCGCGTTCTCCTTCCGCCGCGGCGAACTCACCGTCGACAACGGCCAGCACGTCTACCTGCGCTGCTGCACCGCCTACCGGTGGTTCCTCGACCGGGTCGAGGGCGCGCACCTCGCCCCCCTCCAGGACCGGCTCGACGTACCCGTCCTGGACGTGGCCCACCCCCGCGGCCCGCGCCTCGGACGGCTGCGGCGCACCAACCTGCCCGTACCGCTGCACCTCGCCAAGAGCCTGGCGACCTACCCGCACCTCTCGCTCGCCGAGCGCGCGAGCGTCGGCCGCGCCGCGCTCGCCCTCAAGAGCCTCGACCCCGCCGACCCGGCCCTCGACGGCATCGACTTCGCCACCTGGCTCGGCCGCCACGGCCAGTCCCCGCGCGCCATCGAGGCCCTGTGGGACCTCGTCGGCGTCGCCACCCTCAACGCCACCGCGCCGGACGCCTCCATGGGCCTGGCCGCCATGGTCTTCAAGACCGGACTGCTCTCCGATCCCGGCGCCGCCGACATCGGCTGGGCCCACGTGCCCCTCGGCGAACTGCACGACACCCTCGCCCGCAAGGCCCTGGACTCCCTCGGCGTCCGCACCGAACTGCGCACCAAGGCCGAGCGGATCTCCCGTACCGACGACGGCCGCTGGGCCGTCGACGTACCGGGGGAGACCATCGAGGCCGACACCGTCGTCCTCGCCGTCCCGCAGCGCGAGACCCGCGAACTCCTCCCCGACGGCGCCCTCGACGACCCCGACCGGCTCCTCGACATCGGCACCGCGCCCATCCTCAACGTGCACGTCGTCTACGACCGCAAGGTGCTCAGGCAGCCCTTCTTCACCGCGCTCGGCTCCCCGGTGCAGTGGGTCTTCGACCGCACCGACTCCTCCGGTCTCCAGGGCCCCGGCCAGTATCTGGCCGTCTCGCAGTCCGCCGCCCAGGACGAGATCGACGCGCCCGTCGCCGCCCTGCGCGAGCGCTACCTCCCGGAGCTGGAGCGCCTGCTGCCCGCCGCGCGCGGCGCCGGGATCCGGGACTTCTTCGTCACACGGGAGCGGACAGCGACGTTCGCCCCCACTCCGGGCGTCGGCCGGCTCCGTCCCGCCGCCCGCACCCACGCCCCCGGCCTCTACCTGGCCGGCGCATGGACCGCCACCGGCTGGCCCGCGACCATGGAGGGCGCGGTCCGCAGCGGTTTCAGCGCCGCGGGCGCCGCGCTCTCCGCCCTCGGCCGCCGCCATGAACATCCGCTGCAGGAGGCGGCATGAGTGTGAGTACTGGAACAAGAGGAGAGACCGTGCCGACTGTGCCCCCGGTGAATCCGGCCGTCGACACCGCGGACGTCACCGCTCTGCTGGAGCGCGGGCGGACCCTGTCCACCCCCGTCCTGCGCGCCGCCGTCGACCGGCTCGCCCCGCCCATGGACACCGTCGCCGCCTACCACTTCGGCTGGATCGACGCCCAGGGCAACCCCACCGACGCCGACAGCGGCAAGGCCGTGCGCCCCGCCCTCGCCCTGCTCTCCGCCGAGGCCGCCGGAGTCGCCCCCGAGGTGGGCATCCCCGGCGCCGTCGCCGTGGAGCTGGTCCACAACTTCTCGCTGCTGCACGACGACCTCATGGACGGCGACGAGCAGCGGCGCCACCGCGACACCGTCTGGAAGGTGCACGGCCCCGCGCAGGCGATCCTCGTCGGCGACGCGCTCTTCGCGCTCGCCAACGAGCTGCTGCTCGAACTCGGGACCGTCGAGGCCGGCCGCGCCACCCGCCGGCTGACCACCGCCAGCCGCAAGCTCATCGACGGGCAGGCCCAGGACATCTCCTACGAGCACCGCGACCGGGTCACCGTCGAGGAGTGCCTGGAGATGGAGGGCAACAAGACCGGCGCCCTGCTCGCCTGCGCCGTCTCCATCGGCGCGGTCCTCGGCGGCGCCGACGACCGCACCGCCGACAAGCTGGAGGAGTACGGCTACCACCTCGGCCTCGCCTTCCAGGCCGTCGACGACCTGCTCGGCATCTGGGGCGACCCGGAGTCCACCGGCAAGCAGACCTGGAGCGACCTGCGCCAGCGCAAGAAGTCCCTCCCCGTCGTCGCCGCTCTCGCGGCCGGCGGTCCGGCCTCCGAGCGGCTCGGTGAGCTGCTCGCCGCCGACGCCAAGAGCAGCGACTTCGAGAGCTTCTCCGAGGAGGAGTTCGCCACCCGTGCCGCCCTCATCGAGGAGGCCGGGGGGCGGGCATGGACCTCGGAAGAGGCCCGCCGCCAGCACGCCATCGCCGTCCGTGCCCTGCACGAGGTGGACATGCCCGAGCGCGTCCGGGCCCAGCTCACCGCGCTCGCCGACTTCGTCGTCGTACGGAAGAGATGATCACCATCACCCTGATATGAGTGCGCGGTCGCCGGCCGGTGCCACCCGGCACCGGCCGACGGCAGACCCGAGTGAAGCAGAAAGTACACACCAGTACACCGCCTGCACGAAGGGGAAGCCATGACAGCGACGACCGACGGAAGCGCCGGGGCCATGGGCCCCCGGACGACCGCGGCCAGCACCACCGACACCACCACGCACGCCCCCGGCAGCCTCGACGAGGCCGCCGCCCGGGCGGCGGAACGCTCCATCGCGCACCTGCTCGGCTGCCAGGACGCCGAAGGCTGGTGGAAGGGCGACCTGGAGACCAACGTCACCATGGACGCCGAGGACCTCCTGCTGCGCCAGTTCCTCGGCATCCGGGACGAGGCGACCACCCGCGCCGCCGCCCTGTACATCCGCGGCGAACAGCGCGAGGACGGCACCTGGGCCACCTTCTACGGCGGGCCCGCCGAGCTCTCGACCACCATCGAGGCCTATGTCGCGCTGCGGCTGGCGGGCGACCGGCCCGAGGACCCGCACATGGCCCGCGCCGCCGCCTGGATCCGGGAGCGGGGCGGGATCGCCGGCGCCCGGGTCTTCACCCGGATCTGGCTCGCCCTCTTCGGCTGGTGGAAGTGGGACGACCTGCCCGAGCTGCCGCCCGAGCTGATCTTCCTGCCGAAGTGGTTCCCGCTCAACATCTACGACTTCGGCTGCTGGGCCCGGCAGACCATCGTGCCGCTCACCGTGGTCTCCGCCAAGCGGCCTGTGCGGCCCGCGCCCTTCCCGCTGGACGAGCTGCACACCGACCCGGCCCGGCCGAACCCGGGGAAACCCCTGGCACCCGCCGCGAGTTGGGACGGCGCCTTCCAGCGGCTCGACAAGGCGCTGCACCTCTACCACCGGGTCGCCCCGCGCCGGCTCCGCACGGCGGCCATGAACGTCGCCGCCCGCTGGATCGTCGAGCGTCAGGAGAACGACGGCTGCTGGGGCGGCATCCAGCCCCCCGCCGTCTACTCGCTGATCGCCCTGCACCTGCTCGGCTACGACCTGGAACACCCCGTCATGCGGGCGGGCCTCGAATCGCTCGACCGGTTCGCCGTCTGGCGCGAGGACGGTTCGCGCATGGTCGAGGCCTGCCAGTCGCCCGTCTGGGACACCTGCCTCGCCACGATCGCCCTCGCCGACGCGGGCGTCCCGGCCGACCACCCGGCGCTTCAGCGGGCCGCCGACTGGATGCTCGGCGAGGAGATCGTCCGCCACGGCGACTGGACCGTCCGACGGCCCGGACTGCCCCCGGGCGGCTGGGCGTTCGAGTTCCACAACGACAACTACCCGGACATCGACGACACCGCCGAGGTCATCCTCGCGCTGCGCCGCGTCACGCACACCGATGCCCACCGGGCCGAGGCGGCCATCGCCCGGGGCACCCGCTGGACCCTCGGCATGCAGTCGAAGAACGGCGCGTGGGCCGCCTTCGACGCCGACAACACCAGCCCCTTCCCCAACCGGCTGCCGTTCTGCGACTTCGGCGAGGTCGTCGACCCGCCCTCGGCCGACGTCACCGCCCATGTCGTGGAGATGCTCGCCCACGAGGGCAAGGCCCACCACCCGCGCACCCGCAGGGGTGTCGAGTGGCTGCTCGCCGAACAGGAGCCGAACGGCGCCTGGTTCGGCCGCTGGGGCGTCAACTACGTCTACGGGACGGGCTCGGTGATCCCCGCGCTCACCGCCGCCGGGGTGCCCCGCTCCCACCCGGCGATCCGCCGGGCCGTCGACTGGCTGGAGTCCGTGCAGAACGAGGACGGCGGCTGGGGCGAGGACCTGCGCTCGTACAAGCCGCAGCCCTGGATCGGGCGCCCCGCCTCGACCGCGTCCCAGACCGCCTGGGCGCTGCTCGCCCTGCTCGCGGCCGACGGACCCGAGAGCAAGGCCGTGCGGCGGGGCGTCGCCTGGCTCGCCGAGACACAGCGGGCCGACGGCTCCTGGGACGAGCCGTACTTCACCGGCACCGGCTTCCCCTGGGACTTCTCCATCAACTACCACCTCTACCGGCAGGTCTTCCCGCTCACGGCCCTCGGCCGCTATCTGAACGGCGAGCCGGCCGTCCCCAAGGAGGACTGATGGGCGCAGAGCCGGGGCCGTCGGCCGGCTCCGCACCGCCGCTGCTGATCGCCTGCGCGCTCGGCATCGAGCAGCTCGCCCTGCGCAGCGGTGACCGGACCGGCGCACCCGGCCCCTTCACCGTGGTCCGCACCGGCATGGGCCCGGCCCACGCCCGCCGGGGCGTCTCCCGGGCCCTGGACCGGGAGCCCTGGCGGGACGCCGCCGTCATCGCCTCCGGCTTCTGCGCCGGTCTCGCCCCCGGGATGCACCCCGGAGACCTGATCGTCGCCGACGAGACCCGGGACGAACCGGGCGGTCCCGGTACCGGCCCCGGCACCGTCACGGCCTGCACCGGGACCGAGCTCCTGGTGAAGGCCCTGACCAGGGCGCTGCCCGGGCGCACCGTCCACACCGGGCCCCTGACCGGCTCCGACCATGTCGTCAGGGGCCACGAGCGGGCCGAGCTCGAGGCCACCGGCGCCATCGCCGTCGACATGGAGTCCGCCGCCACGCTCCGTACGGCGCTGGTGGCGGGACCGCGTCCGGTTGCGGCCGTCCGGGTGGTCGTGGACGCTCCAGAACATGAACTGGTCCGGATCGGCACGGTACGCGGGGGAATATCAGCGTTCCGTGTTCTTCGTGCCGTCCTTCCCGCATTCTTCGAATGGCACCGTTCTTTGCTGCTCCCCAGGAGGTGAGCGAGTTATGGCCATGCCGCTCCGTCAGTCCATCCGGGTCGGGACCTACCTCTTCGAACAGAAGCTCCGCAAGCGGGACAAGTTTCCGCTGATCGTCGAGCTGGAGCCGCTGTACGCCTGCAACCTCAAGTGCGAGGGCTGCGGGAAGATCCAGCACCCGGCCGGTGTGCTCAAGCAGCGGATGCCGGTCGCCCAGGCCGTCGGCGCCGTCCTGGAGTCCGGGGCGCCGATGGTCTCCATCGCCGGCGGCGAACCACTGATGCATCCTCAGATCGACGAGATCGTGCGCCAGTTGGTCGCCAAGAAGAAGTACGTCTTCCTCTGCACCAACGCGATGCTGTTGCGCAAGAAGCTGGAGAAGTTCACCCCTTCGCCGTACTTCGCCTTCGCGGTGCACATCGACGGGCTGCGCGAGCGGCACGACGAGTCCGTCGCCAAGGAAGGCGTCTTCGACGAGGCGGTGGCGGCGATCAAGGAGGCCAAGCGGCGCGGCTTCCGGGTCACCACCAACTCGACCTTCTTCAACACCGACACCCCGCAGACCATCATCGAGGTGCTGAACTACCTCAACGACGACCTCCAGGTCGACGAGATGATGATCTCGCCCGCGTACGCGTACGAGAAGGCGCCCGACCAGGAGCACTTCCTCGGCGTCGAGCAGACCCGCGAACTCTTCAAGAAGGCCTTCGCGGGCGGCAACCGGAGCCGGTGGCGGCTCAACCACTCGCCGCTCTTCCTCGACTTCCTGGAGGGCAAGGCGGACTTCCCGTGCACGGCCTGGGCGATCCCCAACTACTCGCTCTTCGGCTGGCAGCGACCCTGCTATCTGATGAGCGACGGCTACGTGCCCACGTACCGGGAGCTGATCGAGGAGACCGACTGGGACAAGTACGGCCGGGGCAAGGATCCGCGCTGCGCCAACTGCATGGCGCACTGCGGCTACGAACCGACCGCCGTCCTCGCCACCATGGGCTCGCTCAAGGAGTCCCTGAGGGCGGCCCGCGAGACGGTCTCGGGCAACCGCGGATGAGATGACGCCCACGGGAGGGCCCGCGACCGGATCGGATCGGACCGGACCGGACGCGGGCCTCCCACGGGCGCCGAGCGGAACGAACCTCCCACGGGCGTCGAGCCGAACGACGAAAGGGGGCCGAGCATGACGATTCTGGAGACCGTCCGGGGGCCGCGCGACCTCCGGCCGCTGAGCGGCGCGCAGCTCGACGAGCTCGCCGGGGAGATCCGGCGGTTCCTCATCCACGCGGTCGCCAGGACGGGCGGCCACCTGGGGCCCAACCTCGGCGTGGTGGAGCTGACGCTCGCGCTGCACCGGGTCTTCGACTCGCCCGCCGACCGCATCCTCTGGGACACCGGCCACCAGAGCTACGTCCACAAGCTCCTCACCGGGCGCCAGGACTTCTCCAAGCTGCGCAGCAAGGGCGGGCTCTCCGGATACCCCTCCCGCGCGGAGTCCGCGCACGACGTCATCGAGAACTCGCACGCCTCGACGGCCCTCGGCTGGGCCGACGGCCTCGCCAAGGCGAACGAGCGCACCGGCCGGACCGGCCACGTCGTCGCCGTCATCGGCGACGGCGCCCTGACCGGCGGCATGGCCTGGGAGGCACTCAACAACATCTCCGCCGCCCCCGACCGGCCCCTGATCGTCGTCGTCAACGACAACGAGCGCTCCTACGCGCCGACCATCGGCGGCCTCGCCGACCACCTGTCCGCCCTGCGGACCACGGACGACTACGAGCGGGTCCTCGCCTGGGGCAAGGACGTCCTCCAGCACACCCCGGTGATCGGCCGGCCGCTCTACGGCTCGCTGCACGGCGCCAAGAAGGGGTTCAAGGACACCTTCGCCCCGCAGGGGCTCTTCGAGGACCTGGGGCTGAAGTACGTCGGTCCCGTCGACGGCCACGACCGGGCCGCCGTGGAGGCCGCCCTGCGCCGGGCCCGGCGCTTCCACGGTCCGGTCCTCGTGCACTGCCTCACCGAGAAGGGCCGCGGCTACCGTCCCGCCCTGGAGGACGAGGCGGACCGCTTCCACGCGGTGGGCGCCATGGACCCGGTCACCTGCGCACCGCTCACCCCGTCGGCCGGGCCCTCCTGGACCTCGGTCTTCGGGGACGCGATGGCCGAGATCGGGGCCGAGCGGCCTGACGTCGTCGCCCTCACCGCGGCCATGCTCCACCCCGTCGGCCTCACCACCTTCGCCGAGCGCTTCCCCGACCGGGCCTGGGACGTCGGCATCGCCGAGCAGCACGCCGTCGTCTCCGCCGCGGGCCTGGCCACCGGCGGGCTGCACCCGGTGGTCGCCGTCTACGCGACCTTCCTCAACCGCGCCTTCGACCAGCTGCTCATGGATGTCGCCCTGCACCGGTGCGGCGTCACCTTCGTCCTCGACCGGGCCGGCGTCACCGGCACCGACGGACCCTCCCACAACGGCATGTGGGACCTCTCCGTCCTCCAGGTCGTGCCCGGCATCCGGATCGCCGCCCCGCGCGACGCCGACCAGCTCCGCGCCCAGCTGCGCGAGGCCGTCGCCATCGACGACGCCCCGACGGTGCTGCGCTTCCCCAAGGAGACCGTCGGCCCGCCGCTCCCCGCCCTCGGCCGGATCGGATCGATGGACGTCCTGCTGGCGGAGGAGGACCCCGAGGTGCTCCTCGTCGCCGTCGGGGTCATGGCCGACACCTGCCTCCGGGCCGCCGACCTCCTCGCCGGACGGGGCGTGCGCTGCACCGTCGTCGACCCGCGCTGGGTCGCACCGGTCGACGAGGCGCTCGCCCCGCTCGCCGGACGGCACCGGCTGGTCGCCGTCGTCGAGGACGGCGTCCGCACCGGCGGCGTCGGCGCCGCCGTCGACCGGGCCCTGCGCGACGCGGGCGTCGACGTCCCCCTGAGGACCTTCGGGATCCCGGAGCAGTTCCTCGCCCACGCCAAGCGCGCCGAGGTCCTCGCCGACCTCGGCCTCACCCCGGTGGAGATCGCCGGGCACATCAGCGCCGCACTGACCCGGAAGAAGGGGCGATGAGCACGGAGTTTGACCTCTCGGCACTGCTCGCCGAACGCGGCGCGGAGCGCTACGAGCTGCACGGCCGCTACCTCAACCACCAGCTCCCGCGCATGCTGCACACGATCGGCTTCGACAAGGTCTACGAACGGGCCGAGGGCGCCCACTTCTGGGACGCCGACGGCGAGGACTACCTCGACATGCTGGCCGGCTTCGGCGTCATGGGCCTGGGCCGGCACCACCCCGTCGTCCGCCAAGCCCTCCACGACGTCCTGGACGCCCAGCTCGCCGACCTCACCCGCTTCGACTGCCAGCCGCTGCCGGGTCTGCTCGCCGAGAAGCTGCTCGCCCACAGCCCGCACCTGGACCGGGTCTTCTTCGGCAACAGCGGGACGGAGGCGGTGGAGACCGCGCTCAAGTTCGCCCGGTACGCCACCGGGAAGCCCAGGATCCTGTACTGCGCGCACGCCTTCCACGGCCTTACCACCGGCTCCCTGTCGGTGAACGGGGAGAAGGGGTTCCGGGACGGCTTCGCTCCGCTGCTGCCCGACACGGCCATCGCGCTCGGTGACCTCGACGCGCTGGAGCGGGAGCTGCGCAAGGGCGACGTGGCGGGCTTCGTCGTCGAGCCGATCCAGGGCAAGGGGGTGCACGCGGCGCCGCCCGGCTTCCTGCGCGCCGCCCAGGAGCTGCTGCACCGGCACGGAGCCCTGCTGATCGCCGACGAGGTGCAGACCGGGCTCGGCAGGACCGGGGACTTCTACGCGTACCAGCACGAGGAGGGTGTCGAGCCCGATCTGCTCTGCGTCGCCAAGGCCCTGTCCGGCGGGTACGTGCCCGTGGGCGCGACGCTCGGCAAGGACTGGATCTTCAAGAAGGTCTACTCGTCCATGGACCGCGTCCTCGTCCACTCCGCCAGCTTCGGCTCCAACGCGCAGGCCATGGCCGCCGGGCTCGCCGTGCTCTCGGTGATGGAGAACGAGGGCACGGTGGCGCACGCGCGAAGAATCGGCGAGCTGCTCTCCTCGCGCCTGAAGGAGCTCGTGCCCCGCTACGAGCTGCTGCACGAGATCCGTGGGCGCGGGCTGATGATCGGCATCGAGTTCGGCCGGCCCTCCTCGCTCGGCCTGCGCAGCCGCTGGACCATGCTGCAGGCGGCCCGCAAGGGTCTCTTCGCGCAGATGGTGGTCGTGCCGCTGCTCCAGCGCCACCGGATCCTGACCCAGGTGTCGGGCGACCATCTGGAGGTGATCAAGCTCATTCCGCCGCTGATCATCGACGAGGCGGACGTGGACCGTTTCGTGGCCGCGTTCACGGCGGTCATGGACGACGCCCACGGTGGCGGCGGACTGGTCTGGGACTTCGGGAAGACGCTGGTCAAGCAGGCGGTCGCGCAGCGCTGAGGGGAATCTTTGCCTCTGGGGCAAGAAGTTTGCCTCAGAGGAAAATTCCTGGCGGAATGGAGGCATGGACCACCTCCCCGGGGAGCATTCCCCGGACCCTGCCGCAGGCGACGCGCCCGCCGTCCTGCCGGACGTCGCCCCGCAGCTGCGGGGGCTGCGCCGGCGTCGCGGGCTGACCCTCGAGGCCGCCGCCCAGCGCGCCGGACTCTCCCCGGCCCATCTCTCCCGGCTCGAGACGGGCCACCGCCAGCCCTCGCTTCCGATGCTGCTGGCCCTGGCCCGTATCTACGGTACGACGGTCTCCGCCCTCCTGGGCGAGGTTCCGGCCGAGCGGGACCCGATCGTCCGGGCCGGCAGGTCCGAACCCGTCGAGGCGGACGGCTGGACCTACCGCCAGGCCGGGGGGCCGGGCCGCGCGCTGCAGGCGCTCCGCGTCCACGTGCCGTACGCCACCCGGACCGACATCGTGCGGGTCCACCCGGGGGAGGAGTGGCTGCACGTCCTCGACGGCCGGGTGCGCCTCGCGCTCGGCGACTCCGTCCATGTCCTGGACCCCGGGGACAGCGCGCACTTCGACTCGCTCACCCCGCACCGGATCGGCGCCGCCGGACGGGGCGGAGCCGAGCTGCTCTTCGTCCACACGCTGATGCAGAGCCCCGTCGCCGAGCTGTGCCTCGGCGACGGTGGCGCACCGCACCTGCACTGAACCTCAGAAAGGACCGATATGTCCGAGAAGCACGCACCGGTCACCGGCGAGGAGCGCGAGGCCGGCAAGTTCCCCAAGGGGCTGGTCCTCCGGCTCTTCGCCTACCTCGTGGCCGGGCACCTCTTCGCCGGGTTCCTCTATCTGCTGTTCGCCCTCGGCGCGCAGAACCAGTGACGCGCCGGGGTGGGGCTCACCCCTCGACGACGAGCCGCTCGCGCAGCTTCGCCCGGGTCTCCGGGCTGAGCTTCAGGCCGTCGGTGAAGTAGTTCTCCGCCGTCCCCCAGGTCTGCTCCATCGTCTCGAACGCGGCCCGCAGGTACTCCACCCGCGCGTCGAACAGCGGGCTGATCAGCTCCATCACCTCGGGTGCCATCGCGTCCGAGGCGGAGGAGGCGCGGCGCACCTTGTAGCGGCGGTGCGGGTCGTTCGACTTCACGTAGTCGGCCTCGATCGCCTCGCGCTCGACGCCCACCGCGAGCAGCGAGATCGCGATGGAGAGACCGGCCCGGTCCTTTCCGGCCGCGCAGTGCATGAGCGCGGGGACGCTGTCCTCGGCGAGCGCGTGCAGGATGCGGCTGTGCTCCGCCGTCCGCTCGACGATCATCTGCCGGTACGAATCGGACATTCGGGTCGCGGCCTTGTCGCCGCCCAGGATGTCGCGCAGCTGCTCCAGCTCGCCGGAGCGGACGAGCTTCCAGAACTCCTTGCCGTCGGCCGGGTCGTTGAGCGGTATGTTCACGTTCCGTACACCGGGCAGTTCGACGTCCGGGCCCTCGATCTTGACATCGGCCTGATTGCGGAAGTCGAAGATCGTGTGCAGCCCGAGGGTGGTGAGGAAGGCCGCGTCCTCCTCGGTGGCGTGCGCCAGGTGGCCGCTGCGGAAGAGGCGCCCGAACCGCACCGAGCCGCCGTCCACGGTCGGCAGTCCGCCCACGTCCCGGAAGTTGCGTACCCCGGTGAGCTCGGGTTCGGTCGACGGGACCTGGGGCAGCTGCTGCGTCACGAGTGCTCCTGAAGGTAGACGGATCGCGATCGGTTCCTGATCGATTCCTGGGGCAATCATCCCGGGTGTCGGGGGCGGCGCGCACCCCTGGGTAGGGGATTGGGTGTTCTGTCCGAATTGAGCCCTTCGGTATAACGCGCCCTGGTTGCAGGGGAGATGGGTTTCGGGGCGTGAGCAGCGTCTCAAAGGTGACGGACCGTGCCTGATCGTCCCCGCTAATTCCCGTACCGGAAAAGGAAATCGATCCCCCGTCATCCACGCAGGGTGACCGGAATTCGGCGCGGATATCACGCCGCGGATTGCGAACGGAAACCAGCGGCTTGTTCGGCTCGACCCCGCTCGTCTAGCGTCACGCTCAATCCGGACGGACCGCCGAATCCTGCCACCGACCGGAATCAATCCGCACCCATCCACGTACGGCAGGAGCGGGGGACCCAGGTAAGTACGCCGCACCGGTCTGACCGGACGGCTCGGGGTGAAGCCGCGTGAGAACGCGGCCGGACATCTCCAGTCCGAACCCGACAGCTCACCTCGTAGGCGACGGAGAGGAATTCGCCATGCCCGCGAAGGGTAAGCATCGCCGTCCCAAGGCCAACCCGATCACGCGCGGATTCGTCGCCGCCGGCACCGGCGGCGCCGTCGTCGCCCTGCCGCTGCTCGGTGCGACCGGCGCCCACGCCGCCGAGAAGGCCGCGCCGGCCCTGACGTCCGAGAAGGCCGTCGCCGCCGTCGCCGCCACCCCCGCGAAGGCCCCGGCCGCCCCCGCGGCGAAGCCGAAGACGTACTCCGTCGTTCCCGGCGACTACCTGTCGAAGATCGCCGCCGAGCACGACCTCAAGGGTGGCTGGCAGAAGCTCTACGCCGACAACCGCCAGGTCGTCGGCGAGAACCCCTCGCTGATCCTCCCCGGCATGAAGCTCACCCTGGGCGCCAAGTCCACGGCCGCCCCGAAGGCCGCGGCCCCCAAGGCCGCCCCGAAGGCCGCGCCCAAGGCCGAGAAGAAGTCCTCGTCCTCCGACGCGAGCGAGTCGCGCGCCTCCCGCTCCTCCGAGCGCACCACGGCCGCCACCACCCAGGACTCCGCCCCCGCGCAGTCCGCCCCGGCGCAGTCCTCCTCCGGCTGGGTCGCTCCGGTCGGCGGCGGCGTCTCCACCCCGTACCGGGCCTCCGGTTCGATGTGGTCCTCCGGCTACCACACCGGTGTCGACTTCATCGCCTCCTCCGGCACCTCGGTCAAGGCCGTCGGCGCGGGCACCGTCCACTCGGCCGGCTGGAGCGGCGCGTACGGCAACGAGGTCGTCATCCAGCACGCCGACGGCACGTACTCCCAGTACGCCCACCTCTCCTCGCTCTCCGTCTCGGCCGGCCAGACCGTCACGGGCGGCCAGCAGATCGGCCTCTCCGGCTCGACCGGCAACTCCAGCGGCCCGCACCTGCACTTCGAGATCCGCACCGGCCCGAGCTACGGCTCGGACATCGACCCGCTGGCGTACCTGCGCCAGCACGGCGTCGGCATCTGACGAGCCGCGTCGTACGCACCACCCCGCAGGGGCCCGGCACTTCGGTGTGCCGGGCCCCTCGCGCGTATTCCGGCTTGGCGGAATCTTGACCGGTGGCGTATCTCACCCGGCGTCAACCCCTCCTTACGGTCGCGTAGGTCACACCCGTAAGGGAAAGATGAACTCCCGTGGCAGACGATTCGAGATCAAGAGACAAGAACGTATTCGGGTCGTACGCGGCGATCGGGGACAGCTTCACCGAGGGCGTGGGAGATCCCGGGCCGGACGGGAAGTACGTCGGATGGGCGGACCGCTTCGCGGTTCTCCTCGCCGACCAATTGCCGGAGCACGACGCGTTCCGTTACGCCAATCTGGCCGTCCGGGGCCGGCTCCTCGACCAGATCGTGGCGGAGCAGGTCCCGAGGGCCAAGGAACTCGCCCCCGACCTGGTGAGTTTCTGTGCGGGCGGCAACGACATCATCCGGCCCGGCACCGACCCGGACGACGTCGCCGAGCGCTTCGAGCGCGCCGTCGCCGACCTCACGTCGGCCGTCGGCACGGTGATGGTGACGACCGGCTTCGACACCCGCGACGTACCCGTCCTGCGGCACCTGCGCGGCAAGATCGCCACGTACACCGCGCACGTCCGGGCCATCGCCGACCGCTACGACTGCCCGGTCCTCGACCTGTGGTCGCTCAAGTCCGTACAGGACAGGCGGGCCTGGGACGACGACCGGCTGCACCTCTCGCCCGAGGGCCACACCCGGGTCGCGCTGCGCGCCGCCCAGGTCCTCGGCATGGACGTGCCGGCCGACCCGGACCAGGCCTGGCCGCCGCTGCCGCCGAGGGGGACCCTGGAGGTCCGCCGCGACGACATCCACTGGGCCAGGGAGTACCTCGTGCCGTGGATCGGGCGCCGCCTCCGCGGCGAGAGCTCGGGCGACGACGTCGCGGCCAAGCGCCCCGACCTCATGCCGGTCGGCGACCTCATGCCCCTCTGACGACTCCGTCGGGCGCGGCCGCGCCATCGGGTCCGACCACCCCGACCGGCGCGACCAGCCCGACCGGCGCGGCCGGGATCCGCTCCAGGACCCCGCCCGCGAACACGTCGTACAGCGGCAGCGTCTCCAGGTGGACGTAGCCGATGTGGCAGTCGCACACGGCGAGCGGGCAGGCGCGCGGGCGCAGGGCGGCACGGAACGAGCCGTCGTACAGATTGCCCAGCTCCGCCTTGACGAAGTGGCACCGGCGCACCGTCCCGTCGCCGTCCACGGAGATCACCGACTCCCCGGTCCTGCAGGGCAGCCCGGCCGAGCGGTGCGGATGGCGGCTGTACGGGAAGAGGGGGTCGAGGGCCGTCCAGCCCTCGGCCTCCTCGTCGGTGTACGTATGACCCTCCGCCGCGTTCACCCACAGATAGACCTCGCGCGGCAGGTCCGCGCGCAGCCGCTCCGCGTGCTCCCGGTGCTCGGCCAGACCGACGATCCCGACGCTGAACCGCGTGCCCCGCGCCGCCAGGTCGTGGCACTTGGCGAGGAAACGGTCGTACGGCGTCTGGCCGGGATGGTACGTGCACCAGAGCGCGAGGGTCTCGGCGTCGGCCTCGGCCAGCCAGTCCGTCCGGCAGCTCAGATTGGTCTGGATCGCCACCCGCTCGATGTGCGGCAGATGCGACAGCTCGGCGAGGGTCCGCCGGTACCACGACCTGACCAGGCCCTCGCCCCACGGCGTGAACAGGATCCGCAGCCGGTCGTCGGTCCGCGCCGCCGCCCACGCGGCGAAGCGTTCGAGGGCGGCCCGGTCGGCCCGCAGCTGCTCACGGCTGTCACGCCGCTTGGCGAACGGGCAGTAGGGACAGTCGTAGTCGCAGGAGGCGAGCGGCCCCCGGTACAGGATCGTCAGGTCCACGACCGTCCCCTACTTCGGCTCGTAGGCGGCCATCGCCGCCCGCACGGCCGGGGAGAAGAGCGCCGGGCCCAACGCGTCCGAGTGCGCGAGGCCCTCCGCGGAGAGCCGCAGCAGCCCGGCGGGCGCCGCCGGGTCCAGCCAGCCCAGCGCCTCGAACCGGCCCAGCTCCGCGGGGAAGTCCGCGAAGGGCGAGGCGCCGAACCGCTCCTCGTACTCGGCGACGGGCATCCCCCTGGCCTGCAGGAGCGACTGCAGCAGATGGCGTCGGCGCGCCTCATCCGCGTCGACCCGGCGGCCCACCCGGGCCCGCCCGAAGTCCTCCGTCGCCGTGTAGTCGTCGATGATCGCCCGGATCTCCCGCATCTCGACGGCGTAGTCGAAGGAGTAGTGCAGCTCCGAGGTGTACGAGCGGGCCCCGCAGCCGAGGCCGATCATGCCGTCGGTCTGGCAGGCGTAGTCGTCGGCGCCCTGCGGCGGCGCGTCGGCGCGCCGGAACATGCGCATCGACACCTGCTCGTAGCCACGGGCGAGCAGATGGTCCCGGCCGTGGCGGTAGAGCCGCAGCCGCTGCTCGTCCCACTCCCGGTCGGCTGTCGCCGAGAGCCGGCCGAGGCCGGTGAGGGGGCGGACGTACAGCGGATAGAGATAGAGCTCCTCCGGCCGCCAGGCGAGGGCGGCGTCGAGCGAGAGGGTCCAGCTGCGCTCGGTCTGGCCTTCGATGCCGTAGATCAGGTCGATGTTGAGGACGGGGACGCCGCTGGCGCGGATCCGGCCCAGCGCCTCCTCGACCTCGGCGCGGCGCTGGGGACGCACGGCGGCCCGGGCCTCCGCCGCCACGAAGCTCTGCACCCCGATGCTGAGCCGGGTGGCCCCGCGCTCGGCGAGGACCGTGAGCCGGTCGGCGGTCGCGGTCGACGGGGACGTCTCCACCGAGAGGGGGACGGCCCGCAGGTCCACGCCCATGCGCTTCTCCGCGATGTCGCAGAGCCGCTCCAGCTCGCCGGCGGTGAGGAAGGTGGGCGTGCCGCCGCCGAAGGCCGCCGTGGCGAACCGGACCGGCCCGGCGTCGCCCAGTGCCTCGCGCACGGCGGTCGCCTGGCGGTCGAGGGCGTCGAGGTAGCGGGTCGTCAGCTCGTCCGGTGCGCCGATCCGGGTGAAGAGGTTGCAGAAGCCGCAGCGGACCTCGCAGAACGGTATGTGGGCGTAGAGGGAGAGCGCGTCCTTCGGCTCGTCGCGCCAGAGCGCGGCGAGGGAGGGCGTCGGATCGGGGAGCGGGCGGTACGCCGTCTTGTGCGGGTAGGCGTAGACGTAACTCTCGTACGGCCGGGGCGACTCGGTCATGCGCGTGCCTCCGCGCGGGGTCCGTCCAGGAGGAAGTGGGCGTACGGGACGGTCCACACGACCTCGTGGCCGAGCCGGTGACCGGTGAAGCCGTCCTCGCCGTACGCGGTGCCGTGGTCCGAGCAGACGATCGCGAAGCACGGGCGGCGGCTGCTCATCGCGTCGAAGAGACGGCCGATGTGCCGGTCCACGTACTCCAGGGCCGCCGCGTGCGAGGCGCGCGTGTCGCCGGACTCCCGGGTCGCGCCGGGCAGATGGAACCAGTTCGGCTGGTGCAGCGCGGAGACGTTGACGAAGAGGAAGAGCCGCTGCTCGGCGGGGAGCGCCGCGACGATCTCCTCGGCCCTGGTCACCTGGGACTCGAAGGACGTGGGGGAGGCGACGCCGAAGGCGGGCTCCCAGTGGCTCTCGTCGAAGAGCCCCGGCAGCACGGAACCGAGCGGTGCCTGCCCGTTGAAGAACCCGACCCCGCCGACGCACGCGGTGCGGTACCCCTCCTTGGCGAGCCCGGCGACGAGATCGGGGGTGTCGTACACGAACGTGCCGCCGGCGGTGGTCTCGCTGCCGGCGAACCGGGCGGCGAAGAGCCGGGGGTGCGGGCCGGGGGCGGCCGGGGTCGGCAGGAACCCGGCGAAGATCGCCTGGTGGGAGGCGTACGTGAAGCTCCCGGGGGCGTGCCGGCGCTCCCAGTGGCCGCCGGGGAGGTGCCGGGCCAGGTTCGGGAGGCGGCCCGCGGCGGCGAGTTCGGCGGCCACGTCGTACCGGAGGGTGTCGAGCGTGACCAGGAGGAGGTCGTGGCTGCCCACGATCTCGTTCATGTCGGGTGCGTGCTGCTGGTTCACGTGGTGCTCGTTCCTGTGGTGCCTGTGGTGCTGGTCGTGCAGGTGGAACCGGTTGTGCCGGTGGTGCGAGTCTTGCCTGTGCGGGGGTCGGGGCCGCGCAGCAGCGCGGCGACCTGGGCGGCGTACGTGTCCATGCCCTCGGCTCCGCTGCCCGGCAGGCCGGTGAGGCCCGGGAGAAGGTCGCCGAAGGCGTTGACCTCGCCGATGGCGAAGCGCCGCCAGCCGACGGCCGGCAGCAGGTCGATCCCGACGCACCGGGTGCCGGGAAAGGCGTCGGCCGCCCGCTCGCACACCTCCAGCGCGTCCCCCCACCGTCCGCCCGCCGCCGAGACGGCCGCGCGCACGGCGCCCAGATCGCCCCGGGCGCCGCCGAGATGAAGGTTGGTCATCGGGGAGCGGCTGGTCCGTACGACGGCGTGGGTGGCGCGCCCGTCGATCACGACCACCCGCAGATCGGCCGCCCGGCCGTGCTGCACGGCCTTGGGCAGCCAGCGCTCGATGTGCAGCCCGTCCGGAGCGAGCGCGTCCACGATGGCCGCGACCTCGCGCTCCGTCGTGTAGCGGCGCACCCGGAGGGAGTTGAAGAGCCGCCCGTCCGGGGCCCGCTCCACGGAGGTGGTGGCCTGGACGCGTCCGGCGCCGTTCGTCTCCACGGCCAGGACCCCCGAGGCGGACGAGCCGTGCGCCAGCTTCACGAACACCCGGGGCAGCTCGGCGGTCGCCATGAGGGCGCGCACGTCCGCCCAGCCCCTTACGGGCGGGCCGGCCGTGCCGGACGTCGGCGACTCCGGCACAGGGACCCCGGCGACGCGCAGCCGGGCGTGGGCGAGGCGCTTGTCGAAGAGCACCGCCGGCTCGGTGGGGTCGTCGACCAGGACGGCCCCGGCGTCGGCGACGGTCCGGGCGAGCCGTGCCGTGGCGGCCGTGAACGCCCCGTACCAGCGGGCCGTTCCCTCGACGCGCGTCGGGTCGTCGGTGCCGCGCAGCAGCCGCTCCACGTCCGGGTCCTCGCCCGGCGACTCCAACCGGACCGTCTCGCCCGGCCGGAACCGGCCCCCGCCCCGCAGGACGTCGAGCCAGGGCTCGACCCGCGCCTCGGGCAACCCGGCCGCCCGCACGGCGTCGCGGATGTACGCGCCCCTGCGGTGGGCCGGGTTGCCGACGACGACGAGGCGCGGGTGGGCGCCCGTGGGGGAAGAGGTCATTCGGCGACCGCGACGTACCGGAAGACCTCGCCGTCACCGTCGTCCTCGGCCTCCTGCGCGTCGCCGACGTCGACCGTCACCCCGTACGGGGCGAGGGCGTCGACGATCCGCTCGCTCATCTTCTCGCTGAGGTAGTGGTGGGAGAGGTCGAGGTGGGTGAGGTGGGTGAGCGGCTGCCCCACGAGCAGCGCCTCGGCGCCCTCGTCGGTGAGCGTGCCCATCGAGAGGTCGAGGCGGTCGAGCCGGGCGACCACCGGGGCGCCGGCCACGGCGGCGGCGATCTCGTCCTGGAGGACGCTGTTGCGCAGCGCGAGATCGCGCAGGGCGGGGAAGCCGGTGCCGGCGAGCACCGGCGCCAGGTCGTCCAGCGTCGCGTCGCCGCCGTACTCGTCGGTGCCGAGCCACAGGTCCAGCTTCTCGAGCGCGGGCAGATCGCTGCCCACGATGCCGCGCACGACGTCGGCCCCCAGACCGCCCGTCTCCACCACGAGCGTCCGCAGCTCGGTGTGGCGTACGGCCGGGAAGGCGAGCGCCGTGCCGCCGCGCACCCCAAGCTCCTTCAGCCGCGGATAGGCGGCGAGGAGCGGCGTCACGTCGGACTGCTGGATCCAGCTGATCTCGCAGTCCTCGAAGGTCATGTCCCCGAGGAACAGCGCCTCCAGGGAGGTGAGCCGCTCCCCGGCGGCTTCCACGAGTGCGGCGACGATCGGCGCGGACGAGCTGTCGTACGCCTCGTCCCAGCCGCCGACGACCAGCGCGCGGACCTTCTGGGTGTCGACGGCCGCGAGGAACCGGGCGAAGACCTGCTCCCACTGCTCGTCCTCCGGGTCGCAGTACGTCGCGCCGGAGACCCGCCAGGCCACGGAGGCCGGGTCCGGCAGTTCGACGACGGCGTCACGGTCCGGGAACTCGAACACGGGCAGGCCGTGGAACTCCTGCATGTCTCCCGAGATGGTCATGAATGCTCCAGACACCGGACGGCGTTGATCTGCTGATCTGCTGACGCGAGCAGTTGTACCAACCCGCACCGACAACGCGCGGTCCGGGGGCGGTCGCGAGGCCGTTGTCAGTGGCTGCCTCTAGCGTCGAATGCGTGGTCGACACAGACCGTGCCCACCACGGAGGGGAGAGCCATGTACCGGCAGGGAGACGTGCTGATCGTGCCCGTCGAGGAGACGGCGGTGCCCGCGCACGCCAAGGACGCGGCGGGGGAGCCGAGAGACGCCAGGGGCCGGCTGGTCCTCGCGCTCGGCGAGGTCACCGGCCACGCCCACGCGATCCCGGGGCCCGGACGCCTGGTGCGCGAGCCCGGACCGTTCGGGCCGTTCCTGCTCGAACTGCCCACGGGCGGACGGGTGGTGCACGAGGAGCACGCCCCGATCCCGCTGCCGAAGGGCTGGTACCGCGTGGTGCGACAGCGGGAGTACACCCCGGGCGCGTACCGGATCGTCGCGGACTGACACGGACAACGACAGCGACAGCTACTGCTGAAGCTACAGGGGGAGAGATGAACGAGACACCGACGACGGTGGACAAGTGGCGGGCCGTGGCGGCGGCGACCGGAGCGGCCGACCGGGCGGCGGCGGAGGCGGGGGTACGGCTCGCCTACGCCGCGGCCGGTCTCGCGGCACCGGAGCGGATCGTCTGGGCGGCCTCGCCCCGGGCGGCGGTCGCGCTCGTGCGCGGGCTGACCGACGCGGGCGTCTCGGTGCGGGACGAGGTGCGCACCCGGCCCTGGGCGGAGGAGCGCCGCAGTGCAACACCTCGCCCAGCAGGGCCCACACGCACCGCCCTAGGAAGCCTCGCGTGTGGGCCCTGCTGCTTCTCCGTGAAGGAGTGCACACCAGCAT